>NZ_KB906630.1 GCF_000381525.1 Peptostreptococcus anaerobius VPI 4330 = DSM 2949
TGATAAAGAATATTTGTATTTATTCCAGATTTAAGTGCTGTTTCTTCGTAAGAATTTCCTGCTAATACTTTTGATACAAGCTTAAACTTTTCTTCTGCACTCCACTTTTTATTCTGTTCATTGTGTTTAAGGATTTCTTCTCCATGAAAATCTACAAGTTTGCTCCAATATCTAATTTTGTCTCTAAACGTACGAGGTTTAACACCTTCTGGTGTTTCCATCCACTTTCCTTGTTTGTATAGTTCTACGCATTCTTTTTTGAATTCATAACTATATCGCATAAAAATACCCTCCTTACTGGTTTGTCCAGTAAAGAGGGTACATATCAAAAACGCCTGCTTCTTAATATATTTATCGAATTTGTTGATTGCTAATTTATAATAACTGTTAGGTTGGTCTAAATGGCTTGATAAACCACCTAAATTTACTTACTAAATATTGTATTCTATTTTAAAGGCGTCGTCTATAGCAGCAGTGTCAGATGTTTGGTCTGTTACCGGTGTTATTTTTACTACTTTACCCGGTATACCTACTATTGTAGCCCCTTCTGGCATATCCTTTAGGACAACGGAATTTGCTCCGATTTTTGTGTGGTCTCCTATTGTAATGGGACCTAGTATTTTGGCACCAGTTCCTATGAACACATCGTTACCTATAGTAGGATGCCTCTTGCCAGTGTGGTGGCCTGTACCACCAAGAGTTACTCCATGGTATATGACAACCCTATTACCAACTTCGGCTGTTTCACCTATGACAACTCCCATACCATGGTCAATAAATATACTGTGACCAATTTGTGCACCTGGATGGATCTCTATGCCAGTGAAAAACCTAAACACTTGGGATATAAACCTAGCTATAAATTTAAATCCAGCCTTGTGCAGTGGATGCGAAATAGAATGTCCTATCAATGCGTGTACACATGGATATATGATAAATACCTTTAGTCTAGAAAAAAACTTTATACCATCACCCATAACAGCGGCATCATTTTCCAATATAAAGTCTATATTCTTTATTAACTTCATTTTTACACCTCGTCAAACATAATAAAAACTAATAAACTCTTAACTCTTAAACTCCTAACTCTTAATTAAAATATCTCCATTGACATATACTTTTCAGCTCCGTCTGGGGCTACTGTAACTATCTGCTTATCTGGATATTTTTCTGCCAACTTTTTAGCAGCGGCGATATTTGCCCCAGAAGATATACCAAGTAGGATACCTTCCTTGCTACCAAGTTCTCTAACAGCATCGAAGGCCTCTTCATTAGAGATAAGTATTACCTCATCTATTATGTCAGCTGCATAATTTTTAGGCACAAAATTAGCTCCTATTCCTTGAATCTTATGAGGTCCAGCAGTTCCATGTGTCAGCATTGGTGATGTTTCAGGTTCAACGGCTACTATCTTTACAGATGGATTTTTTTCCTTTAAGTATCTACCAATACCAGATATTGTTCCACCAGTACCTACACCTGCTACAAATATATCGACATCATTGATATCATTGTAGATTTCAGGTCCTGTAGTCTTGTAGTGAAAATCGGGATTGTCCTTGTTGTCAAATTGACCTAGGGCCTTGTAGTCGCCTGTAGCAAGAAGTTCATTCATCTTGTCGATAGTCCCCTGCATACCTAAAGATCCGGGAGTAAGTATCAACTCAGCTCCATAGGCCTTGATTAGAGAACGCCTCTCAAGACTCATTGTATCAGGCATGATGATTGTTACACCATAGCCCTTGCTCCTGCCTATCATAGCAGTGGCTATACCTGTGTTGCCACTTGTTGCTTCTACAATCTTGTCTCCAGGACCTATCTGACCTCTTTTTTCCATTCCTAAAAACATTCCAAGAACGGCACGGTCCTTTATAGAACCACCGGGATTCTTATTTTCAAGTTTAACAAAAATGTTCTTATTAATTTTTGATATGTTTACTATTGGTGTGTTTCCTATTAAATCTATTACATTTGATTTCATTATTATATTCTCCTTGTCTTTTACATGCTAGTTTAGTAAAAACCCCTTGTTTTACTATCATTGTTGTCCGATTGGCTAAAAATTTATACCACCTAGATTTTGTCAATATTGACAATAAAGAAGTGGTCTAGCCTAGATTTATCTACTTATACACTTGGGCAGCAACAACAGCAACAAGAAGAGACTCCTCCGTATGAATTTGAGTATTCGATTTTTTTCTTAATATTTCTCATTTTACGTCGTCTCCTTGTCTTTATTAAACCCGAGTAAAATACTAGGATTTAAATTCATTGTATATTACTAGACTAACAATGTCAACACTAAAATAAAAAGTTATGCAAATAATATTAATTGAAAAAATAGGATAAAGTTATTGACTTTTAGACCTTATGGATGTAAAATATATAAGAATGCGTTAATAAGTCCACTATGCCCCGGACTTTACATATATTCAAAGAAAAACATAAATGTGAAAAGTTAAGGAGGGTCTTTATGAAGAGTTATATAGCTAAGCCAGCTGAAGTGAAGAGAGACTGGTATATAGTTGATGCTGAAGGTAAAACTTTAGGTCGTATTGCTACTGAAATAGCAACAATATTAAGAGGAAAGAATAAGCCAACATTTACACCACACGTTGATGGTGGAGATTTTGTTGTAGTAGTAAATGCTGAAAAGGTAGTACTAACAGGTAAGAAGCTTACTCAGAAATTCTACAGATATCATACAGGTTATGTAGGTGGGTTAAAGGAAATATCTTATAAGGAAATGATGGAGAAAAAGCCGGAAGAAGTTGTGGCACACGCAGTTAGCGGCATGCTTCCAAAGAACAAACTTAGAGATAGAATGATGACTAGACTAAGAGTATACAGAGGTGCTGAACATCCACATGCAGCACAGAACCCACAGGAATTAAACTTTAAGTAGGATATCGAGAGGAGGATTTAATTAATGGCTAATGTACAATATTACGGAACAGGAAGAAGAAAACATTCTGTAGCTAGAGTTAGACTTGTAGCTGGAGAAGGTAATATAAAGGTAAATGGAAGAGATCTTGGAGAATACTTCAACTATGAAACTCTAATAAGAGATGTTAAGCAGCCTCTAGTTTTAACTGGTAACGAAAACAAGTATGACGTTATAGTTAAGGTTGAAGGCGGCGGATACACTGGTCAGGCTGGTGCTATCAGACAGGGTCTTTCAAGAGCTTTATTAAAGGCTGACGAAGATCTTAGACCAGCTCTTAAGGCTGAAGGATTCCTAACTAGAGACTCTAGAATGAAGGAAAGAAAGAAGTACGGACTAAAGGCTGCCAGAAGAGCACCACAGTTCAGCAAGAGATAATCTACAGCTTAATAATGCTAAAAAAGCCCGGAAATACGACATTTTCCGGGCTTTTTCTATGCCTAAAATCACCTGATTCCGATGGTAAAATTTGAGGAAATTTGACTTCAAATTAGCCCATTTTGATGGGTTTACCATGGGTTTACGGCCTATTTTTTTCGCCCGAAATCCGGCGAGACAAATTTGAGTAGGAGGTAACAGGTATGACGGATTTCAATCAGATGACCCATGACACCGATGTGGGCAGTCATGGCGGACAGTCGAGGCAGATGACGGAGGTGTTCGAGAACCAGGAGTTTGGTTCGATCCGCGTGTTGCAGGAGGCGGGCAAGACATTCTTCTGTGCAAGTGACGTGGCGAAAGCGTTGGGGTATGTAAATCCCTACGTCGCAGTGAAACGCCATTGCAGAGGCCCCCTAACGAAACGCGAGGGGGTCGTTCAGAAGGTGAATCAGTATGGGGATGCTGGAGAGCAGGTCGTTGAAATCGCCTTTATCACAGAAGGCGATGTTTACCGGCTGATCGTTCACAGCAAGCTGCCATCGGCAGAACGATTTGAACACTGGGTGTTTGATGAAGTTCTCCCGTCCATCCGAAAGCATGGTGTGTATATGAGCGATTCCATTTTGGATCAGGTGATTCAGCATCCGGAGGTCATCTACACCCTGGCACAGGAGCTTGTAGCCGAGAGGGAGCAGCTTGAGGGTATCCGCAAACAGCTGGATGCGGCACAGCCCAAGGCAGACTACACATTTGAGGAAGGAGACAGCCTATGAGCGACATGGTGCCTGAAGTATTGAATGCGGCGTTGGATTCGCTTTTTACAGCGAAAGAACCTGGACAGCAGGAATACCAGGGCGTGGACGGGCTGCTGTATTGCCGGAACTGTCATACTCCGGTGCAGTGCAGGGTAAAGCTCTGGGGCAGAGACAAGATTGTTCCCTGCCTTTGCAGATGCCAGCAGGAAGCGATGGCGGAAAAGAAACGCCAGGATGAACTGGTGGAGCGGAAGCGTAAAATCAGGCAGCTGAAAGCAACTGGGATTCAGGAAAAGCATATTCTGGAATGGAATTTTGGCGTTGCAGAAGACAACAAGGACATCCAGATGGCAAAACGCTATGTGGAGCAGTGGAAAAAGGTCAAGGCTGAAAACCTTGGCCTTTTGTTATGGGGAGATGTCGGAACCGGAAAGTCCTTTGTGGCAGCATGTATAGCAAATGCGCTGCTGGATCAGGGCATTCCGGTTTTGATGATGAACTTCTCCAAAATCCTGAACCAGATGGGTGCCATGTATTCGGAAGAGCGATACCGGTATATCGCTTCGTTTTCCAACTATTCTTTGCTGATTCTGGATGATCTGGGAATTGAGCGCAGCACCGAATATGCGCTGGAGCAGGTCTACGCTGTCATTGATGAGTGGTATAAGTCCGGGCTTCCGGTCATTATCACAACCAATCTGAAAATTGCAGAAATCCGCAATCCGCAGGATGTGGCATACGCCCGGATTTACAGCCCTAACTGCTGACGGCGTAGAATCTTGGTGGCTAACTTGGTGGATATCTTGATGGGTGTCATCCTCTAAGTTATCATGGGTTGCATCATAGGACTTATCATTGGCTGTGCCTGTCTTATGTTGCTGATGGAACATCCGCGTCGGTTATCCACAGATATTGATATTATTGCCGAGCCAGGGACAGATTTGGATAAGTATTTAGATCGTGCATCGGAGATTTTTCCTTTTAAGGATGTTGAGGAACAGAAGCGGATTGGAAAGAACAATATCGAAAAAAAGCATTTTAAGTTCACCTATGATTCACCGATCAATAACAGGCCATTCTACATTCTTTTGGATGTTTTGTTTGAACACAATCATTATTCGGAGTTGGTTCAAAAAGAAATTCAGAATGATCTTCTCTTGACAGAACCGGAATACGTTACTGTTTCCCTACCGTCAGCAAACTGTATGAAGCTGTAAGGATTCAGCTTGGATATTACATTCCGGAACAAGCAGAGATAATGTGGAACGTCATGCAGATGGAAGTGTGACAAGAAAGCCAAAACGGTATACTGGGAAAAAAGATTAAGAAAAGAATAAAGAGCTGATTTTAATTGTAAAATTTATGGGGAACTAACATAAGCTTATTGACATGAATTTAAAAATAAGTATAATAATAGTTGAGTAATTGTTCAACTATTATTATTTGGAGGTGAATATATGCCAAAAACGTCTTATATTTGTAATTGCGATGTAATTCATGAGGATATTGTGAATGATGTGAAATCCAAGATGCAGCCAAAAGATGATTATATCCAGTTGGCTTCTTTGTTTAAGCTATTTGGAGATGGAACTAGAGTACAAATCTTACACGCTCTAGAACAGAGTGAGATGTGTGTATGTGATCTTGCAGTGCTACTGGGGGTAACAAAATCTGCAATTTCGCATCAGTTAAAGGCATTACGCCTTGCGAATCTGGTAAAATTCCGTAAAGAAGCACAGATAGTTTACTACTCGCTGGCAGATGATCATGTGAAAGAGATTATTGACAAGGGATTTGAGCATCTTTGGCAGAGATAATATTTTTTAATATTATAGTTGAGTAATTGAACAACTAAACAAATTATAAGGAGATTATCATGAAACGCATATTTCTATTAAAAGGGTTGGACTGTCCAAATTGTTCCGCAAAAATTGAAAAAGAAGTCGGAGAATTGGATGGAGTACAATCCTCAGTTGTGAATTTGATGAAGCAGACGCTGACAATCAATGTTGATTCAGCTGCCGCAAATACAATAGCCAGTCAGATTGAAACGATTGTCCACAGCCATGAGCCTGATGTGGAGGTTCAGGAAGAAACAATTATCCCCGTTACAAAGAGTTATTTGTTAAAGGGCTTGGATTGTCCGAATTGTTCTGCAAAAATTGAAAAAGAAGTCGGAGAGTTGGATGGAGTGCAATCCTCAGTGGTAAATCTGATGAGGCAAACGCTTACAATAAATGTTGCTCCAGTTGCCGCAAATACAATAGCCAGTCAGATTGAAACGATTGTCCACAGCCATGAGCCCGATGTGGAAGTTTCTGAAATTGTACAGGAATCTTATATACCGGAAAAAAAGCAGGAGGCCAATGAATCCTATAACAATGAGGATAAGAAGTTGACAGTTCGTTTAGCGATTGGTGCAGCAATCTATGCTATTGGTATGGCATTGACTGTTTTTGCGAAAGTGCCACTGCCTATCGAGTTAGCTTTTCTCATTGTTTCTTATGTTATTCTTGGTGGAGATGTTGTATGGCAGGCTGTGAGGAACATTTCAAAGGGGCGTGTATTTGATGAACATTTTTTGATGAGTGTTTCTACGATTGGGGCTTTTGTCATTGGTGAATATCCAGAAGCAGTTGCTGTTATGTTATTCTATCAGGTAGGTGAATTTTTTCAGTCATTGGCTGTTAAGCGTTCCAGAAAATCTATATCAGACTTAATGGATATACGTCCAGATTCTGCTACAGTAAGAAGAAATGGGGAATTGATTACCATATCTCCAGAAAATGTCTCCATTGGTGAGATTATTATTGTAAAGCCTGGTGAAAAAATTCCATTAGACGGTGTGGTATTGGATGGAGATTCTATGCTGGATACAAGGGCCTTAACAGGAGAATCAGTTCCGAGAAGTGTTCATAAAGGAGACGAAGCACTTTCCGGTTGTATGAATCAGACGGGTGTCTTAATGATTAAGACAACAAAAGCATTTGGTGAATCTACGGCTTCAAAGATTATTGATCTTGTGGAAAATGCGTCAAGCCGAAAAGCACCAACAGAAAATTTTATTACTACATTTGCACGTTATTATACGCCTGTGGTTGTAATCTTAGCAGCTATTCTGGCAATTCTGCCACCGATCCTTCTTGGTGGAGGTTGGACAGAGTGGATTCGCAGAGGATTTGTTTTCCTTGTGGTATCTTGCCCATGTGCATTGGTCATTTCAATCCCGCTGACTTTCTTCGGAGGTATTGGTGCGGCATCTAAACGAGGTGTTCTTGTAAAAGGAAGTAATTATTTAGAGGCGCTTAATAATGTCAGCATTATTGTGTTCGATAAAACTGGAACACTTACAAAGGGTGTTTTCAATGTGACTGATATTCTGCCTGCAAATGGATTTTCAAAAGAACAGGTTCTGGAGTATGCGGCCCAGGCAGAGAGTTTTTCTAACCATCCTATTGCAAAATCCATTCTTGCTGCTTATGGAAAAGAAATGGATCAGTCAGTGATTTCTGATTATAAGGAAATTTCAGGATATGGAATCAGTGTAATGGCAGGGGAAAAGAAAGTTTTTGCTGGCAATACGAAACTTATGGATACAGAATGTATAGAGTACACAACCTGTGAAAAAGTTGGTACAAAGGTTTATGTAGCAGTAGATGGTCAATATGCCGGATGCATTTTGATAACAGATGAAGTAAAGCCGGACAGCAAAAAAGCAATTTCTGATTTGAAACATATCGGTGTGGAAAAAACAGTCATGCTTACCGGTGATGATGAAAAAATTGGGAAGTCTGTTGCAGAAGAATTGCAGTTGGATGAATATTATGCACAGCTGCTTCCTGACCAAAAAGTGGAAAAGGTTGAGCTTTTAGATGGTAAAAAGAGACCGGAAAGCAAATTGGCTTTTGTTGGTGATGGTATCAATGACGCTCCTGTCCTTGCCCGTGCAGATGTTGGTATTGCAATGGGTGGGCTTGGTTCGGATGCGGCCATTGAAGCAGCAGATGTAGTTCTGATGACAGATGAACCGTCTAAGCTGGTGGACGCGATTGAAGTAGCAAAAGCGACAAAACAGATTGTCATGCAGAATATAGTGATTGCTCTTGGGATTAAGAGTGTGTTCCTGATTCTTGGCGCTCTTGGTATTGTGGGAATGTGGGAAGCTGTATTTGGTGATGTAGGCGTTACCATAATTGCTGTTTTGAACGCAATGAGAATTTTGAAAAAATAGGAAATGAGGTGGGAATGTGAAACGAAAACTGATTCTGTTAGCAGTTACAATTGTTTTTCTTGCAGGTTTCGGTGCACTTTTGCACTCACCGCCCTCTATGATTGATGCAATCACAGGAGCAACAACGAAAGCAAAAAAAGCTGCCCAAGCCGCCGCACAGTTGGAAGGCTCTTATGTTCTCGGTATTAATATGATGTCAGATGGTCTCGACAACGAGAACACCCGGAATAAATTAAAAGAATTGGCACTGGGCGATTCGGAAACAAATGAAACAGATCTCATGAAAACGGACATTAGTTTTCGATTATATGTATCTGAGACGGATTATCCGCTTGTCAGTTATGCTAAGAAACTCTGTGACAGGTTGAAACAGGCCGGTTTCTCCGTAGATCTGAAAGAGTACAGTGACACAATGATGCTATCAAGAGTGGTAAGTGGAAAGTATGATGTATTCCTGGCATCGGATGATTTTATTGACGTTACAACGCTAACACAGATGGACTATATGATCATGGACAGCGAAGAAATGAGGTGAGCGGGAATTTATGAGAAAATGGAATACGATTTTGTCTGTTTTAATGCTTCTCATTTTTATGATTCATGGAATCATGGGAAGCTTTATGCTGAACGGAGTTGGAAGTAGCGCAGGGAAACTTCTTGCATGGATTGGTGTTGGTATTCTTGTTGTGCATACGGTGATTGGTGTCATCCTGACAGTTCAGAGTTTACAGACAGCGAAGCAATCCGGAAAAATGTATCTGAAACAGAACGCCATATTCTGGGCGAGACGAGCCAGTGGGCTGGCAATACTGATCCTGCTGTTCTTCCATATTGGCTTGTTTGGAAAGGTGCAGAATGGGACATATATTTTGTTCCCTTTTACAACGGTAAAGATGGTAACTCAGCTTTTGTTCGTGGCGGCAATCTTTGTTCATATTTTTATCAATATCCGCCCATTGCTCGTATCGCTGGGAATCATCAGTTATAAAGAACGAAGGGGTGATATTTATTTGATTCTTTCGGTGCTCCTTCTGTTTATAGCGGGCGCAGTTATTTTCTATTATGTTAGGTGGCGATATCTATGAGTAAGACAATTATTATTATAGGTGCTGGACTGGCAGGACTTTCAGCGGCTTTGCAGGCAGCGGAAAATGGATGCAATGTAAAACTGGTTTCCTCCTTTCCATCAGAGCGGGCGCAGTCTGTTATGGCGGAGGGCGGTATCAACGCAGCTTTGAATACAAAAGATGAAAACGACAGTCCCGAAGAACATTTCACAGATACAATAAAGGCGGCTTGCGGTCTGGCAGACCCAAATGCAGTTTGGGGAATGACACAGGCAGCACCGGAGCTGGTGCACTGGCTGTTAAAACTTGGAGTTCAATTTAACATGAGCGGCTATGATGATGTGGATCTGCGGAATTTTGGCGGGCAGAAAAAGAAAAGGACTGCTTTTGCGCAGAGCGATACCGGGAAACAGATCATGACAGCTATGATAGACGCTGTTCGCAGGAAAGAAGCATCTGGTATGGTAGAACGGTTCAGCCATCATTCTTTCCTAACACTTCGTCTGTGTGACAATATTTGTTGTGGCTGCGTAATCAGGGATGAATACAGTCAGGAGACTGTGGAATTACCGGGGGATGCGGTTATTGTTGCCACCGGTGGTATGCACGGATTGTTTGGAAATACAACGGGTTCGCTGAGCAATACAGGAGAAGTCACCGCAGAATTGTTCCGGCTTGGTGTTCCTCTGGCAAATGGCGAGATGATCCAGTATCATCCGACAACTGTGAAATGTGGTGGAAAACGCATGCTCATCAGCGAGGCGGCCAGAGGGGAAGGTGGCAGGTTGTTTGCTATGAAAGATGGAAAACAATGGTATTTCATGGAGGAAAAATACCCGGAGCTTGGAAATCTGATGCCACGAGATATTACCGCCAGAGAGATATGGAAGGTCAGCCATGAATCAGAGGTATTTCTTGACATGACGGAAATATCGGACGAGATTATTTCAAATAAGCTATCTGGTCTGGCAGACGATTGTATGACCTATCTGCATAAAGATATACGAAAGGAACCGGTGTCTGTTTTACCGGGAATTCACTATTTTATGGGAGGCATTCTGGTGGATGAGCAGCACAGAACGCCGATTCAGAATCTTTACGCTGCCGGAGAATGCTGTGCCCAATATCATGGTGCCAACCGTCTTGGTGGAAATTCTCTGTTAGGAGCGTTATACGGAGGACGTGTTGCGGCAAAATCAGCATGCGAACAGGCAGATGTAGTAGATCTATCTTGTGCGACACAGATAGATTTTCCACCAGCGTCCCAAATTTCAGAAATAAAGCAATTAAACAAAGTGATGCAGGAGACTATGGGCGTTGTCAGAAATGAGAATACGTTGTTAAATGGGATTCAAACGGTACAAGCGCTGACAGAAAATCTTCCATTGCTTGGCATGGCAGTTCTAAAGAGTGCTCTTGCAAGAAAAGAAAGCCGTGGTGCACACTGGCGGGAGGATTATCCGAAGAGCAATGACGATGATTACCTTAAAACAACGGTAGCTAGATTTGATGGAAAGCAGATACAGATTTCCTTTGTACCTGTTCCAGAAAGGCGGTGATTCACTTGGTATATAAAATAAGAATCAGGCGGCAGGAGAGTCAGAAAGCAGACAGTTATTGGCAGGAATTTGAGTTTGACGGAAGCAGAAACAGCTCTGTTGCCACTGTTCTAAAGGAATTGAACAGTAGAACCCCTTTGAAAGATAACTCAGGGAATATAGTTACTCCCATCAGCTGGGAATGTAGCTGTATGGTGCGAAAATGTGGGGCTTGCGCCATGCTGATTAACGAACGTCCGAGGCTGGCATGCTCTACATTTCTACATACGTTAAAAGGTTCTACAATTACCTTGGAACCTTTAAGCAAATTTCCGCTTGTAAGAGATTTGATCGTTGATCGGTCAAATCTGTTTGAAAATTTGAAAAAACTGAACCTTTGGCTTGAAAGTGAAGCTCATATGAGTTCGTGGACACATGAACCGAGATACCAGTCGGCACGCTGTCTGATGTGTGGCTGCTGCCTTGAAGTGTGTCCTAACTTCTCTGCAAATGGGACTTTTGCAGGCGCTGTTGCTGCAGTCAACGCATTTCGGATTCTGAATGAAGAACAGGAAAGCACTCATTTGAATGAGATTTCTGCTGAATATAAGAAGAAATATTTTGAGGGATGCGGGAAGTCGTTATCTTGTCATGATATTTGTCCGATTGGTCTGCCTGTGGAAGAACTGCTTGTAAGGTCGAATGCAGCGGTTGTTTGGGGCAAATAAAATGGATGATAAAAGCTATAATGAATGTATGAAGGGGCTGTTGCACAAGGAAAAAAGTCCAAGTGCAGCAGCCCCTTTACGGTTAAATGACTCCAAAATCACAAAAACGCTCGCCATAGACCCCCTAATTCCCCAAAAGCAGATAGCTCAAACAGGCCCTTCTGAATAACGATTGTTTTCCAGAGGAGCCTGTTTTCCAATTTTTCAAAAATCAGAAATTCAGGTATGCTTTCCTATACGAATGTGAATGTGCTTCCATTTACCGAAGATATTCCATTGGAGGTAATTGCATTTCTCGATCCGACCATTGAGAAATTGTGCTTTGAGCAGACAGAGGGAAAAACATTTATACACTTGAAGTTTAAGGATGAAGAAGAGATTATCCTGAATAATGCGGCAGACCTTGAGCAGTATCTGTCCTCTGGTACGATTAAGGGCATTATTACATTCTCGATGGTAAAGGAAGTTCTTCATTCAGGTGGTTATCTTCTGGTAGATGAAATAGAGAATCATTTCAACAAGGAAATTGTAACGACCTTAGTGCGCTTCTTTATGGACAGCCGACTGAACAAAAATGGCGGAACGCTTATTTTCACTACGCATTATCCGGAACTGCTGGATGAATATGACCGAAATGACGGAATTTGTATTGTAAGAAACTGTAATGGCATTACAGCAGAAAATTGACGAGGTAAATGTCATTACTGCTCCAGAAATTGAAATGCTGATTATTCATGCGGAAGGAGCATATGATCAGTTTAAGCGTTCTGGAAAAACCAAGCGAATTTTGTAAAACAAATCTTCGGATGCATGATGTGAAGTCGTATGATTTTGTGAAGCGGTATTTCAGTAACCCACAGCTCTTGGTGAAAGCCATAAAAGGGTATCGCAGAACAGCAAATATCCCCAAAGGAGAATACAGCTTGTCTGATTTGCTGAGATGAGCTTTGCTTTTTTGATACATTAGCCGTGACTCAAATGGTCACCAGGAGATAAACGGGTACCAGTTTACAGAAAACAGAATAGAATCATCTTTGATGCCTCGCTGGGAAACCAACGGGGTATTTTTTTGCCCCAATCCGGCTGTATAGAACACTGAAAAGTCAAAACGAACCGTAGGTAGTCCTGCAAGGACAACCAAAGTGCGCCTACGAGGCCCACGCGAAACCGGAGGATTCTTGTTAAACTTACTTTGTAAGGACGAAAGTCCGGATGTCCCTTGAAAACTGAATACTCATTCTTCAGGTACATTCCTGTTTGGTCGAGCCTTCGACTACACGCCATGAAGCCCATCGGGGCGATAGCGGTTTCGCAGAAGCAAATGCCGGATTGCAACCGGCGGCGGTGTTAAAGCCAGACAGGGACAATGATACTTCCGTAATTCGCGGTCCGGCCATAAGGAAGGCGGGATGGTTAAATTCCAATGGAGCAGTGAAGCACACTGCCGCCTGTGAGAAATCCTATATCTCTGGGGTGATAAGAAAAAGTACAGAGAAACCATATTTTCAGAAAGCACTGCCGGGTGCTGTTTCAGCGTGATACCTGGCAGGCTTTATCCATATCAGTGTATGGAGATTGGAGACAACAGCAAATGAAAGAAAACTGGGTTTATCGGCGAGGTGATTTATATCTCGCCAATCTCGGTGTTCCGGTCGGATCAAAGCAGGTCGGTGTTCGTCCTGTTGTGGTTCTTCAGAATGATGTTGGCAATTATTATGCGCCGACGATCACGATTGTTCCGCTGACATCGAAAATTGAGAAGAAGCGAAAGCAGCCAACGCATTTCTTTCTCCGTAAAGCAAAGGGACTGGCAAAACCGTCTATGGTATTGGCAGAACAGCTCGACACCTGCGACAATATATGCGTGATTCGCCATCTTGGGCGGGTAAGTAAGGGTCAGATGCGTGGGATTGACGAAGCTGTAAGGATTCAGCTTGGATATTACATTCCGGAACAGGCAGAGAAAAAAAGACAGGGCAAATGCCGAAAGGATGGCGAAGAAGGCGATGGATAAGCTGCTGGATGCCATTTACGGCTTGCCGCCGTATGTGTTTGTGATGCTGGGGCTGTACGCAGGATTGCGGAGAGAAGAAATCCTCGGACTTCAATGGGATTAGGTGTATCTTGATTGCGAGGATCCGTACCTTACCGTTCGGAGAGCCTGGCATACGGAGCATAATCGTCCGGTGATTCTGACAGAGCTGAAAACAAAGGCAGCGCATCGGAATGTCCCTCTGCCGGACAATCTTATGGAATGTCTGAAAGAGGCGAAGAAGACATCGACATCGGATTATGTGGTTGCAAACCGGGATGGAGACCCGTTGTCCTATACGCAATTCAAGAGATTATGGCAGTATATCGTAACCCGTACCACCAAGGAACGCTGCTATTATCGCTATGAAGATGGCAAGAGGGTAAAGCATACAAGGAATATTAATGGAAATTCAATATAATAATATATTAGAGGGAAGGTTAGAATAGTGAGACTCATAATAAATAATTTGTAAACATCCTTTAATATATATTATTCATTAAGTATGCTATAATATAAAGTGGTTTAATATAGATAAATACAGCAAAATAGGAAGGTAACAAATATGAAGACACCAATTTACGATAGACTTAAAGAAATAAAGGAAAAAGATCTTGTATCTTTTCATATGCCAGGCCATAAAAATGGTAGATTGTTTCAAGAACTGGGATATAAGGACAAGATAAATGAGTTCTATAGTCTTGATACTACTGAAATTATAGGTACTGACAACCTACATGAGGCTAGTGGTATAATTTTGGAGTCCGAGAATGAGGCTAAAAGGGTGATTTTAAAGGGTCTTCTTTGTGGTGGGACTAAAGATGACATAAAAGAGGACACAAAATCTTTAAAAGGAGTTCAGTCTTATGAAGATTTAGATTTTTTTTATCTTGTCAACGGTTCTACATCAGGGATAGAGGCTGCAATAAGTGCCTCTTTAAGGTCTGGTGATAAGATAATAATCAATAGGACATGTCACCATTCTGCCTATAATACCTGTATGCTAAACGATATTGAACCAGTATTCGTGGATGAAATTATAGATGAAGACTTCGGTGTATTTAAGGGTGCTAGTAGGGAGGGTTATATGGAAGCCATCAAGCAAAATTCTGACGCTAAGGCTATATTTATAACTAGACCTAGTTATTATGGTATGGTCTTTGATATAGGTGAAATAATAGAGCTAGCCCATGAAAAAAATATGGTCGTTATTGTGGATGAGGCCCACGGAGCCCACTTTGGATTAAGTGATAAGTTGCCAAATTCTGCCCTTTGTTATGGGGCTGACATAGTTATCCAGAGCATACACAAGTCTTTGCCAGCATTCACACAGACATCTATTTTGCTTTGTCAATCTGACTTGGTAGATAGGTCAAGGTTGAAGAGGACGCTCGCTATATTTCAGTCTTCTAGCCCATCTTACATTATGATGATGAGTCTAGAAATGGCATTTGATATATATGATAGACATGGCAAGGAACTAATGGACATTCTTTTGAACAATATATATGTATTTAAACGTAACGTCAAAAAATACAAGATATATCCAACTGACGATCCTACAAAGATATTTATTAATACGATAGATAATGGAATCAATGGATATGATTTTGCCAAAATTTTAAGGTACGAATATAGTATACAGGTTGAGATGTCCAACTACAATGGTATTTTAATGCTCTGCACTATAGGTAATACAAAAAAGGATTTTGATATAATGTTAAATGCCCTTAAGGATTTTTCTAATAGAAAATTATTCGGTGCAAATGTAGACTTTTTCAAAGACAGCGCGGTGGTAATAGGAGAATCTAGGAGCACTGATATAAGGTCTCTTTACCATAGTAAGAAGGTAGACCTTAAATTCCCAAGGGTAAGTCCCAAGTCCAAGATTAGACCTAGACAGGCCTTTGATATGGAGAGCGAGTCTATAGATATAGATGATTCTTTGGGCAGGATATGTGGAGAATTTGTGATACCATATCCACCGGGTGTATGCCTTATAGGTCCGGGAGAAGAGGTAAGTCAGGAAGTAATTGACTATATAGAAAAGGCTAGAAATATAAAAATTGACATAAATGGCATAGAGAGTAGGGATTTTAAGAATATTAAGGTCTTGAAAATAGGTGGTAAAGCAGAGATTGGAGTGAGATAATGGCTGGAAAACTATTTGTAATAGAGAGTGGCACTGATGGTTCAGGTAAGGCTACCCAGACAAAAAAATTATTTGATAGATTGGTAGAGGATGGATACAGGGTTAGGAAGGTGGAGTTCCCAAACTATGATTCTGATTCATCAGCCCTAATAAAGATGTATTTGAATGGAGATTTCGGCGATAAGGCAGACGATGTTGACGCCTATATAGCATCTACTTTTTATGCGGCAGATAGGTATGCATCATACAAATTGGGGTGGGAAGACTTCTATTTAAATGGCGGTATCATCCTAGCTGATAGGTATACGACTTCAAATATGGTTCATCAGGCATCAAAAATGGACTCGACCGACGACAAGGAAAAATTTCTTGATTGGTTGGATGATTTTGAATATGGTCTATACAAGATACCTAGACCGGATGGAGTATTTTTCCTAGATGTTCCTTTGAAAGTAAGTGCAAAACTTATGGAGGATAGGAAAAACAAGTTCACTAGTGGGGATGAAAAAGATATACACGAAAGAGACCTTGACTACTTGGCAAGGACCTATGATAATTCCAAGTACGTTGCAGACAAGTTCAAGTGGACCCAGATAGATTGTACTGATGGTATGGCTATGAGGTCTGTAGAAGATATAAATGAAGATATATATTCTAGGGTTTTAGAATCCCTAGTTTAAATAGAAAGGTTAGACCTTATGTTTGAAGGAATATACGGACAAGAGGCCGTCAAAAAAAGACTTAAAAATTTAATAGAGTCTGATAGGATGTCAAATGCCTATATATTTTCTGGTCCAAGTGGAGTCGGCAAGTTTCTTGTAGCCAAGGAGTTCTCAAGGCAGCTCTTGGGTATAAGTCCTGATAATAGTCCGGATTTCAAGCTTATAGAGGCCAAAAAGAATGAATCATCAATAAAAATTGACCAGATAAGGAATTTAAAGGCCGACATATCTATCAAGCCAAACGGAAAATACAAGATATATATAATAGATGAGGCTGAAAAGATGACTGATCAGGCTCAAAATGCCCTTTTAAAAACTTTAGAAGAACCATCTTCTTATGGTATAATAATACTTGTAACTAAAAACGAACAAGCCTTACTTGAAACAATTAGGTCTAGGTGTTTGGATGTCAGGTTTTCGCCCTTGATGATAGATGATATACAAAAAATATTGGTAGATAAGGGGATAGACCATGATAGGGTAGCTGTATCGGCGATATTCTCAAGAGGAAGCGCATCTTTGGCTATAGATATAGCCCAAAGACAAGAGTTTTCTGATATGAGAAAGTTGGTTGAAGACTACTTGATACTCTCATTGGTAGACAAGAAATCATATGAGTCTACTCTGTTTTTGGATATGTTCAAAGACTATTCAAATCAGATAGGCATAATACTCGAGATGATGACACTATACATAAGAGATACCATCCTATACAGGGAGGGGCTTTCAGACCTGATGATGATAAATAAGGACAGGGTAAATATAATAAAGAAGATAGGACAGGCTGTGGGTGTGGGTCAGTTGGCTAGATTGATTAGCATAATAGATACAACCAATACAAAGTTGGATGCCAATTGTAACTACAATACCAGCATACAGGCCATGTCCCTTAATATATTTGAGGTGGTGAATAAATGGTAAATATAGTAGGAGTAAGATTTAAGCCAGCTGGCAAGATATATTATTTTGATCCAGTGGATATAGATATAAAATTAGGACAAGATGTCATAGTTGAAACAGCTAGGGGTCTTGAGTATGGTATGATAGTTATAGAGCCTAAGGCAGTTGCCAAGGAAGACTTGGTGAGTGAGCTAAAGCCAATTATCAGGATAGCTGACCAAAAGGACAAGCAACACTATACAGAAAATAAGGAAAAGATAAAAGAAGCATTCTCTATATGTGAAGAGAAGATCAAAAAGCATGAACTTGATATGTATTTGATTGACTGTGAGTATACATTTGATAGGAACAAGCTTATATTCTACTTTACAGCAGAGGGAAGAATAGACTTTAGAGAGCTAGTAAAAGACCTGGCTGCAATATTTAAGACTAGGATAGAATTAAGACAGATAGGTGTTAGGGATGAGGCCAAGATACTTAACTCGATTGGACCATGTGGCAGACCTCTTTGCTGCTCTACTTGGATAGGCGAGTTTATGCCGGTGTCTATAAAGATGGCCAAGGAACAAGGTTTATCTTTGAATCCTGCCAAAATATCTGGAGTATGCGGCAGATTATTCTGTTGTCTAAAGTATGAGGCTGAAGGATATTCTGATGCAATAAAGAGGGTTCCAAGTCCAGGTTCGATCGTAAAGGACCTATTCTCAGATAGGAAGGCCAAGGTTGTGGACTCAAACTACCTTCTTGAAACTATCAAGGTAGAGTATGAAGACAAGTCTCAGGGGGTATTGTCAGAGGGAGACTACAAACTCCTAAAGGCTATAAAAAAGGACTGCCCTAAGATTATGGCTGCCCAAGAAAAGCTAGATAAGGAAGCCTTGGAAGAACTAAAGAGACTTGAAAAAGAAAAATAAGGTGGAAGATGAAAGTAGAGTTAAAGGATAAGGAAAGAATAGATGATCTCCAGTGTAAGGGGTTAAGGTTAATCCAGAATCCAGATGGTTTTTGTTTTGGTATTGACGCTGTACTGCTTGCAAATTTTTCTAAGGTCAAAAGAGGAAGCAAGGTAGTAGATTTAGGTACAGGGACTGGTATTATACCGGTTTTAATTTCTGGTAAGAGTAGGGCTGACAAAATAATAGGGGTAGAGATTCAAGAAGAGGTAGCGGAGATGGCTACTAGATCTGTGAAACTAAATGACCTTGAAGATAGGGTCAGCATATTGAATGAAGACCTCAATAATATTACTAGCCTGATAGGAAAAAATACTGTAGATGTAGTGGTATCCAATCCACCCTATATGCACTCCAAGGGAATAATAAACGAAAATGATAAAAAGGCAATATCAAGGCATGGTATCATGTGTGATCTTGAGGATATATTTAGGGTGTCTAAGGATATACTAAAGCCAAATGGAAAATTGTATATGATAAACAGGACGCTAAGGCTAGTAGATATGATGGTATATGCAAGAAACCATAATCTTGAACCTAAAACAATGAAGTTTGTACATTCAAAGATAGGTAAGGCACCCAAACTAGTATTGGTAGAATTTGTAAAATGTGCCAAACCAGAAGTGAAGGTGCTAGAACCCTTGTATATATATAATGAGGATGGTTCTTATACAGACCAGACCCTAGCCATATATTCAAAGGATTCTATAGAAAGGTAGGTGGTGTTAGTGAGCGGAAAATTATATATATGTCCAACACCAATAGGAAATTTAGATGATATAACATACAGGACCTTGAAGGTCTTAAATTCAGTTGATTTGATAGCTGCAGAAGATACAAGACACAGTATCAAGTTACTAAACCATTTTGAAATATCCAAACCACTTACAAGTTACCACGAGCACAACAAAAATTCAAAGGGACCAGTTCTTATAGACAAGTTAAAGAGCGGGCTTGACATAGCCCTAGTGAGTGATGCTGGTATGCCAGGTATATCCGATCCTGGAGCTGATATGGTCGGCCTTTGCATAGATGAAGGTATAGAAGTAGAAGTGTTGCCAGGAGCATCAGCCTTTGTTATTGCTCTTGTGGGGTCTGGGATGGATACCAACAAGTTTGTATTTGAAGGTTTTTTAGATAGGGATAAGAAGAAAAAGAAAAATAGACTTGAGGAAATAAAAAACGAGTACAGGACTATGATAGTATACGAATCTCCACATAGGTTAAAAGAAACCCTAAAGCTTATGTTGGATATTTTAGGTGATAGGAAAATATCCCTATGCAGGGAGTTAACCAAAAAGCACGAAGACTATATGAGAAGTTCTATTGATGAGGCTATATCCTATTACAAAGAAAATGATCCCAGAGGTGAATATATATTAATTATTGAAGGTAACACAAATCCTTGCAAGGAAGAAGGTTTAAATGAGTATGAAGACCTGTCTGATAGGGACTATGTTATAAAGTTGATTGAAAATAATATTACAAAGAAGGATGCTATAAAGACCGTTGCAAAGGAAAGAGGTTTAAGGAAAGACGATGTATATAAGCAAGTTTTAGATCTCTAAAGTACTTTATACTATAAATTCACATGATACTTCACTAAAGTAATAAAATTAAAATAAAATGTTAGTTCGTGAAATACATATAAAATACAAATTAAGTTGTTGAAAGGAATACCTTTAAATCACTATAGTGATAAGGTGTTCTTTTTTAATTAATAAAATAAAAAGTATGAATCACTTATTTATTAAAATAAGGCGACTTAGTAATAATATAAAAAAATAAATGTATTGATTAAGTTTTACTCTTATAAAATATGTGATTATACAAAGAATCTATAAGTATTTAAATAAAAATAGTATTTTTCTAATATTTGTGTTAAAATATACTTATCTAATGCTACTTTAATATTTAAAGTATTATTACAAAATTGGCGGGATTTATATAAAAAGGAGAGTAAAATGAAAACCAACCTAACAATGTTAACTGATCTCTATCAATTAACAATGATGAATGGATATTACAAAAAGGGCGTAGAAAATGATACCGCTGTTTTTGATGTGTTTTTTAGAAAAAATGTGTGTGAAGGTGGATACACAATTGTTTGTGGAATTGAAGAAATAGTTCATTATATTAATAACCTAAGTTTTAATGAACATGACTTGGATTATTTGAGAAGTTTAAACTTGTTTGATGAAGATTTTATTGGCTTCCTAAGGGATTTTAAATTCACTGGTGATATATATGCCGTAGAAGATGGTAGCGTAATGTTTCCTGGAGAACCTATTATAGTGGTAAAGGCACCGCTTTACCAGGCTCAGTTGGTGGAAACCGCTATTCTTTCTATAGTTAACTTTATGACCTTGATAGCTACAAAGGCTTCAAGAGTTTGCAATGCAGCAGGAGGAGATCCTGTCCTTGAATTTGGGCTTAGAAGGGCTCAAGGACCAGAAGCAGGCTTGTATGGTGCCAAGGCTGCAATAATAGGTGGATGTACTGGTACATCCAATGTTTTGACAGGTAAGATGTTTGGAGTTCCGGTAGCAGGGACTCATGCCCATAGTTGGGTACAGAAATTTGACTCCGAGTTAGAAGCTTTTAGGGCCTATGCTCAGACTTATCCTGATTCATGTCTACTACTTATAGATACTTATAATGTTCTAGAAAGTGGTATCAAAAATGCCTTAATAGTATTTGATGAGTTAAGGGCAAAGGGTTTTGAACCTATTGGAGTAAGACTTGATTCAGGCGACTTGACATACTTGTCAAAGGAAGTTAGAAAGATACTAGACGATGCTGGATATCCAAATGCCAAAATAACAGCATCAAACGACCTAGATGAATATACAATTATTTCTCTAAAACAGGAAGGGGCTGCTATAGATTCTTGGGGGGTAGGTACAAAACTAATTACCTCATATGATTATCCTTCTCTTGGAGGGGTATACAAGTTGGCTGCAACAACTAATAGAGAGGGAATACTTGAACCGAAGATAAAGATATCTGAGAATCCAGAAAAGATAAATAACCCTGGTTTTAAGAAGGTAGTTAGAATATATAATAAGAATGAAAAGTGCGAAGCTGACCTTATAATGTTGGATGATGAAACTATAGATGAGACAAAACCTCTAGAGATATTTGACCCTGTTTATACATGGAAGAGAAGGGTCTATGAGAATTATACTATAAGAGAGCTTCTAAAGCCTCTATTCCTAGAAGGTAAACTAGTAAGAGAAAGAAAATCAGTTTATGAAGTAAAGGAATATGCAAAAAAAGAATTGAGTTCAATGTGGGACCAGTACAAGAGGATAAAGAACCCACATATCTACAAGGTAGACTTATCTCAAAAGTTATGGGATATGAAGAATGATTTGATAGCATCAAAAAGATAGTTTTAAAATATTTGTGTAAGGTAGGGATTAATATGACAAAAAAAGTTTATGAAGAAAGAATGGATTTAACAGATGCGAAGATCATTGAAATATTGCAGGACAATGGTAGAATTTCAATGAAAGATCTAGGGATTGCAGTTGGTCTTACATCTCCAGCAGTTTCAGAAAGGGTAAAAAGACTTGAAGAATCAGGTATAATATCATGCTACAAGGCTATTATCAATCCTGATTCTATGGGAAGGTCTATAAAGGCATTTATAAATGTATCATTACCAGGTACTGCATACGATTTATTCTTAGAGCAGGTAGAACAAGACCCTAGAATTGTTGAAGGACATCATATTACAGGTGACGATAGTTTTCTGATAAAGGTAATTGTTGAGAATATGGATGATTTAGAGAATGTAATAAATGGATTGAAAGATTTTGGAAGAACTAAGACATCAGTGATACTTTCAACTCCAATACAGTCTAAATCTATAATATAGGATCCCTATAACTTATTGTATTTTAAGTATAGTTTTTTAATCGACCAAAAAGGGGTATATTAAAAAGGCTGCCAGTTTTTGCATGGTGATTGACTTTTCAAAGTAAATACTATAAAATTAGGGGTGTAAGAATTTTATATGGGCTAAGAAGAGAAGAGTAGGTATTGGTAAGGGTAGCAGAGAGTCGGAGCTGGTGAAAGCCGACACCCGGAAGATATTGAAGATGGACTTGGAGCTACATATCTGAGCAAGGATGCTATAATTTAGTATAGGTCAAAGTTAGGATATGTGTATGGATGCGTTAAATCCAAGAGGTACTATTAGATATGACAGCATAGTTGTATTTTTTAGTAAATAGGGTGGTACCGTGACTAATACTCGCCCCTATGCTTTGCATAGGGGTGTTTTTTATTATTTTTTTATTATAAGGAGGAAGACATGACAAAAAAACCGACATTTTATGTAACAACACCTATATATTATCCAAGTGGTAAATTACATATAGGACATGCCTATACTACAATAGCAGCAGATGCTATTGCTAGATTTAAGAGATTCTGTGGCTATGACGTAAGATTCCTTACTGGAACTGATGAACATGGAGAAAAAATCCAGAAGAAGGCCCAGGAAGCGGGTATGTCTGAGATAGAATTTTTGGATGCCCAGATAGCTGATATAAAGAAGCTATGGGAAAAGCTTGAAATATCTAATGATGACTTTATAAGAACTACTGACAAGGAAAGACATGAAGTTATAATCCAGAAGATATTCACTAAATTATACGAACAAGGAGATATCTACAAGGGTTCATATGAGGGTAACTACTGCGTACCTTGTGAGAGTTTCTGGACTGAATCACAGATGATAGATGGGCACAAGTGTCCAGACTGCGGTAGGGAAACTAAGATAGTTAAGGAAGAGTCTTACTTCTTTAGACTATCAAAATACCAGGATAGGATAAGAGACCTATTTGAAAATACAGACTTTGTACTTCCAGAGTCAAGAAAGAATGAAATGATCAAGAACTTCATAGATCCAGGACTAGAAGATTTATCTGTAACTAGAACATCATTTGACTGGGGTATCAAGGTACCTTTCGATGAAGACCATGTAATATATGTATGGATAGATGCCCTATGCAACTATATAACTTCTCTAGGTTACATGAGTGAAGACGATTCTAAGTTCAAGAACTATTGGCCAGCAAATGTACAGTTGGTAGCCAAGGAAATAGTGAGATTCCACACAATTATATGGCCTGCCTTATTGATGGCCCTAGATCTACCTCTACCTCAGAGGGTATTTGGACATGGATGGATACTATTTGCTGATGACAAGATGTCAAAATCTAAGGGTAACATAGTATATCCAGGCCAGATGGTAGACAAGTACGGTGTAGATGCCCTTAAGTACTTCTTATTGAGAGAATTCTCATTTGGTCAGGATGGTAGCTATACTCATAGAAACTTTATAACTAGAATCAACTCAGACCTAGCCAACGACCTAGGTAACCTTGTTAGTAGAACTGTTTCAATGGTTGAAAAGTACAATGACGGAATCCTTGTAGTAAATGATGCCAAGACTGAGTTTGATGATGAACTAATAAATCTATACAAGGAAATCAGAGTTGATTTTGAAAAACAGATGAATGACCTTATGTTCCATGAGGCCCTTGAGTCAGTTTGGAGATTTGTAAGAAGAACAAACAAGTATATAGATGAGACTATGCCTTGGGCTCTTGCAAAAGATGATAGCAAGAAGGACCAGTTAAACCATGTATTATACAACCTATGTGAGTCAATAAGATTGATATCTACATTGATATCTTCACTACTTCCTGATACAGCTAGAAAGATATTTTATCAGTTGGGTATAGAAGGTCTTGAAGAGCTTACTAATTGGGAAAGTACAGATACATTTGGCCTAATAGCTGATGGAACTAAGGTTCACAGGGGAGAAGTCCTATTCCCAAGACTAGATGTTGAGGAAGAAATAAAGGTCCTAGAAGAAATGTTTGCTGAAAAGATAGTAGACCAGGAAGTTAAGTTAGATCACAAGGAAGAGATAACAATAGATGATTTTTCAAAAGTAGAGATGAGGGTTGGTAAGGTTGTTAAGTGTGAAAAGCACCCTAAGGCCGACAAACTACTGGTATCTCAGATTAAGATAGGTTCAGAAGTAAGGCAGATAGTATCAGGCATAGCTAACTACTACAAGCCAGAAGATATGGTAGGTAAGAGTGTAGTTGTAGTATGTAACCTAAAGCCAGTCAAGCTAAGAGGTGTAGAATCTCAGGGTATGATTTTGGCAGCCGGAAATGATGGGGATGCTCTTGTATTGCCAGAAGCTATCGGTGCCAATGATGGAGCAGAGGTGAGATAATGTTGTTTGATTCACATGCCCACCTTAACGATGAGAGGTTCGATGAGGATAGGGAAGAACTAATAGAATTACTGAGACAGAGGGATGTTGATCTAGTTGTAAATCCAGGAGCAGACATGGAGACATCTAAGACAGCCCTAGATCTTGCCAACAAGTATGACTTTATATATGCAGCAGTAGGTGTACATCCCCACGATGTTGAGGATATGACCGAAGAAGATATAGACCAACTGAAAAAGTGGGCTAAGGAAAATGACAAGGTAGTTGCCATAGGTGAGATTGGCCTAGACTACTACTATGACAATTCTCCAAGAGACCTACAGAAGAAGTGGTTTATAAGGCAGATTGAACTTGCTAATGAACTAGGACTGCCATTTATAGTCCATGACAGGGATGCCCATGGAGATACTTTTGAGATCATCAAAAAGTACAAGGCACCAGAGACAGGTTGCGTCTTACACTGCTATAGCGGAGAACTTGAACTTGCCAAGGAATATATCAAGCTAGGTTGCCATATATCAATAGCCGGCACTGTTACCTTCAAAAACAATAGAAAGACAGTGGATGTTGCCAAGAATATACCTCTTGAGTGGATGTTTATAGAGACGGACTCACCATATCTGGCACCAGTACCTAACAGGGGAAAGAGAAATGACCCTTCAATGGTTAGACACGTCGCTGAAAAGATTGCCCTTGAAAGAGGAATATCCTACGAGGAAGTATGCCAGGCGACTAAGGAGAATGCCAAGAAGTTCTTTAAGTTAATACACAGTGAAGACGAGTAGAGCGAAGACGAGTAGAACAGGAGTAAAATTTGAACAAGATTAAGGGAATAATATTTGACGTTGATGGTGTGATATTCGATACAGAGAGGATGTCATCAGACTTTTGGACCAAGACCATGAAAAAGTATGGCTATGAGATGGGAGATGCTGAATACTGCCAGGTCATGGGTAGGAATAGGGCTGGAATAATAGCAGGTCTTGAAAAAATTTATGCTGGATCAGGCCTTGACTTTGAATCCATATCCAATGAAAAGACAGAGGCCATGGTAGCCCAACTAGACGCTTATCCCATACCTGTCTTACCTGGTGTGTTTGAGATAATAGACTATATCGACAAAAGGGGTTATAAAAAGGGGATTGCTACATCAACCAGAAAAATAAGGGCTGAAAATAGACTCAAAAAAGAGCATGTTTATGAACATTTTGATGCCTATATGTATGGTGACGAAGTAGTTGATTCCAAGCCCAACCCAGAGATATTCCTCAAGGTTGCAGATAAGTTGGGGTTAAGTCCAAAGGAATGTCTAGTCCTAGAGGATTCTCCATCTGGTGTTGAAGCAGCCTACAGGGGTGGATTTAGGTGTATCAATATAGTTGGTATAAAAGAGCCTACTCAGGATATGATAGACCATACCGAAGCTAGGCTAAATAGTCTTTTAGAACTTATAGACTGGCTTGAATGTAACGACAAGTAATAGCATCATTATACAAATAGGGGGGAAAAGGTATGAAAAAACTAGCTTTTATTGGTGCAGGTAACATGGGAAGTGCAATTTTAGGTGGAGTTATAAAGGCAGGTGTAGTAAGTCCTGAAAACGTAACTGTAGCAGACTTGTACCAACCGTCTTTAGATAGAGTAAAGAGTGAGTTTGGAGTAAATGTTACAAGTGATTCAAGTCTCGCTGTAAAGGATGCAGATATTGTGATTCTTGCTGTAAAGCCTAACATCATAAATGGTGTAATGAAGGATATTAGGGATTCAATCGATGGACAGAAGTTGATAGTATCCATAGCAGCAGCTACGACAATTGAGTCTATAGAAAACCTTATTGGAGATGACAAGAAGGTAGTAAGGGTGATGCCTAATACTCCAGCCCTAGTAGGTGAAGGTATGTCAGCTCTTAGCCCTAATAAGAATGTTACAAATGATGAGATGGATTTTGTAGTTGAGTTATTTGAATCATTTGGTAAGGCGGAGATAGTTGGAGAGTACCTTATGGATGCCGTTGTAGGAGTTAGTGGTTCTAGTCCGGCATATGTATTTATGTTTATAGAGGCTATGGCAGATGCAGCTGTACAGACAGGTATGTCAAGAGCACAGGCCTATAAATTTGCTGCCCAATCAGTATATGGTGCTGCCAAGATGGTTCTTGAAACAGGCAAGCATCCAGGCGAACTAAAGGATATGGTATGCTCACCAGGTGGAACTACAATAGCGGCAGTAGAAACTCTTGAAGAGCATGGACTAAGGAATGCTGTCATAAAGGGACAGATTGCCTGTGTTGACAAGTCTATTGCTATGGCTAAAAAGTAAGAGAAACAAGAAGTAAATATGTAATGTGCTATAACATATGTTACACAATTGAATAAAAAAAGAGAGGAACTCTGATACAATAGTAATATCAACAAAACCATTTAGTAAAGGAGTCCTCTCATGTCTATTATAACAGAAGAAATGCGTTACCGCCAAAAATTATGTGAATTTGCTAAAAAATATGGAGTTACAAAAGCCGCAAAGCGATATCATACTAACCGTCAGTTTGTGTATAGACAACTAAAAAAGTATGATGGCACAGTAAGGAGCTTAGCATTAGGCTCTAGAAGGCCTTTACGCAGTCCAAATGCTCACACAAAATCTGAATTGAAGTTAATTAGAAAGATGCT
>NZ_KB906631.1 GCF_000381525.1 Peptostreptococcus anaerobius VPI 4330 = DSM 2949
CAGTCTTTCCTCGTCTACCTGCCTAATTTACTTACATAAGTTACGTTTGCCTTTTGGACTTCGTGACTTTGAGCCCACTCATCCTTTATGTAAGCCTTTATATTAGGTTTCTGTACGTCAGGCTACGATTTTGCTATTGCTTCTTCTCGCCATCACCTCACGGTGATAACCTTGCAAGTTGCTATGAGGTTCGTCGGCAACTACGCCCTACGTGGACTTTCACCACAGACTGACGGCATGCCCGTCATACTCAAAAAGACCCCCAGAAAATCTGAGGGTCTTTTTGATACTACACGATGTTATTATATTATATAATATTATTTGTCGTTTACTACACTACCAAGTATACCATTTATATACTTGTAGGCTCCGTCATCACAATACTTCTTAGCTAAATTTACGGCTTCATCACAAGAGATACCGTCTGGTATATCTATCATGTACAGAATTTCCGTAATAGCCATCCTAAGTATTGCAACATCGACTATTGGTAGGGTGTCAATAGTCCATTTTCTTGCAAACTTATTAATATTTGAATCTATCTCTTCTCTATTGGCATCAAAAGCAGCTACCATATCCATCAAGTAAGATGCATCCAATAAAAGATCTCCTGGCATTTCTAGTAGGTCAAGTTCCCTACCGCCATGTGAATTATGTATTTCCATTGCATCGTCCTGAACTGAAGGTATAAATTCTTCAAATTTTGCTTTTAAATCAGACCAGTCAGACTTTAGTACAGCTTCCTGGTACAAGAACTTCATAAATAGTTCTCTTGATACTTTTCTCTGTATTATTATATCCCTATTACTCATTATCTTTCTTTTCTCTTTCCTTTTTTACGTCAACACTTTCAACCCTAATGTTAACCTGTGATACCCTTAGACCTGCCATTGTTTCTACTGCGTTTATGATATTTTCCTGAACCTTCTGGCATACTTCTGGTATTATTTCTCCGTACTTTACAGAAAGAACCATCGATATCTCAGCCTGGTCTTCCTGGATTTCTACCTTTATTCCGTTATTTCTGAATAATTTATCTGTAAATGATGTTGATGTGTCAATTCCTTCTATTTCTAATGCTGCAAAACCAGCTATAGTCTGGATAACATCATTAGATATTTTTACTTGTCCTAAATTTTCCATGTTACACCTCCGTTAATAACTTCTCCCTACATAATACCAAATCACAGGGATTTTTGCAAACTATTTTTCCTTTATCAAACCACTCCTATAGGCTACAAGTAGCTTCTTTAAGTCCTCTACAGTCTCCTGTAATTGCTTACCGTCATTTGTATCTTTGATCTTCTTTCTACTGGACTTGTGCTCTACTAGGACTGTAGAAGATATAATATCCCTTCCATTTGCTACTGCATCTTCCTTGGATGTAAATGGCTCATGGGCTATTAGCTTTAGGTGCCTTGAGTTGTATATCAATGTATAGCCAGCCATACCCGTCTTGGACTGGTAGGCCTTTGAGAATCCACCATCTATTACAAATACCTTGCCCTGGGCTTTGACTGGGCTCTCACCCTTCTTAAACTTTACAGGAACGTGTCCATTTATGATATGGTCTTCTTCAAAATCCATATCAAACTCATCAAATATATGCTTCAATATATCCATATCTTCCCTAAGTGTGAAATAAGGGTTCTTGTTCTCCTTGTGGGTCTCCTTGTCCTCTATAAAATACCTTTCATAGGTAGTCATATCATCTTTACCAAACAGGGATGAACACTTGCCTGTCCACAAGTACCAAAATAGGTCTCTTCCGTAGTCTTTTTTGCTACCGTCAGAACCATAATAACCCTCTCTAACAAGGGCTTCCATCTTGTCCAGCAAAGCCTTGCCAGAATATCTCTGCCCCTCTAGTTCCATGGACATAAAACTGCCATCATCATTTAGGGGAACACCACCATGTATTAATAGGTTTCCATTGTACTTAAGATATATTGATCCCTTTGAAAACAAAAAATTAATATGCTTTTGTAATTTATCACTCATTGAGAATGATCTGACTAGCTTGTCTACAACATCATGCTCCTCACCAGTAAGCCTAAAAGGACTCGCTGGATCAATTGTTGGGAAATTTCTATCGACTAGGTCATACTCTTTACCCTTAATAGTTATAATACCTGACTCGTAGTCAACCTTGTCAAGGAGCATCCTGTGGTCCATCTCATACTCAGGATGTCTAGATATAATCTCACCCTCAAGTTTGAACTGGATTATTGATATGGCCTTGTGCATCTTGGCTATCAAGGATATTTCCCTGGTATTGAACTCATCCTTGTCAACCTTTGGTATAAACTCCTTACAAGGGTCGTCCTTGTAAACGGCAGATGCAAATGTTGCAAGAGGCAAAAGGTTGATACCGTAGACATCCTCAAGTACATCCAAATTAGCGTACCTAGAAGATATTCTAACAGCGTTGGCTATACAAGTCTTCTCACCTGCAGCTGCCCCCATCCACAGAATATCGTGGTTGCCCCACTGGATATCAACACAGTGGTGTTTGATCAACCTATCAATGATAAGGTCAGGCCTAGGCCCCCTATCATATATGTCTCCTACTATGTGCAACCTATCAACTACCAACCTCTGTATAGACTTGGATATGGCAACTATAAAGTCCTGTGCCTGACCCAAATCTATAATAGTATCTATTAAAGACTCGTAGTATTCTTCCTTGTGCTCACTCTTTCTATGCTCGTGTAATAGTTCCTCTATAATGTAGGAATATTCTTCAGGTAGCAACTTTCTAACCTTGGACCTTGTATATTTACTAGAACAATACTTACAAAGCTCAACTAGCCTGTAGATATATATCCTATAAAACTCGTCCATATTTTGTTCAGTCTTTCTAATAAGCTCTAGCTTGCTATTTGGATAATATACCAAGGTTGCAAGCGTACTCTTTTCAGACTCCATCATAGTGTCGGAGAACAGCTCGTCAATCTTTCTTCTAACAACACCTGAACCGTTCTTTAATACATGGATAAAAGGCTCATGCTCACCATGTATATCAGATAGAAAATGCTCAGTCCCCTTAGGAAGATTTAGTATTGCCTCCAAATTTATTATCTCTGTGCTGGCCTTTGAAATAGTAGGATAGCGACTAGACAACAACCTAAGGTATTTCATATCCAACTCTGTATCTACTTGTGTATACTTGTTTTCCATATCCAACGCTCCTTATATAAGATCAGTCTATGCTTCTTTATCACCCATATTTTCAATATATGTTTTTATTTCATTGACAACATTACCCTCATGTAGGGCTATACCCTGTCTGATAGCATTCTTTATTGCCCTTGCATTTGAAGAACCATGTGCCTTTATGACCCCACCTTCAACTCCCAAAAACGGTGCTCCACCAACTGCAGTATAGTCAAGTAGGTCCTTGACCTTTACTAGTTCAGACTTCATCAGTAGGGCTCCTATCTTAGACTTTGTTGTAGACATCATAGCCTGCTTTAGGGTCTTTAATAATGATATAACAGTTCCCTCTAGGGTCTTTAGGATGATATTGCCTATAAATCCATCGCAAACAACTACATCACATACACCATTTAGGATTTCCCTAGTTTCCATATTGCCTATAAAATTGATAGATTTTTCTTCAGATAAGTCTTCAAAAGACTTCTTGACAAGGTCATTACCCTTGGCCTCTTCAGTACCTATATTGGCTAGGGCTATCCTAGGATTTTCAATCCCCATGACCCTCTTGGCATAAATATCTGTCATTATAGCAAAATCATGTAGGTTCTCAACACTACAATCTACATTTGCCCCTGTATCCGATAGCATGACATATCCACCATCTATAGTAGGTATGCTAGAGCATATACAAGGTCTAGAAATACCCTTAATCCTCTTTACAACGAATACACCGCCACTTAAAAGGGCCCCAGTAGAACCAGCTGAGATTACTACATCGGCCTTCTTGTCCTTGACCATCTTTAGGGCAACCACCATAGAAGAATCAGTCTTTCTCCTGATAGCTGAGACAGGCTTTTCTTCATTTGTAATTACCTGAGTTGTATGTACAAGCTCTATCTTTGACTTGTCGCAGTTATGCTTTTTTAATTCATTTTCAATCTGGTCCTTGTCACCAGTTATGATGATATCTACACCATATTCATTAACAGCCATACAAGCCCCTTCTACAACTGCCTGTGGTGCATTATCTCCACCCATTCCATCTATAACTATTTTCATGATTACCTCCATTAACTTTCATACTATAATTATACCATATTTAGGGGTATTGTAGGGGACTAGAGGTGTTAATTGGAAAAAGATGTAATAGTATCACACTAGCATTTATTAAAATTATCCTATTTACCTTCCTTATCAAGCCATTTAATTGCATATGTGCATGATGCCTCAATCTCGTTACCATTAGCCCTAATTGTATCAACTGCCTCTTTCATTAGCTTGCCTGCTATTCCCTGACCTCTTAAAGATCCGTCAACAAAAGTATGGTTAATATTATTGACTCCTTCTCTTACTTCAGGAAAGGTTACCTCAGCAACCATCTGACCTTCTTCATTATTCATATAGATTCTTTCTTTTTCTTTGATAAACATAGCATTACCTCCTTAATAATATATTAATAAAACACATCCACCTAGCATGATAGTAGCAATCGTACAAGTATCTCTTCCTAATCTTCTTTATATTCTTTGCAAACAACTAACTATGTATCATCCATACTTTGCCTTTATTACATATAATACCATATTAAAGTTCCTATACACATTAAAATATATAATTTTTAGACTTTTTATCTTTTATAAGTACGCAAAAATAGCGTAGATAAAAATCTACGCTACCTAACATTCTCTTTTTTACTAAATCTAATTAGTCAACTGATACTACTTCCTTACCATCGTATGATCCACAAGTTGGACACACTCTGTGTGGAAGCTTTGGTTCGTGACACTGTGGACACTCTACAAAACCAGCTGGAACCATCTTTGAATTAGACGCTCTTCTCATATTCTTTTTAGATTTAGATGTTCTACGCTTTGGTACTGCCATGAAGACACCTCCTTACTCTATTTTAACAATTCTTTTAACTTAGCAAATCTAGGGTCAATGTCATCATCTTCTGTATCATCTACCGGACACTCACATTCATGCAAGTTTAGGTTGACTCCACAGCCTGAACATATACCTTTGCAGTCTTCGCTACATATTACTTTTGGTGGTAAATTACTTGTCAATGTCGCATTTACAATATCCAAGAGGTCAACCTCGCTGGAATCAATTGAAAATACATCCACATCCTCATATTCACCTTCGTCATATTCATCTCTCATCAAGTAGGCAACTACATCATAATCAAGTGCACTTTCAACCTCAACTAGGCATCTAGCACAATTATCAATATAGTCAAAAGAGACCTTCATCTTCAATAAGAAGTTTCTACCAGTCCTCTCAACCCTACCCTCTAGACGAATAGGTGACGTCAATCTCAACTCTCCTTGACCAAAATCCAATTCAGAATTTTCATCAACAATAGAAAAATCAATATGATCTCTACTTTTATTACTAAGAGAATCAATATTTAACATCATAACTATCACCTCTAAAAACATTACCTATCCATTATACATTCCAAGTTTTTTTTTGTCAATAGTTTTAATCTACAATTCTAGCTAATAGCTGATTTTTTAAAGATAGAAGCTACAATTGTAAATTCTCATAAGACAAGAGGAGGAATCTGGATAATTTATATATCAGGACCCGTTAGTACGGGTCCTAAATATACTCTACTACTTAGACAATCTTAGTGTATCTCTAGCTATCATTAATTCTTCGTTTGTTGGTATTAATAATACCTTAACCTTAGAATCATCAGCTGAGATTATTCTGTCCTTACCTCTTACATTGTTCTTTTCTGCATCTAGCTTGATACCCATGAAGTCCATGTCAGCACAGATCATCTCTCTCATACTTATACCATTTTCTCCAAGACCTGCTGTAAATACTATAGCATCTACACCATTCATTTCAGCAGCGTAAGCACCTATGTACTTCTTTACTCTCTGAGCATAGGCATCTAGGGCATTGATAGCAAGTTCGTTACCTTCAGCTGCAGCATCTTCTATATCTCTAAAGTCTGAAGATATACCAGTCATACCGTATACTCCTGACTCCTTGTTCATTAGCTTGTCGACACCATCAGCATCTAAACCTTCCTTCTTCATTACAAAAGGTATTATAGCTGGATCTATGTCACCACATCTAGTTCCCATGATTAGACCTTCAAGTGGAGTGAGACCCATTGATGTATCAACTGACTTTCCACCATCTACTGCAGTTATAGATGCACCGTTACCTAGGTGGCAAGTTATTATCTTAACTTCTTCTGGCTTCTTGCCTAACATTTCAGCAGCCTTCTGTGAAACGTATAGGTGAGATGTACCGTGGAATCCATATCTTCTTACACCATGCTTAGTGTATAATTCATGTGGTAGACCATACATAAATGACTTCTTAGGCATAGTCTGGTGGAAGGCTGTATCAAATACAGCTACCATTGGTACATCTGGAAGTATAGCCTTACAAGCTTCTACACCCATTAGGTTAGCTGGATTGTGTAGAGGAGCAAGATCGCTACAATCCTTTATAGCTGCTACTACTTCATCAGTTAGTACTGCAGATGAAGCAAACTTTTCTCCACCGTGTACTATTCTATGACCTACAGCATCTATTTCTGACATTTCCTTTACAGCACCAACTTTTGAGTCAGCTACTGCACTTAGTACATGTCCTATCGCATCCTTGTGGTCCTTCATTGGTTCTTCAACGATATGCTTACCTTCCATACCGTCCTTTTCATGCTTAAGGATAGATCCTTCAATTCCTATTCTCTCAACTAACCCCTTGCAAAGTACAGCCTCATTGTCCATATCAACTAACTGATACTTCAATGATGAACTACCACAATTTAATACCAAAACTTTCATTAATAATTACCTCCATGTATAATTCATTGTATATATATTACTAGGACTATTTCAAATTAGCTTGCCATACCTAGTCAATATCATTTTTTTGTTCCAACCTGGTTATAAGGTTGAAATAATCTACCTCACCATTCTCCAACTGTTCTCTGTGGTTACTGTAGTATTTTTGGTAGTAGATACTAGAAGACCTAAGATCAAAATCAAACAACATCTTATAGACTGGATTTTCAATATAAGAATCCGTAAGCTTTGCCTTAGCTGGACTAGACACTACGTCTACGTCAGATACTTCTTTAATCTTTTTTAGTATTTCTCTACCCTTATCATTAAGAGCCAACACCCTAACATATGGCAATTGCTTTAAATTCTTGGCAATGTCCATATCTCTATCTTTTACACCTAGTAGGATATTGAACAAACATCTTCTTATCTTTGATGAAGTATATCTTTTAGACTTCAATTCTGCAACTACATCGTCAAATTTAGGTGCCCTGACAACAGTCTTTCTTATAGAATTTTCAAGCCCTTCTTTTACCTCAAAATAATTGTGAAGTGTGCCTTCATTTCTTATTACACAAGTTCTTATTTCACTGAAAAAGTCCTCATTGTCAAGCGGATACATTTCCTTAGATATCATGTCTATCAACTCAAAATATATGGTCTTTGGAACACTATTTTCAATAATTGAAATCTTCCTTAAGAAGTCACGCTTGTCCTTTGTATTCATTACATTCTCACGCAACTCAAGTCCATTCAAGACCTTTCTAATAGCAGTAGCAGATGATATATCACCACTTACTTCCCTAGAATTGTGACCAGCACTCATTCTTCTAATTGTAATTGGCTCCATCTTTGAATCAAGTCTTATAAGTTCCCTTAGATACTCTATTGCCAAGATATTGTTTGACCCCTTGAAAAAGTCACTTGGTACCTCATCCATATATTCTCTTACTGCCATCTCCCTAGCTACAGCAAATGGCATACCTTCTTCTATGTTTTTTCTAAGGCTAACTTCGTAGTCACCACTGATACCCATTGAAATGGCAGCTGCCTCTTTTAACTTGTCAATCTCTCCATGTTCTGACCCAAAGCAAAAACTATCTACACAGTTTAGGGCTTCTAAAGTCATAACAGCCCCTCTAGAAAATATTTCCGCTGTCTGAGTTGCATAATAGGCAGGCATTTCTAATACTAGGTCAACACCGTTATCCAAGGCCATCTTAGCCCTAGTGTACTTGTCAACTATGGCTGGACCACCTCTTTGAACAAAGTTACCGCTAGTAACTGCAACCAAGTGACTACAAGATGATTTTTCCTTAAATTCTTCAATATGGTACTTGTGTCCATTGTGAAACGGATTGTATTCCGCAATTATTCCCCCAATTTTCATCAGTATTCCCCTTTAACTATATAAAATATTCTATAATTTATATTTATTACAGCTGTGACTTGTTGTTTCTCACTTCTGCAAGAAGCTCTGCCAAAGTAGATTCAGCAGTGTCTAGGAGTTCTATTGAGTAACTTCTAGCACCATCTCTTAGGTTTCTAGTATACTCAGTAGCTTCCTTTATCATCCTTTCAGACCTAGCCTTAGCATCCTTAGTTATCCTATTTTCTGATACCAATTCTTCAGCCCTAATAGTAGCTTCCTTCATCATATTTTCTATTTCAGAGTCTACTTGCTTATTTTTTATTATTATTTCTTCATTACATTCCTTGTATTTTTGATCTCTTTCACGCTTAGCATCATCAAGCAAGAACTTGGCGTCATTTCTGGCAGCTTCAAGTATTGCATCCTGTTCCTTGATAATATTTATGGCAGTTTCAAGTTCAAAAGGTAGGGCATCTTTTAGTTCTGATAGTAGGTCCAAAAATTCTTCCTTATCTATACCTACTTTTTTTGAAAGTGGAAAACCACTTGCTTCATCGAGTATAATCTCCATATCATGAATTATGTCCATTATTTTTATATTTTCGCTCATACTGACCTCCAGTTAATCCATTTCTTACTAGCCATATCATCAATATGGCTTATTTGTTTGACTTATATAATTAACATGTCCTGCCTGTTTTTCTTACTTGTCTTTTTTGTTATTTTTCTTTGACAACTCTCTTAAAACACAAGCCGGAACTAAATTTTTTATTTCTGCATTAAAGTGTAGTACTTCTTTTATCAATGATGAACTAACAAAAGAATATTTGGTATTAGTAGGCAATATGACTGTTTCAATATCTGTACATAATTCCTTATTCATATGGGCCATCTGTAGCTCATAGTCTACATCAGCTGCAGACCTTACACCCCTAACCAATACACTTATATCATTTTGCTTACAATAATCTATTAAAAGACCTTCGAAAAATATTATTTCAACATTGTCAATATGACAAGTGGCCTCTTTTATTAAATTCATTCTTTCCTCTATTGTAAAAAGACTATTTTTATTTGGGTTAATTAAAACTCCAATTTTCAATTCGTCAAATAGCTTGGAAGCTCTTTCTATAATATCTACATGCCCATTTGTGACAGGATCAAAACTCCCTGCAAAAATTGCCTTTATGGATTTACTCATCTTCGTCCTCCAAACCATAAATTGTTACCGCTGTTTTTCCGTATTTCTTATTTTTTATGATATTAAGACCATCTACTTCTTCGATAGCCACTTGATAGTCATGCTCCACTACCAATATCCCATCTTCTTCTAGTATGCCTTGGTCTACAATCTCTTTTAGTACCTCGCCAAACAAACCCTTATAGTATGGCGGATCTATAAATATTATATCCATCTTCTCTTTTTTGGAAGAAATATTGCTAATGGCCTTTAAGTAGTCACCAAGTATCACTGTAGACCTAGCTTCAAACTTGGCCTTGGATATATTTGATTTTGTAACACCAATACTTTTCGGATCCTTGTCACAAAAATAAACGTGGCTTGCTCCCCTTGATAAGGCCTCTACACCAAGAGCTCCACTTCCAGAAAAAAGATCTAGAACCTCTGCATCATAGACATACGGAGATATAACGTTAAACATCGACTCCTTAACCCTATCAGTAGTAGGTCTTATGTCATAATCTTCTGGAGTATTTAACTTAAGTCCTCTGGCACTTCCTGAAATAACTCTCATTAAAATACCTCCTATTAATAATTAAACTGTACTCCTATATTTTATCACAATAAGACCCTTTTAACTAGGTAATATACTTATAAAGATATATTTTCACCAATATTTTTAAACATTTTTTCTATATTTTGCCTCAATCCTTTGTTTTCTATAAAATCTAATCCTGGATCCTTACTGTATATCTCCCTGGCTTCTAGCTGAACCATCCTAAGTATCTTGATATGTTTAAATAGGTTTGCAACCTTAAGTTCAGGAAGACCATGCTGCCTAGTCCCAAAGAAGTCTCCAGGTCCCCTTATTTCAAGGTCTTTTTCAGATATTACAAAACCGTCATTGGTCTCTTCCATTATATCCATCCTTTTCTTGCAGACATCTGATCTTGACTTGTATATCAAGCAACAATACGACTTGGATTTGCCCCTTCCTACTCGTCCTCTTAACTGGTGGAGCTGAGCAAGTCCAAACCTCTCTGCATTTTCTACAACCATAACAGTGGCATTAGGCACATTGACCCCAACCTCTATAACAGTAGTTGAAACCAGAATATCTAATTCATGGTTTTTAAACGCCTCCATGACTTCATCTTTTTCTGATGGCTTCATCTTACCGTGCAATAGACCTATTCTAAGGTCTGTAAAAAACCTATACTGTAGTTCATCATATACTTCTGTAGCAGACTTGACATCCAATACTTCGCTCTCTTCAACCAAGGGACATACAACATATACCTGGTGGCCCATCTCTACTTCTTTTCTTATATTTCGCTCATAGTATATATCCCTCTTGTCCTCGTAAACAGCTATTGTATCTATCTTTTGTCTACCTGGAGGCAACTCGTCTATAATAGATATATCCAGGTCTCCGTACAGAATAAGGGCAAGGGTCCTAGGTATAGGTGTCGCCGTCATAACTAAGACATCTGGACTAAGGGCCTTGGCAGTCAGCCTACCCCTTTGCCTAACACCAAACCTATGCTGTTCATCCGTAATTACAAGTCCTAGCTTATTAAACTCTACCTTGTCCTCTATAAGGGCATGGGTACCTATTAAAATGTCTATCTCTCCATTTTTTAGTCTTTCCCTTATATCCTCAGATCTTTTCTTGGATACGCTCCCCGTAAGTAGTTCTACCCTTATTGGTGTATTTTTAAAAAAGTCAAGAAATGACTCAAAATGCTGGTTGGCCAATATCTCGGTAGGTGCCATATAGGCTCCTTGATATCCATTTAGTACTGTATTCGCTAAGGCAAGTTGGGCAACAGCAGTCTTGCCAGATCCCACATCACCCTGGACTAGCCTATTCATGACCTTGCCTGACTCCATATCCCTTAGGATATCATCATAGGCTCTTTGTTGGGCACGTGTCAACTTGAATCCTAGACCATTTTCAATAGCCTTTAGGTCCTTGTGAACAGGCTGACTGATGCCACTAGCAATCCTATTGTCACCCTTTATAGTGAACAAGCCCAACTGTAAAAATAAGAGCTCTTCAAATATAAGCCTGAACATTGCTATCTTGACATTTTCTTTTTTCTCAGGGAAATGCATACTCTTAATAGCAAAGTTGATATCGCATAGGTTGTACTTGTCTATGATCCATTGTGGCAGGTATTCCTTGATCTTGATATCCGGCATCTCAAAAATATTCCTGATCATGCCCATGACATCCTTGTTTGTAACACCATTAGATAGCTTGTATACCGGTATTATTATTCCTGTATTCTTGTCTAGCTTGTCGTATTCTATCTCACAATTGTGCATCTCTACAATACCTGTAGGCCTTATCTTAACAGTACCAAAGACCTTGACCTCATCCCCCACCCTAAAGGTATTTCTAAGATAGCCCTTGTTAAAGAAAACAAGCTTACAGGCCTTGGTATCATCCTTTACAAATAATTCAGTTATACTGAGCTTTCTTACCCTTCTAGAGCTGATCCTCTCTATCTTTACTTCTATGGCTACTTTTTCACCATCCTCTAGTTGAAAAACTTTCTTTACCCTAGAACGGTCCTCAAACTGTCTTGGAAAGTAGAAAAGGGCATCTTCTATGGTGAATATACCTAGCTTTGACATCTTGTCAGCTTTTTTGGGGCCAATACCCTTGATATATTGTATTTTTTCATTTAGTACACTGTACATATACCTTCCTCCCTATAAAAAAGGAGCCACCTTAAAGCAGCTCCATCCTAAGTATCATCTATTCAACTGAAATTAGATAGTAATATAATGGCTGACCACCATAATATAGTTCTACATCTAAATCATCAAACTCATCCTGAATAATTTCAGCAAACAATCTAGCACTATCTTCTTCTACGTCTTCTCCATAGTAAATAGTAACTATAGCTGAATCTTCGTCCACCATAGACTTGATCAGTTTCTTAGTAACTTTGTTTACATCCTTGCCAGAATCTACAAGCTTCTTAGCAGTTATACCTATGATGTCACCTTCTGAAACTTCTATTCCATCCATTATAGTGTCTCTTACAGCAAATGTTACTTCGCCTGACTTGACCATACTAATTGACTCCATAAATCTAGCCATATTATCTTCTGGATTTGCATCCGGCTCAAAGTTTATAAGACTTGATATACCCTGAGGTATATTTTTTGTAGGAACTACATATACATCCTTGTCTGAAAGCTCCTTAGCCTGGTTAGCAGCCATTATAACATTTGAGTTGTTTGGTAGGATAAATATATGATCAGCATTTACAGCCCCAACTGCATTCATAAAGTCTTCTGTAGATGGGTTCATCGTCTGTCCACCCTCTATTACTATATCTACTCCAAACTCTTCAAATATTTCAGCTAGACCCCTACCCATTGTCGTAGTTATAAATCCATACTTTTTCTTTTCCTGCTGACCGGCAGCTTCCTTAACGCTAGATGCTTGTTCAATCCTTACACCCTCTATAGCCTGCTCTTGTTCTTCATCAGGTATAATTGTGTTGTTGTGCTGAAGTCTCATATTTTCTATTTTGATAGTCACCAACTGACCAAACTTTAGAGCCTCCTGTAGGGCATTTCCTGGATTGTTGGTATGAACGTGAACCTTAATCATTCCGTCATAGCCTACAACAACCAAACTATCCCCATATCCTAGCATAATGTCTCTTATAGTATCTTCTTCAACCTTGTCTGATTCAAGTATGAACTCAGTACAGTATCCAAATTTTATATCGGCATTCTGAGCTGAATCACTCATAAGACCAACCTGTGCTGGCTTAGAGGACTCATCTTGAGCATCCAATAGCTCTACTGGCTGTCCCTTAATAGCAAATAGCATACCTTCATAAAGGCATACTAGACCCTTACCACCTGAATCAACAACCCCAGCATCCTTCAAGTTTTTCAGAAGATTAGGAGTCCTCTCTAGTGATGCCTCAGCTTCCATTACAACTGCCTCCATAAGTTCAGATACAGTCTTGAACTTATGTGAATTTAATATAGCAAATTCTCCTGACTCTCTAACAACTGTCAGAATTGTACCCTCTATAGGCTTTATAACAGCCTTATAGGCAGTATCTGCACCTGACTTTAAAGCCTTAGCTAGGTCTTCAACTCCTAATTCTTTCTTGCCTTCCATTGAAGAAGCCATACCCCTGATAATCTGAGAAAGGATAACACCTGAATTACCCCTGGCTCCCATCAAAGATCCCTTTGATAGGGTCTTTCCTACTTCTGTCAGATTATCATTTTTTAAATTATTTAGTTCTCTAATAGCAGATGATATCGTCATCGACATATTAGTACCAGTATCCCCATCTGGTACAGGGAATACATTTAGTTTGTCTATCAAGTCCTTGTTATTTTTAAGGTTATTAGCTCCCGACACAAACATCTCCCTAAATAATTTACCATTTATACTTTGATTCATTTCTCTCCTCCTGTTTACTTAACTCTTATTCCCTGAACGCTTACAGTAACCTGGTTAATCTTTACGCCCGAATAAGTCTCAACAGTATACTTTATTCTCTCTATTATATTATTTGCAACTGTAGTTATATTAGTTCCATACTGTAATATTACAAATATTTCAATATCAACTTCTGTTTCGTTTAATTCTACTATGTTTACACCCTTAGTAGCATTTTCTCCCTTTAATAACTCAACTATTCCCTTTGACTTTGAAGAAAATCCGACCAAACCGTAACTTTCTGTAGCAGCCTTATAAGTAAGCTGGGCTAATACATGCTTGTCTATTTCTATTTTTCCTAATTTATTACTTACTAGTGAACTCATGCCTTACCTCCTAATAGTGTACATATATCTTATATTAATATATAAAAGCTTTTAATTCAATATTTTGATCGAACTTTTTCTCATATACTTGTTACCTACCTCCTATTATACAGAAAAATTCATATTAATGCAATTTATACTTGATTTTTTCAACCTGTTATGATATTATTAATTATGTTTTTAGGCTTAATATTATAGTATTAAGGAGGTGTGCTCAATGTCAAAGGTATGTAGCGTGTGCGGTAAGGGTAAAGTATCTGGTAACCAGGTATCTCACTCAAACAAGCATAACAAGAGAAGTTGGTCAGCAAACTTAAGAAATGTTAAGATCGTAGAGGATGGTACTCCAAAGAGAGTTTCTGTTTGTACAAGATGTTTACGTTCAGGAAAAGTTGAAAGAGCATAGTAAATTAAAATGGTGTCCACAGGACACCTTTTTTTACATTCTAGGCAAAATCAAGCATATGGTAATTGATTAAATACCTTATGGCTTTAAATATTAAAATTAATCAAATCTATTCTTTATCAATATAAATAATATATCACTTATAAAAGAGGTGCTAGTCCATTTTTTGAACTAGCACCTCTTTTATAATTATTTTTTATTATTTAAATCATCGATTGTTTTTTTAAACCTGATATTTACTTTAAATAGGTCTGCATCCAATACAATCTCTATAGCACCCTTTTGAAGCTCAACGTAAGATTTAGTAATAGATAGTCCTAGACCAGAACCCTCTGTATTTCTAGACCTATCACCTCTTATAAATCTTTCAATTATTTCGTCTTCCCTAAAATCTATAAAGTTCTCAGATATATTTTTGAATGATATAAGTACCTCGTCACCCTCATCTCGTATCTCAACATAGGCTCTGGTATTCGGCATAGCATACTTAGACATATTAACCAATAGATTTTCAAACACCCTATAGGTTTTTTCCCCATCTAACTCTAGTATGACCTTATATTCCGGATACTTGGTCATCAGCATTATATTCCTATTTGCAAGTATGTCTTCTAGTTCTCCCACTGTCTGCTTCATCAACTCTACAACATTTATGTAGTTTAAATTTAGCTTTATATTTCCTGTTTGAGCCTTGGATATTTCAAACATATCATCTATAAGAATTTTGAGTCTTTCAGATTTCCTATTTATAGTCTCTATATATTTTCTAGCATCTCCTGATGTATCCATATTCATCAATAGGTCTGAATAGGTTATAATGGATGTCAAAGGTGTCTTTAAGTCATGTGATACATTGGATATCAACTCACTTTTCATCTGCTGACTCCTTATTTCCTCTTGAACAGATTTCTTGTATGCCTCTTTTATAGATACCAGTTGTAGCTTAATCTCGTTATATACACCTATATTCTCGCTTTCTATATCCTTATCTAGGTCACCCTTGGCAATAGACTCTGTAAGCTCAAGGAGTTTTGAATAATCCTCTACTACATCTTTAATCTGCCTTGAAACAACCTTTATATAGCTAAGCATAAGTATCAAAAATATAAGAATAGACATAACCCAAGGAAGAGGTTCTGTATACTTGGTTACTGATAAGACAGTAGCCCCTGCAAATACTATAACAATACCTATAATCCATAACCTATTATATTTCTTGCTCATATCAAATAATACAACACTATTTATAAATGCCTTAACCCTTGCCAAGTATCTAGATAAAATATAGTAGATTACGCTATTATTTTCGATATATTTCTTAGGACCATATTCAATAAATCGCTTGAATATTACAACATAACAGAATACAAATGTATATGAACAGAACCAAAATACTATATTTATAAAATTTACTATATTCCTATACCAGGTCGGGTCAATTCGACTTTGCATTATGCCCCTGAGTATGCTGCCATTTATAGTTTCTCTTAACATATATACTTTGGGCACACTGTCAATAAATGTAAAGTATATTATAGTAGCAACAGACAGTATAACAAATAGTGGCAATTTAAGGCCTGTAGATATCCCCCAATACTTTTTCAATTGGCTTGTAGGTATTAATAAAGTTATTATAATTATAGCTAGACATATCTTTTCCTGAAAGCTCACAAAGTCATCATAGACCTCTCTCTCCGTGTCATACATAATATAGGAAATAGAGTTTTCAGGTTTATAAAAAGATATATCAAGATTATTAGGTAAAGCGTAGACAAATATCCTGTTTTTAATTGGATCTATACTGTAGGCACCAAACCCTTCATAGTGGTCTGGATCAACAATATATACTTCATCTAATTTTTTTCTAGATTCAAGCTGTAAAAAATAGTTATTAAAACCCGCTTCATTTATACCATATGTGTATAGAGTCTTATAGTTGCCCTTATCATCATACTCCAAGACCACATAGTTTCTATACTTTTCAGACAAGTGGTCGCTGATACTCTTACTGACCTCTCTCCTTTGGTGGGTATTCATATTGCTACGGTTGTCCTTGTACTCTAGTATTTTATCTATGATATTATTATCAAAATTATAATTTGATATTCTGTGACCTGTCTTTGTATTTATTGTGAGATATTTTTGTTGCCCTTCTGAGCCAAGTATGTAGTCACTTACACTCTTAAAGCTTTCGTCAAATGAATTTTTTATATCTTCCTCTTCTAACTTTGCAGAATAGTAATCAACATCTACATTTTCAACTAGCTTATCAATAGTTGATTTAGATAAATAAAAGTCCGCTGGTCTTTGTATTCTATTATTTTCATTTTGGCTAGCCTTGTAATTAAGATAATAATTTGAGTCGAACAAACTATTTGCATACATAAGCGAGTCAAACGGGTTTGAACGTTTTGTCTTTGCAAGTTGTAGCTCAACTCCGTAATATGAATACATGGTAAAGGCTGTCAAGCAAACCATTATTAAATTCACCAACACTGTAAAGTAGGTCTTACTTATTTTAACATCAATTCTATTAAATATTTTCTTATATTTTGTCGATTTTATATCCAACTCCCCACACCACCTTTAGGTATTTAGGATTTTTAGAGTCAAGTTCTATTTTTTCTCTAATGTTCCTTATATGTACCATAACTGTATCAGTGCTTATCGCTGTTTCGTTCCAAACTTTTTCATATATTTCTTCAGACGAATATACCCTACCTGGATTCTTAATCAAAAGATTTATAATTTTAAATTCTATAGGAGTTATCTTTACTGGCAATCCATCAACTGTTACAACTCTTGTGTGCTCATTTAATTCTAGACCACCTATTGTATAGATACCATCATTTTTATTTTCTTCTCCGCCCTCTTTTACAAGGTTTAAATACTTAGTGTATCTTCTTAGCTGTGAGTTGACTCTTGCTAGAAGCTCTAAAGGTTTAAATGGCTTGTTCACATAGTCATCAGCACCTATATTAAGTCCCATTATCTTGTCTACTTCTTCTGACTTTGCAGAAAGTATTATTACAGGGAAGTCGTACTTTTCCCTCAACTTCATAATCATTGTTGTACCATCCATTACAGGCATCATAAGATCAACTATGGCAAGGTGGACTTCATTTTTTTCAATCATTTCTAGACCTTCTTGCCCGTTACTTGCCTTTATTACTTCATATCCTTGGTTACGTAAGTATACTTCAACTGCGTCGGCTATATCTTTTTCATCTTCTACCAGAAGTACCGTATATACTTTCATTGATTTAGTCTCCTTATAATTCATTCTTTATAACCAAAAGATAGCCTTCTTCAAGACTTATAGAACACTTTTGGCCTATCATTACATTTGAAATTCCTCTTGGTTTTGAAAATTCCATATCATATTTTTCCAGTGGATACTCCAATCCACCAAGTGTAACTCCCTTAGCATCGCCATACAAGGGTATAAGAGAAATCAAATCACCAGCTTTTCCACTTATTTCTAGAGGATCTTTTCCTACTATATACAAGTCTCTATTCTTATCTAATATCCTAGGATTTAAACCCCTTTTGATAATATAATACAGTAGGTGTATGTTAGCTATTTCATGGTCTATTCTGCCTCCAAGAGCCCCGTATAAATCTATACTTTGGGCTCCCAAGTCTCTTGCCAACCATATAGCTAACTCCGTGTCTGTCTCGTTTTTTTTGCTGGGATACTTCTTAAATTCCGTACCTTTTTCAATAAAAAAAGTTAGAGATTCTTTGTCAATTGAATCAAGATCTCCTACTATGTAGTCTGGTACTGCTCCTATTCTCTGAAGGTGATTTGCTCCACCATCGACCCCAATTACGATATCGTAATTTTCCTTGTCAAACTTAGACTTTATTTGATCTATATCCTCTATCTCTCCATTTAAAAACAAACTTGCTTTTTTTTCTTTAGCCAATTTGATCAACTACTTTCCCTGAGCTGCATTTCTAAGGTCTTCTACAGCCTTGTTTATATCATCGTGTCCGAATATTGATGAACCACCAACTATGATATTGGCACCTGCGTCTACTACTTCCTTTATATTAGAAGCCTTGACACCACCGTCAACCTCTATATCTATTTCTAGGCCTCTTTCATCGATCATAGACTTTAGTTCTTTGATCTTATTGATAGTTTCTGGTATAAATGCCTGTCCACCAAATCCAGGGTTTACTGACATCAATAGTACCATATCAACATCACATAAAACATGCTTTATAGTTTCTACTGGTGTTGCTGGATTTAATACTACTCCAGCCTTCATGCCATGTGATTTTATATTTTGTATAGTCCTGTGTAGGTGAGTACATGCTTCCTGGTGTACAGTTACTATATCACATCCAGCATCTGCAAGTGCATCCATATATGCATCTGGATCTGTAATCATCAGGTGGGCATCAAATACCATATCTATATCTTTTCTAAGACTCTTTATTACAGCTGGTCCAAATGTGATATTAGGCACATAGTGTCCATCCATAACATCTAAGTGTAGGTATTCACAACCTGCATCCTGAGCCTTCTTACAATCCGCTAATAGTTCAGCAAAGTTTGCTGATAATATTGATGGCGCTAACTTTATCATTATAATTTCCTCCTAAATTTTCCATTATTATTTATTTCATCTAACAATTGTAAATAAGATTCATATCTTCTCTTTGAAATATGTCCATTTTCTACTGCTTCTTTTACGCCGCAATCCGGCTCATTTTTGTGTATGCATTTATTACCAAACCTACAATCACTATACTCGCCAAACTCAACAAAATATTCCCTAAGTTCCTCTGGATCAAGTTCATTGACATCAAAAGATGAAAAACCTGGCGTATCTGCAACAACTGCATTCTTTCCTATCTTGTATAGCTCGGCATGTCTTGTAGTATGCTTACCCCTACCCAACTTTTGAGATATCTCAGCCGTCTTGAGGTTAAACTCAGGGTCAATAGCATTGAGTATAGAAGACTTTCCAACTCCAGACTGGCCTGCAAATACAGAAACACATCCTTCCATTTCTTCTATTACCCTGTCGATATTTTCTCCTGTCCTAGCGCATACATCTATGACAGGATATCCTATAGACTCAAACTCTTCCTTAATCTGATTTGATATAAGCCTGTCTTCATCGAGGTCAGTCTTGGTAAGAAGGATTACAATCTCTAACTCTTCTCTCTCTGCCAGTATTATAAACCTATCTAGAAGAGACAGATTAGGTACAGGTTCCTTGACAGAAAAAGTGATTAGGACCTTGTCTATATTGGCTATAGGAGGTCTAACTAGATATGATTTTCTAGGCAATATTTCATCTATTATGCCCTTCTTGCCTTCTTCATCTAGTATGGATAACACAACACGATCTCCTACTAGAGGTGCCATATTTTTCTTCCTAAATATACCCCTTGCCTTGCATTCATAGATATCTTCACCCACTTGTACATAGTAAAAGCTACTGATACCCTTAATAATTATTCCTTTTGTCAAACCTATCCTCCTACTCAAATAATATCAACTTGTCTACTATTATACCTATCTCTTAATTATATCATAGATTAATCTCTTTAGATAAGCCCCAAGATATATTTATTGTTCCTATATTACTATACCACCATTGACTGACATGATTTGCCCTGTGATAAATCCTGCCTCTTTTGATGCTAGGTAAAGAACCATTGACGATATGTCTCCTACCTTGCCAAGCTCCATAATAGGAGTTTCATCTCTTAAACAAGCAAGGTCATCTTCTGTATAGCCCTCCATCATATCCGTCATAATAACACCCGGAGATACACAGTTAACCCTTATGCCAGATGGACCAACCTCCTTGGCTAGGGCCTTTGTAAGACCAATAACACCAGCCTTACTAGCTGAGTATATTACTTCACAGGAACCTCCAACTTCACCCCACATTGACGCTATGTTGATTATTTTACCGTCATGTTGTGGCTGCATGATTTTTAGAGCCTCTCTTGAACACAGGTAAACAGACCTTAGGTTAGAATCTATTACATAATTCCAAGCATCTGTACTTGTATCAGTTAACAGGCTTCCATCAAGGGCTACACCCGCATTATTGACCAATAGATCCAATCTTCCATATGTCTTGTATATATAGTCAAACATCTCTATAACTTGATTTTCCTGGGATACATCAGCCCTATAAATTTGTGCCTTGTATCCATTAGATCTTATCTTGTCCACTAGGTCTTTGGCCTTTTCATGAGACTTATTGTAGTTTATTATTATCTCATAGCCTGCCTTAGAAAGGTCTATGGCTATCTGCCTTCCTATCCCCCTAGACGCTCCTGTAACAAGTGCAACTTTATTCATAGTCCCTCCTTATAAAATTTAAATACAATACCAACTTCTTTTATGTCATAAAAAGATTGTATGACATAAAAAAGAGCTATCTAAGATAGCCCTTTTATTAATTACTATTCAACTACAGAACCTGTTCTGGAAGAATCATCTATAACACTGCCAGAACCACTTGATGATCCTGATGAACTTTCACCTGATGATCCACTAGAACCTCTAGAAGTGCTTCCACTTGATGATCCACTAGAACCCCTAGAAGAAGATCCTCTTGATGATCCACTAGTGTCAGGTTCAACTATCCTAGTTGATCCTCCTGTAGAACCTGTATCAGGATTTGGATTGTATGATGGATTTGAGCCTTCCTCAATGATGCTTGGTTTTTCCTCAGACTTCTTTTTGCCCTTGCTGACAACCAATGATACCTTCTGTCCTTCATCACTAGATCCACCTACCAAACTCTGACTTAGAACCGTTCCTTCAGGAGCACTATTATATTCGTATTTGACATTACCCAAAAGCAGGCCGTTATCGTTTAGAAGTTTCTCAGCCTGAGTTAGCTTTAATCCTATCACATTAGGAACTGGAACCTTACTAGCCCCCTTACTGACTATTACTTCTATTGAGTCTCCCTTATTAAGGTTGGATCCACTGCTAGGAGTCTGACTTATAATTTTACCTTCAGGAACTTGACTAGAATATTCCTCAGATTTAACAACCAATTTTATGCCCGTACCATCTAGCTTATTTTGTGCTTCTGCAAGGCTCATATTCAGTAGACTAGGGGCAACAACTTGCTCCTGGTTAGACCTATTTGAAAATGGTCCTAGCCCCATCAATTTTGCAAAAACAGCCGCATAACCTATTAGTATCAGGATCAATATAGCAGCCAAAATCTTTAGCCTTCTTCTAGACTGAGGTGTCTCCTGTCTCTTATTCTTTTTTCTATCCTTTTTATCTTTTTTCTTATCTCTTCTGGACTTTTTCTTATTTTCGTAGTATTCGTCTTCATCATATTCATCATCGTAATACTCATCTTCGTAGTATTCGTCTTCATAATCATCGTCGTCATACTCTTCGTAATCCCTATTTACATTAGGCTTTCTACCAAAGAAAGGTGTAGGATCCTTGTGGTCCATATCGGCTGTTGCAAAGGAATCGTAGTCCTTTATATAATTGAGGTCTATATTTCTCTCAACATACTCTATATCCTCTATTAACTCTTCAGCTGTCTGATATCTTCCATCAGGATTTTTGTCAGTCAACTTGGAAATGATTGTCCTAACGCTCTTTGGAACCCTAACGACCTCCTCATTGGAGAATACAATCTCTTCATTGATATGCTTTAGGGCTATAGAAATTGGGCTGTCTCCGCTAAATGGAACCCTACCTATTATCATCTCATAAAGAACTATCCCCAAGGAATAAAGGTCTGCATTTGATGTCAAGTGCTTGCCCTTGGCCTGTTCTGGTGAAATATAATGGACAGACCCTATTACACTTCCCATATTCGTCATAGTTGATGATGACACAGCCTTGGCTATACCAAAGTCAGCAACCTTCACCTGCCTTCCATCCTTGGATATAAGGATATTATGAGGCTTTATATCACGGTGGATAATACCGTTTCTATGAGCCGCACCAAGAGCCCTTGCTATCTGTTTTGCTATGTCTAGAGCAGTATATTCTTCAAGAGAACCTTCATTTTGAATTATCTCTTTTAGGTTCTGGCCATCGACATACTCCATTACTATATAGTGAACCTTGCCATCTTCGCCGACATCATATACATTCACTATATTAGGGTGAGATAGACTGGCAACAGCCTCTGCCTCTCTCTTAAACTTAACCAAAAATTCCTGGTCATCTACAAACTCAGGTCTTAGTACCTTTACTGCTACTATTCTATTTAATAACTTATCCCTAGCCTGGTATACAAAGGCCATACCTCCGTCACCAATTTTTCTAAGGATTTCATATCTGTTTCCTAATACCGTTGCTCCCATAATAACACCACCTTACGCTACAACTATTATTACAGTTACATTATCTTTACCTGATGACTGGTTTGCTAGGTCTACTAGGTTGTCAGCTACCTTGTCCAAAGCTTCATCAACTTCAAAAACCTTAACTATATCATCATGCACAGCAGCACCAGTTAGACCGTCAGTAGTCAAAAGTAGCTTTTGTCCGCTAGTAAGTTCTTCTGTAAAGATATCCACAACCACAATCGGCTCAGTTCCTACCGCCCTAGTAATCTTATTTCTATCTGGATGGCTCCTAGCCTCTTCTTCTGTTATAATATTGGCCTTGATATACTCCTCTACAATTGAGTGGTCAGATGTAACTCTTCTAAGATTGCCACCCTCTTCAATATAACATCTTGAATCTCCGACATTGGCTATATAGGCCTTGTTGTCGTATACAATTGCAAGTGTAAGAGTTGTACCCATGCCTTCATACGTTATATCTTCTCTAGATTTCTCATAGATCATAGAATTCACAGTATTGTATGCCTGCTTTATAATATCATCTATGTATTCGATTTTTACTGTATCATTTTGTATAAGGTTGTCATTGAAAAAATCTATGATATTGTCAACTGCCAACTGGCTTGCTACTTCACCCTTATTGTGACCTCCCATACCATCGGCTATGGCAAATATACCTATCTCTTTTCCATCACCTATTTCTATTATCTCCCCTTTGCAATAGTCTTCGTTGTTTTTTCTGACCATTCCAATATGAGAAGTACAAACAAAATCCATACTATTCCTCCTTTGAAGTTCCCTTGTAGTCTCTCCTCAACTGACCACAGGCACCGCTTATGTCAGAGCCCATAGAGTTTCTGATCGATACAGGAATCTTGTTTTTATCCAAATAATTTTTGAATTTATTAATGTATTCTATGTTTGGTTTTTCATAGTCTCTTTCAGCAATCGGATTAATAGGGATCAAATTAACATGACACAACATACCCCTCAAGAGCTCAACTAATTTCTTAGCCTCCCTATCAGTATTGTTCTTGTCTTTTATCAAGGCATACTCAAAAGTAACCCTCCTATTAGTCTTAGATATGTAGTACCTACATGCATCCATCAACTCTTTAATCGTATATTTTTTGGCTATTGGCATTATTTCCTTTCTCTCTTCATCATATGGAGAATGTAGAGAGATCGCAAGGTTTATCGGAATCTGCATATCGGCAAGTTCCAATATCCTATCTACCAAACCACACGTTGAAAGGGTAATATGTCTATTACCTATATTCAAGCCGTTTTTTTCATTTACCAACTTCAAAAATCTCATAGAGTTGTCAAAATTGTCAAGAGGTTCTCCACTGCCCATCATGACTATATTAGACACCCTCTTGCCCAGGTCTTCTTGAACCTTCATAATCTGGTCAAGTATTTCCCATGCTTCTAAGTGCCTAGAAAGACCGCCTATTGTAGATGCACAAAAGTTACATCCCATACGACATCCTACCTGGTTTGACACACAGACTGTAAGCCTGCTATCATAATCCATAGCGACTGTCTCTATGATATTTCCGTCGTTTAAAAGAAAAAGATATTTCTTTGTATTATCTATCTTTGACTCTAGTTTAAGTTCTATATCAAGGTTGCCAATTATTGACTTTTCCCTCAATTTGTCCCTCAGACTCTTAGGTACATTTTTCATTTCATCAAAGTCCCTGATGTTTTTGTAGACCCAAGAATAAACCTGGGCTGCCCTAAACTTTTTCTCGCCCAAAGATAAGATAAACTCCACCATCTCTTCTTCAGTCAGGTTTTTAAGAACTACTTTCCCTATCTTACCTTCATTCATTATACCACACCTCGATTAATTTTTAAATTTTTTTCATCCTACAGATAAAGAATCCGTCCATATCATCCCTGTCTGGAATAATTTCCAGGTATCCTTTGTCCAACCTTTCTCTTTCAAAAGGCAAGTTTTCTATTGATTCTATTTTAAATTCTTTGTTATCTTTCAAAAATTCTTCAATTAGTTCGATATTTTCCTCTTTGAATATAGTGCAAGTCGAGTATATAAGGACTCCATCTTTTTTTATGTACTTTGATGCATTGTCCAGGATTTTTCTCTGTATCTTGGGTAGTGAATCAACATCTTCTTTTTTCTTGTATTTTATTTCAGGCTTCCTCCTGACTATACCCATACCTGAACAAGGAACATCACATACTACATAATCAAATGCCCCCACATAATCTTCATTTAGGACCATGGCATTGTTGATGCAGGCTTCTATATTAGTTAGACCCAGCCTATTTGAGTAGGCCTTGATAAGTTTGATCTTGTGGTCAAAAACATCACATGCCAATACAGAACCTGAATCTTTCATCATTTCTCCTATATGGCATGACTTGCCACCTGGTGCTGCACAAAGGTCTAGTACCTTAGAATTCTTCTTAGGGTTTAGGGCCCTTGCCACCATCATTGAAGATATATCCTGAACGCTTATATAACCACTTTTAAATAGGTCCTTGTTTTCAATCTGTTTGAAGTTCTCAACTTCTATGGCTTCTTCTAAAATATGCCTATCTCTGACTATGACGCCATCCTTTTCCAGCCTATCTACTATATATTTTTTTAGGTCTGACAGATTTTCACCATCTCTTAACTTGTTCCTATTTATCCTTAGGAAAATCCTCGGCCTAATAGACAAGGCAGCTAAGATATTGGACGTCCTCTCTTTTCCATACTGGTCACTGATCCTATCGACAATCCAGTCCTCATATGAATACTTTATAGCTAGATTTTTGTAGCTATCGTCTAGGTCCAAAATGCTATCCTTCTCTCTTGATATATTTCTTAAGATTGCATTTACAAAACCTGATGAACGCCTATCTATCTTCTTCATCATCTTAACCGCTTCATCTATGACTCCATAATCAGCCACCCTATCTAGGTATAGGAGTTGGTATACACCCATTCTCAATATTATCTTGACTGAGTGATTCATCTTTTTTACTTTTATTTTAGATTTTTTATTTATCATATAGTCCAAGGTCCTCTTGTTGGCTACAACACCATAAACAATCTCAGTAGCAAGGCCCCTATCCTTATTAGTTAACTTGCTATCTTTTAAAAATTTATTTAGTGCTATATTAGAGTAGTTGGAGTTTTTTTCTATATCTAGTAGTACCTTATAGGCAATATTTCTCGCTGTCATTATAATCCACCAATCTTTATAAACTAATCGAGTAGGGAGGACTTTCTCCTCCCTCTCACACCACCGTACGTGCCGTTCGGCATACGGCGGTTCAATTCATGTAATAATCTAAACAACTAATGAGTCCTCGCTTTGCGAGGATTTCTTTTGTTATCTTGCGAAGTCCGGCTGTTTTTGCTACCGCCTGATAATGGTCTGCAAATCCTACGGATTGTCTTGCCATCCATTCGGGTACGCCAAGTTTCTTTAACCCCCACATCCTTTTCTCACTGGTTTTCCACTGTTTCCAGATGACTATTCTCATACGGTTTCGAAGATGTTCGTCTATTTTTGTCATATTT
>NZ_KB906632.1 GCF_000381525.1 Peptostreptococcus anaerobius VPI 4330 = DSM 2949
ACTACTATGGCTTCTGCTGACTTCTCACAGTTCGTTGTTACTAGGTTTTCCCTCTGTGAGACCTCACGGGATAAGTCGTCAGTCTTTCCTCGTCTACCTGCCTAATTTACTTACATAAGTTACGTTTGCCTTTTGGACTTCGTGACTTTGGGCCCACTCATCCTTTATGTAAGCCTTTATATTAGGTTTCTGTACGTCAGGCTACGATTTTGCTATTGCTTCTTCTCGCCATCACCTCACGGTGATAACCTTGCAAGTTGCTATGAGGTTCGTCGGCAACTACGCCCTACGTGGACTTTCACCACAGACTGACGGCATGCCCGTCATACCCAAAATACCCCTTTGACTGATTTTCCAGTAAAGGGGTATTTATCAAAAAAGCCTGCTGTTTTGAGGCTTTTTATTATTTGTTTTTGTGTTTTTTCATTTTCTATTTTTTTCTGTGAATTCGCTTAAATTTTCTATAATAATATTAAAGAAAATATTAAAATACACTAAGTTTACTCTGCTTCTGGCTTGTTCTTACAAACCTGACATTTTCCATAGAACTTTAGGTCATGGTTTTGAACTACAAATCCATACTTTTCTTCTACCTGAGATTCTATAGCATCTAGTAAGTCTTCTCTAACCTCTATAATAGCACCACAATCATTACAGATTAGGTGGTGGTGGTGGTGAGCATCTTCACCTTCAATATTTATTTCATATCTAATACAACCATCATCCAAGTTCAACTTTGATATACCATTTATTTCATCTAGTAACTGCATAGTTCTATAAACTGTTGCTAGACCTATTTCTGGGCAATTTACCCTTACCTTATCATATATTTCTTCACTGCTAAGGTGTGATTTTTCATTCTGTATTAAAACTTCAATTATAGCTCTTCTTTGTGGTGTTATTTTAAAGCCAGTTGCTTTAAGTTTTTCTTTGAGTATCTCCATTGTGTTTTCCATTTATTTACCTCCTAACTTTCAATTGATAATGTTATTAATTAATATATTATAGTAAATACAGATATATGTCAATACATTTTTTAAAACCCCTTGGCAATGATTCCAAGGGGTCTTATAATAATTATTAATTTTTTCTTATTATAGTTAAATATATGAATGTATTAATTTTGTTTGAAAATATATTTCAAGTAGGTATATACTTGTTATACCAAAAAATTATTCTCATAAACAACTGAAAATATTAAATATTTCTTTCATGTTTTTACTATATATATTTAGAACTTTTTAAAATCTAGATAATTCTGGAGTATAAGTACTGCAGCCAGCTTATCTATAACTTTTTTTCTGTTTTTTCTACTTACATCTCCACTGATCAACATTTTTTCAGCAGATACAGTTGTAAGTCTTTCATCCCAAAATTCTACCTCAAGTTTAGTCTCTTCTTTGATTAGTTCACAAAACTTCATTACCTTTTCAGCTTGTGGGCCTACAGTTCCATTCATATTCTTAGGTAGGCCAGACACTATTAGGTTTACATTCTGTTCCTTTATGATATCTTTTATAGCCTCTATATCCTTTTTCTTGCTCTCTCTCTTTATAGTTGTAATACCCTGAGCTGTCATACCCATCAGGTCACTTACAGCAACTCCAATAGTATTATCACCTATATCAAGACCCATTATTCTTCCAGTTAGCATATTTTCTCCTTATTTACATTTTCTATACTCATCTTTTCATTTATCATTATTATAATAATTGGTATCAGTAAGTATATCGAATCAGTAGCTGATGATATTATTCCTGAGTCATTCACAAAAAGTGTAACTATACATCCAACCATTATAGATAGGTAGCCCTTATAAATAAGAGGATACTTTGCCTTCATAGCCGCAAAGTTCTTATTTGGCCTGAATATTATAAGGGCAAGTATAGCAAGACCAGCTAGTAAAATATTGACCCAAACTGTAGTCTGAGCAAGTTTTACATTCATCTCTATCTTTCTAGCAAATACATTTACTATTTCCATAGGTCCGTTGGCAAGTATCTGGTTGACGAAATTGCCTAGGTGGGACCCAAGACCAAGGGCGATATCTGCTATAGCAAAGGCTACAACAAGACCTCCAGTAGCCAATAATATCATAAGGGCCTTTTTAAAGTCTATCTTGATATCGTATATCAACAGAATAAATACTATATAGGCTACACACTCTGATATAGCTCCACCGACATTGGCCCCCATAGCTGGATATGCTGATGTAAATAGGACTAGCAGTAAAAATGGTACAACCATCCATCTTTTGATAGACTTGTGCTCCAAAAGTATAGCAAAGCCAATAATTGCACTACCTATTGTGACACCTTCATATTCGTTACCTATACCGTAATATCTAGCCCCTATCATAGGATCATAACTCATGATATTACTCTCCATAAGCGGTGTATAAAGGGCTGAATCAACCACAATAATAGCTATCATGGCACTTGCGAATAGGCATATCTGCTTCATATCGTCATTCTTGAACAAGACCCTACCAGCCAAATAATATACTATGGTTGCAGCTATTATGGAAAGAGCAACTCCAGGTTCTGTCCTGGCCTGCAATATAGGTGCTGTCAAAAATGCAAGTGGCATTATTAGACCAAGCTTGACAAATTCCTTTAGAACATTTAAGACCTTACCCCTATGCTTCTGAGGTATCTTTTCCTTCTTCCATAGGGCTAGGGCACATATAATCCAAGATGCCACTATTATAGTTACGTAGATGTTTATTATAGACATTCTTATTGAAGATATGGCTATAATCTTCTTGTAGTCTTTTTGTAGGTATTCAAAAGAATTTTCCATAGGGACTGACTTGATTACCCTACCATTCATAAATTTGTTCTTTAGTCCAAACCTATTTAGTATATCAACACCAAGGTCTATATTGGCTATTACTCCCTTACGCCTAGTTGTCGATGTCTCCAAAAGACCTGAACCTTTTTCAGACTTGTCTATCCTGATAACTGGTGCCAGTCTCCTGTTGTTCTTGTAGTCTAGCCTACTTGGGAATGACCCTATTATATATATAGTATCATTGTCACCAGCCATCTTTAGAGTACTTGCTATGTACTTGTTGGCCTCTGAGTATACCATTCTTTTCATCTTAGCATAGGTATTCTTATTTAAGTTTTCCTTGTATTCATCAAGTCTAAATGTATCCCCTAGCTCAACAAAAAGTAGGTCAGATGACTCATAAAGCCTCTTTGTTTCTTCTCTTAATTTCTTGTAGTCAGTTCCTATTCCATAAGGGAAGTTGGTTTTTTTCTTGTTTATCCCATCAAGGACACCATCATGTATCCTACCCCTACTGTCCATAACAGCAAGGCAAAAATCCCTATTCTTGACAAACTGACCCGTAGAGTCATAGTAGTCACTATTACCTAAGACACCTATCTTTTTGCCATTTGAAGATAGGGTCTGACCCAAGTATCCTATACTAGACTTGTACTCTCCCTTATTTTGATTGTAAAAATCAATAAAATTGATATTATCTAGGTTGATGTTTAGGGCCTTTGTTCCAGTAGCAGCTTGGTAGATCTTTTTCTGGTCTTCTGTAGATTTTTCAAAACTGATCCTTGTCTCAGGCAGTATATTTACCCTACCTGTAGAGCCAATACTAGCATAGTTTCTCCTATCATCATATCCCTTGTCTCCCCTAATATTCATCTGACCTATAAAGGCAGACTTGTCAATTAGGCCACTTATACTCTTAAACCTAGACATATTGTCCATGTTGACCCTATTCATATCTATCACTATAACCTTGCCCTTGTTTTTGGCTGTATTGTTGTCAGCGCTTGGATCAACCTCTCCCTTTTCTATAGGCATCTCAGTAGCAAGTTCCATCTTATCGGATTTGACCTGACTGGCAAGTGCAGGTGTCGCAAAAGTCACCAATAGAATCAGGGTGAGCATAAGTGATGAAATCTTCTTAATCATTCCTTATTACTCCTCAACATTCAAATATTTTTTAATAATTTCTTCTAGTATCTCATCTCTTTCAAAAGACTTAATAGCAGCCCTTGCATTATTGTAGCTAGTGATATAGCTAGAATCTCCAGATAGCAGGTATCCTATTATCTGATTTACAGGATTGTAGCCCTTTTCTATCAAAGAATCATAAACATAATTGATAGTTTCTGCAACATCCATTTTTTCATCGGACAAGCCCTCAAATTTCATTGTGTATCCTAAATTTTTATCCATAAAAATCCCTCCTAATGAATTATTATTTTTAATTGTTCTTGTAATTATGGCTATTAAAATCACTCACCCACTGTAATTGTATGCCACTTACAATGATTTTACCTTAAATAATAAATTTTAGCAAGTTTATAGGCAAAATATGAAGACAATAAACCTACACCAATTCCACCCAATACGTCGGTTGGATAGTGAACGTATAAATATAGTCTAGAAAAGGCTATTAGACTTGCAAATACAAGGCAAATAACAAATAGTATATCAATAATTTTAGAAAGTCTAGCATCTCCCATCAAGAACTTGTCATTTGATCCCTCAAGTCTTTTAGTTTTTGAAAAAAACAGGGCAAAGACTATTGTAAAACTTGCCGATGTGTGACCAGATGGAAAAGAATAATCCCTTGGACTTGAAATCAATAATTTTATCAGTTTATTAACGTCAAAGGGCCTCACCCTAGCTACAAGTGGTTTTAGGATCAAATTTGCTATGATAAAATTTATAATCAATGCTAGTACAAGATAAATCCCCAATTTTCTAGTCTTAGGTATAGCAAGTAAAACAAGACTAATAACAAGCCATATAAGACCCATATCTCCAAGTCTAGTCATAAGAACCATTAAGGTATCAGCAATTGGCGACCTGTAATTTTGTATAAAATTAAGGATAGATATTTCTACTCCCATCTACTACCTCTCTTTCAAACCTTATATCTTAATTTAGCCCCTGGATTCCAGGGGCTAAACTCTATAAAACAATATCCTAAATATTTAACTATCCTATTTAATCTGTCCTTCAACTATTTCCTTAGCAGCAGCAAGGGCTTCATCAAGCTTAGAAATATCACTAGCACCGGCCTGGGCCATGTTAGGTCTACCTCCACCCTTTCCTCCTGCTATCTTGGCTACCTCTCTTACTATATTACCAGCATGGGCACCCTTGTCTATTGCTTCCTTGCTAGCTGTAGCAACTATATTTATCTTACCATCTGTTACGTTGGCAAGGACAACTACACCAGACTCTAGCTTGTCTCTTAGCTGGTCTGCAGCCTGTCTTAGGGTATCCATATCCATTCCTTCATACCTGTTAGTTATAAGGTTTACACCCTTGATCTCTATCTTAGAATCAAGTACAGAGTCAGCATTTTCCATAGACATCTTAGCCTTTATCGCCTGTAACTCTTTTTCAAGAGCCTTGTTTTCTTCTACTATTGTCTTAGCTCTTTCAAATAGGTTGTCTTCCCTAGTCTTTAGGACGTCTACAACACTTGCAACTAACCTATCTGTATCCTTTATTGACTGGTATACACTACGTCCTGTGATAGCCTCAATTCTTCTAACACCAGCAGCTACACCTGATTCAGATACTATCTTAAATAGACCTACCTGGGCTGTGTTGTCAAGGTGAGTACCACCACATAATTCTATAGAGCAGTCTCCCATTGTAACAACCCTTACATTTTCTCCGTATTTTTCACCAAATAGGGCTGTAGCACCCATTTCCTTAGCAGCATTTATATTCATCACCTCTGCTGTTATAGGCATTGATTCAAGTACAAAGTCATTTACCATCTCTTCTATTTCTAGTAATTGGTCCTTAGTTATAGACTCAAAATGAGTAAAGTCAAATCTCAACCTGTCTGGAGCAACCAATGAACCAGCCTGGTTTACATGCTCACCAAGTACAGTCTTTAGGGCCTTGTGTAATAAGTGAGTTGCAGAGTGGTTTCTAGCAGCATCCATTCTTAGCTCCTTATTTACACTTGTAGCTACCAAATCGCCTAGCTTTAGTGATCCACTTACAAGTCTACCTATATGCTTGATTGATGAGTTGGCACCCTTGATAGTATCTACAACTTCAAATACACCTATATCAGACTCTATAGTACCCTTGTCACCTACCTGACCACCACCGTTTGGATAGAAAGTAGTTGTATCAAGTATTAATTCAGCCTCACATCCCTCTTCGATTGAGTCAACAAGTTCATTGTCAGCAACTATAGCCTTTACTTTTGAATCCATCTTCAAGTTCTTGTATCCATCAAATTCAGAAGATGCATCCTCTAATCTTGTAAGAGGGTCTTCCTTCCAAGCATCTCCCTCTCTATTACCTCTGGCAGCTCTAGCCCTGTCCTTCTGAGCCTGCATTTCAGCTTCAAAACCTTCTTCATCAACTGTCATGCCCTCATCTTCAAGGATTTCCATTGTAAGGTCTAGTGGGAATCCGTATGTATCATATAGCTTAAATGCCATCTCACCAGATATCTGAGTCTTGCCTGCATCCTTAGTCTCTTCTGTATAAGACTTTAGTATTTCAAGACCCTGGTGTAAGGCTTCAGCAAACTTTTCTTCTTCTATACCTATTACCTTCTTGATGTAGGCTTCCTTTTCAACTAGTTCAGGATAAGCCTCACCACTAGTCTTGATTACAACATCTACAAGGTCATTTAGGAATCCACCCTCTATACCTAGTAGCTTACCATGTCTTGCAGCCCTTCTAAGAAGTCTTCTAAGTACATAACCCCTACCTTCGTTTGATGGAAGTATACCATCAGCTACCATGAATGATACTGACCTGATATGGTCTGTTATTATCCTTATAGACTTGTCGTTTTTAGGATCATTTCCATAAGTCTTACCTGCTATCTTACATACATTCTGTAGGACTTCCTGAATTGTATCAACCTCAAATATAGTATCTACATCCTGCATTACACAAGCCATTCTCTCAAGACCCATACCTGTATCTATGTTCTTGTTTTCAAGATCTCCATAGCTACCATCTTCCTGTCTATCAAACTGAGTAAATACTAGGTTCCAGAATTCAAGGAACCTGTCACAGTCACAACCTGGCTTACAATCTTCACAACCACAGCCATACTTTTCACCCTTGTCAAAGTATATTTCTGAACATGGTCCACAAGGTCCAAGACCTATCTCCCAGAAGTTGTCATCCTTACCTAGTCTAACTATTCTCTCCTCAGGGAAGCCTATCATATTCTTCCATAGGTCGTATGCTTCGTCATCACTTTCGTATACAGTCACCCATAGTTTTTCTTCAGGTAACTTTAGCCACTGAGTTATAAACTCCCATGCCCAAGTTATAGCATCCTTCTTGAAGTAGTCACCAAATGAGAAGTTACCCATCATCTCAAAGAAAGTAGCGTGTCTAGCTGTTACACCAACATTTTCTATATCACCTGTTCTGATACACTTTTGAACTGTAGACATCCTCTCCTTTGGTGGTGTTTCTACACCTGAAAAATAATTCTTTAAAGGCGCCATACCTGAGTTAATTAGTAGAAGCGACTTGTCGTTGCTAGGAACTAGCGAATGTGACTTGGCAATATAATGTCCCTTGCTTCTAAAAAACTCAGTAAAGTTTTTCCTTATCTCATTTAAACCCATTTTTTCCATATATAATTCCTCCATATCAATTAAGATACTCTCTAGCAAACCAGTTAACAAAGATAAATACATAAAAGCCTATTAACAAGAGTCAACTATAGAGCAATAATAAAAAAGCCCGCTCCTGCATATGCAGGGGCGAGCAAATATTCGCGGTACCACCCTGATTCATCCTTAGACGGACATCTCAATGCTTTAACGCAGCAATACGTTTTGGTATACTTAGTTTCCACCAAAAGACTCAAAGACTGCTTCGAAAAACCTATCTAGGACACTTCCACCATCTGCCCCTCTCTATTAGAATCAGAATAATCTACTACTTCTCTTCATCGTCATTTAATATATAAATATATTAACTCATTTTCTACCATTAATCAAGCCTTTTTACAATCTTATTGATATAAGTTAACATGTGGAGCGTAGAAATTATCACTCGTGATAATTTCTACTACCATTCTATAATTCCACCACCAACTAGGCAGTCTCCATCATAGAATACAACGCTCTGACCTCTTGTTATAGCCCTTTGAGCCTGATCAAATACAACTCTTATCCTATTGTCGCCTAGGTATGTGACACTTGCCTTCGATAGGCTTGATGAATACCTGATCTTGGCATCAAACTTCCTAGTCCCATCCAGTGTCTCTATATCAAACGGTATGAAGTTGGCATCCTTGGCTACTAGCTCAGTCTTGAATAAGTCTTCGTTATCTCCTAAGACTATAGTGTTGTCCTTGGCATTTATATCAATAACATATGTAGGCTTGCCAAAGGTCATACCCAATCCCTTTCTCTGACCTATAGTATATGATATTATACCCTTGTGGTCACCCAGCTTATTGCCGTCCTTGTCAACAAATATTCCTTCATTGACCCGTATATTAGTCTTTTCCTTCAAAAATCTTTCATAGTTATTATCAGGTATAAAACAGATATCCTGGCTATCAGGCTTGTTATAGACCTTTAGGCCTATCTCTTTTGCCATCTCTCTTATCTGGTCCTTGTTGTACTTGCCTATTGGGAAGAGAATCTTTGATAACTTCTCCTGAGATAGGTTGTACATTACATAGGTCTGGTCCTTGTTTGAATTGGATGCCTTTTTAAGTTCATATATGCCCTTTTCTTCGTTATACTCAATCAGTGCATAGTGGCCAGTAGCAATATAATCGCATCCTAGCTCCTCTGCCTTTTTGAATAGGTCACCAAATTTTATATTTTTATTACAGAATACACATGGGTTTGGGGTGTGTCCAGCCTCATATTCCTTAATAAAATTCTCAATTACCTTACCCTTGAACTCTTTTTGTAGGTCTATTACATGGAAAGGAATATCCAATTTTTCACAGACAGATATAGCATCTTCCACGTCCTTTTCATCTGGTCTATCCCATAGCTTCATGTTGACACCTACAACATCATATCCTTCTTTCTTAAGTAGGTAGGCAGCAACTGAACTGTCTACTCCACCACTCATACCCAACAATACTTTCTTCTTAGTCAAAATATCCTCCATGTCTTTTAAAATTACCTATACTGACTATTTTCAATCATGTCATAGCCATTTAATACCCTTGATCAATTATAATATTTTTAACAATATTCTCTGATCAATTTTCCCTCTCGTCAATTAATTACCCAACGATAAATTTATTATCCATTTTCGTCATAAAAAAAGAGCACTGGGCTCTAATTTTATCACTATATCTTGTTCATTATACCAGTGATGTCGTCATCCCTATAGTTAAAGTTCGACTCATAATCATCCACCATATCTTGAAGAGATATAGCCATTGTTACTTGTTCTATACTGTCTTTTATTTTCGCCCATACATACTTTGTAGCACATGAATTGAAGTTTTCACAGGCATCCTTGTCTAGCAAGCAATCAGTAAATGCCATATCGCCCTCTAAAACCTTTAGAATATCTGCTACAGTGATTTCTTTAGGATCCTTGGATAGCATATAACCACCCTGGGCACCTCTTACGCTTTTTACCAATTTGGCTTTTTTTAGACTTGAAAATATCTGTTCCAAATACTGGTCAGATATATTTTGTTGCTTGGCTATATGCTTTAGGGATACTGGTTCACCTGTCTTTGAAAGAGCCAGCTCAAACATAGCCTTTAGTCCATATTTACCTTTTGTTGACAATTTCATAAATATCACCTCTCCTCGAATCAATTCCTAGTATTCTAGTATGAATTGATCCTAAGACCATATTATTATAATAAATTGGTCTTGTCAATGCTTTATTTTTTAAGACTATCTCTTAATATATCCATATATGACCTAATGCCTTTTTCAAACTTATTGTCCTGTGGATCGTAGTAGCACCTGCCCAATAGGTTGTCAGGTAGGTAATCTTGGTCTATATAGTGGTTGGGATAATTATGGGGATATAAGTAGTCTCTACCATGACCCAACTTTTTGGCCCCTGAATAGTGAGAGTCCTTTAGGTGGTCAGGTATATCGTCACTTACCTTATCATCTATATCAGAAAGGGCCGAATTAATTGCAAGGTAGGCTGAGTTGGACTTTGGAGACGTTGCCAGCAGTATAACAGCTTGGGCAAGAGGTATCCTGGCCTCAGGAAAGCCTAGTTGCATAGCAGAATCGACACAGGCCTTGGTAATTGCTATAGCATTGGGATATGCTAGTCCCACATCCTCAGAGGCGATTACAAGTAGCCTTCTGCATATAGATATTAGGTCTCCTCCCTTTACCAACCTTGCTAGGTAGTATACAGCTGCATCAGGGTCCGAACCCCTTATAGACTTTTGAAAGGCTGAAAGTAGGTTGTAGTGAACATCTCCATCCATATCAAAATTATAAGCAGTCGCTAAATTCAAGGAATCTAAGACACTAGGGTCGATTACAATATTTGAATCACTATCAAGAATTGCATTATTGATGGCTAGTTCAAGTACGTTTATAGCAGACCTCATATCTCCACCTGATGCAGAGGCTATGACCTTTAAACAATCATCATCACATTTGAGATGAGATATATTATTTCCATTGTAGGTATTTACAATTCTCCTAAGTCCTACAACTATATCACCCCGACTAATAGGCTTGAACTCTATCACCACACTACGGCTTAATATGGCCTTGTAGACATAGTGGTAGGGATTTTCAGTTGTACTAGCTATAAGGGTTATATCTCCCTTTTCAATAAACTCTAGTATCGACTGTTGTTGTTTCTTGTTAAAACTTTGGATCTCGTCTATATACAGGAGTATTCCATTTGAATTATCTAGCTTCCCAATCTGGCCAATGACTTTTTTTATATCCTCGAGCGACGAATTTGATGCATTAATCTTGTAAAAAGACTTGTCTGCACTACTAGCTAGTATCTCCGCTACTGTAGTCTTTCCTATTCCTGGACCACCAAAAAAAATCATGTTGGGATAGTAATTTTTTTCTAACATATTATTGAATAACTTTCCCTTGCCTACAATATGGGACTGGCCTACTATATCTTCAATCTTTTTAGGCCTATATTTATCAGCTAACGGCATCACAATCCTCCTTTCAATATAAAAAGGGTCAGCCTAGCATACCTTTAGTGGTTGCCAGCATACCGACCCTTAAACAATCTAATATTTATCAATAACTATGACCACCGGTTACTAACCTCTGTGGTTCTTTAATTCTTCCAAAAGCTTGTCATTAAGTATTCTTATATGTGTACCCTTCATACCAAGTGATCTTGACTCTATTACACCAGCACTTTCAAATTTTCTAAGGGCATTTACAATTACAGAACGAGTTATACCAACCTTGTCAGCTATCTTACTTGCAACAAGAAGTCCCTCATTTCCATTTAATTCTTCAAATATATGCTCAATTGCTTCAAGTTCAGAATAAGAAAGTGTTCCTATAGCCATCTGTACTACAGCCTTCTTTCTCATGTTTTCTTCCATCTCTTCACTGATAGCTCTTAGTATCTCCATACCTATTACAGTAGCTGAATACTCTGCCATAACTAGATCATCATCAGTAAAAGGTTCGTCATACCTAGACAGTACCAATGTTCCTAGTCTCTCACCACTTCCCATAATTGGAACTAATGTAGTGTATTTGTTAAGTCTATCATGTTCAAATGGGAATATCTTAAGAATTTCCTCTTTAGACATATTTTCCTTTGTTTCGTAGACCATCAACACATTTTCAGCATATTCCTTAGGGAACATATTCGTATTTTCCTCATCTACCTGTACAGAACTATCTTCAGGTGTTATCAGATAATAACCCAACACCTTTCCTCTATTTCTTACAACATATACATTTGAGTTCAAGACATTTCCTAACGCACTTGACAACTGATCAAAAGACACAGATGTTCCAGCAGTTGACTGAAGCGTCTTATTTATTCTTCTTGTGTTTTCTAATAAACTACTTGCCATACTCCTTTTCCTCCTAATATATTTATATTATTCTACAGTACCTAAATATTTAGAATCCCAATTATCTATAAAGATATACCTATCATTATAAATCCATTCAATGAAATATTAACACAATTCAAGTCAATTTTCAAGATTTTTTTACAATCTTTTAAATTTTCGTAATTTTGTACAAAATACATAATTGCGAACTGTCTGTATTAGGAAACTAAGGTCCAGCTATGGTCCCTATATATTACTTGTTTGTCGTACATTCCTTATTAGAGCAGACAGATGTCGTTTCCTTTTTTGTGACCTTCTCAATCATATGTGAACCACATACCTTACATATTTCACCTGTAGGCTTCTTCCACTCTACAAAATCGCAGTCTGGATAATTGGAGCATCCATAGAAGACTCTACCATTTTTTGTCTTTCGAACAATGATATCGCCATCACCACATTTAGGACATTTTACGCCGATTTTTTCAAGTATCGGTCTTGTAGTCTTACATTCAGGATAGTTCTTGCACGCCATAAATTTACCAAACCTACCATGCTTTATAACCATGTTGGCACCGCAGTTCTCGCATATCTCGTCTGTCTCTATATCCATATTAATTTTTTCTATATTTTCTATTGCTTCCTTGATTGATTCCCTAAGTGGGGCATATGATTCGGCAACTACATCCTTCCAAACCACTCCACCATCTGCTATCTCATCTAGTCTATCCTCCATCTTGGCTGTAAACTCTACATCAGTAAGCATCTTAAAATTATCTTCCAATATATCTGTTACAATTACACCCAACTCTGTAGGCTTAATTGATTGACCTTCCTTCTCGACATATCCCCTGTTTAGGATTGTACCTATAGTTGGAGCATATGTAGATGGTCTTCCTATGCCTAGGTCTTCAAGTGTCCTAACAAGAGATGCTTCGGTAAATCTTGCTGGTGGCTTTGTAAAGTGCTGGTTTGGATCTATATCTTCTATCTTTAATAGGTCTCCTACATTCAACTGAGGAAGTATCTTATCCTCCCTATCAGTGAAGTTGTATACTCTTGTATACCCATCAAAAATCTGCTTTGATCCAGTCGCCCTAAACCTATAACCAGCTATATCAGCTTCAATTGATAGGGATTCATATACAGCATCTTCCATCTGACTGGCTATAAACCTTCTCCAAATTAGGTCATACAATTTATATTGGTCTTTTGAAAGAGACTCTTTTATAGAATCTGGTGTTCTCGTAGTAAGTGTAGGTCTGATGGCTTCATGGGCATCCTGAGAATTTTTCTTTGAATTTGTTTTTCCCTTGCCACCTAAGTAGTATTTTTCCCCATATTCATCTAGTATAAACAACTTTGCAGCATTTTTTGCCTCATCAGACAACCTCTGTGAGTCAGTTCTTATGTATGATATAAGACCAACTGCACCTTCGCCAGCTACATTTACACCTTCGTATAGTTCTTGGGCTATCTTCATTGCCTTCTTTGTTGTAAATCCAAGCCTATTAACTGCTTCCTGCTGAAGCTGAGATGTAGTGAATGGCTTTACTGCACTTCTCTTTCTAACCTTTGTATCTATGTTTATTATTTTTATCATTTGTGACTCTATGGCACTTATGATATTGTCTACTGTTTCCTTGTCATTAAGGTCTAGCTTTTCATTTTCATTTCCATAAAAACTAAATTCAACCATAGTTCCATCTATGTTGCATACTAGGACTAGAGTCCAATATTCTTCTGGTACAAAGGCCTCTATCTCCTTTTCCCTATCGCATATGAGCTTTGTTGTTACTGACTGAACTCTACCAGCAGAAAGACCACGTCTTACCTTTTGCCATAGTATAGGACTTATCTGATATCCCAAGAGTCTATCAAGAACTCTTCTCGCCTGCTGTGCATCAACAAGATCATGGTTGATTTTTCTCGGCATTTTTATTGATTTTTTTATAGTATCTTTTGTTATTTCGTTGAACTCTATCCTACACGCACTATCATTGTCTATCCCCAAAATATAAGATAGATGCCATGATATAGCCTCACCTTCTCTATCGGGGTCAGTTGCAAGATATACTTTTGAAGCCTTTTTTGCTTCCTTCTTTAGGTCTTTTATAACATCACCCTTGCCCCTGATATTTATGTATTCAGGTTCAAAGTTGTTTTCAATGTCCACTCCTAGTCTACTCTTAGGCAGGTCACGAACATGCCCTACTGATGCCTTTACTGTATAGTGGCTTTTTCCTAAAAACTTTTCTATTGTCTTGGCCTTTGCAGGAGACTCAACTATTACTAAAGCCTTTGGCACTAGGCACACCTCCATCTTTTAATATATGTTAGGTGAAAAGATTGCACAATAACTCAATTGTTATCAGTTAATGCATATACATTATTACCCAGTTCAACGACTTGACCAATAAGATACAACTTATTGAGTATAGATATAATAGTTGCTACATCATAACCTGTCATGTCCTGAATATGATCCAAATCCATAGCCCCATTAAGCCTTAAAAGATCTATTATAGGGCCTTCTTTGTTTGAATTTAAATCTATCTTTACACCATCAGTCACTATATTATCACAAACACAACAAGTTTTACTAGTATTTTTATATTTTTTACCAATATTTTTTTCATTTTCTTCAATTTTCTGCATATTGGGGTCCACTTTTTTATTTAATTTGCCACCTGCTATACTATCAGATAGGCCAGGAAAATCAACAAGTATATCTTCTGAATCACATATAGGTTTTGCTCCATCTATGATCAACTTGTTACAACCCTGACTCAGACTAGAAAATATACTACCGGGCACAGAATATACATTCCTTCCCTCCTGTAGGGCTGTCTCAACTGTAATCATTGTACCGCTCTTTTTTTGAGCCTCACACACCAATACCCCTTTGGACATACCGCTGATTATACGGTTCCTATATGCAAAATTGGATGGCCTAGTAACAGAATCATAATTGTACTCTGATAGTATGAGACCACCCTTTTCTAGGATTTCATCCCTAAGCTTACGGTTCTTTTTGGGATATACTTGATCAATTGGAGTACCCAAGACCGCAACAGTAGGTGTCCCCATCTCCATACAGTATATATGGGCGTAGGAATCAACTCCAGTAGCCATTCCACTTACAATTATTATCCCTTTTGAGGCAAGACCACTCACAATCTTTTTGGTTGCAGCCTTGCCATAGTCACTTGCCTTTCTAGAGCCTACAACAGCCATCAGATCTGCATCCCTTAGAATCTCAATATCGCCTAGGTAGAAAAGTATATAGGGTGGATCATAGACTTGCCTCAGGTCTGCTGGATACAGGTCATCATCTATAGTTACAAAACCAATATTTCTCCTATTCATTTGCCCTATAGCTTCCCTCATGTAGTCTTTAGAATAAGGCCTTGACTGGTACTTTGTCCTTGTCTTTTTTTCTATATATGGAGACTTTATTATACTATCTATTATCTTTAGGTTTTGACTGGTATTTTTATTCAACAAGGATATATCTCCTTTATCATCCAAATTAATTTGACCACTTTCCATCAAATAGTCCCTCAATTTCTTCATCTCTACACATCCTATACCTAGGGCTAGCTTGGACCATAGGTAAAAATTTCTATCCATAACAACCTCCAGTATCTTATACGAACAATATCTTCCTTATTTTATACGAACAATATCTTCCTTATTTTATACGAACAATGTCTTTATTATTTTATGCGAACAATATGCACCTATACTCTTAGACTTTACATATCAATAATCACAGAAGTACTTGTAGTAGGCCTTTCTATATGAAAACGCCTCTAGTATATGATCTTCTTTTATAGTATGGCTCTCGTCCAAGTCAGCTATGGTCCTGGCAATCTTAATTAATTTCATATAAGACCTATTGCTGAGCTTGTATTTGTTATATACCAACTGCAGTATATTCTCTGCTGACTTGTCCATCTGACAATAAACCCTGATATCCTCTGGCTTCATCTGCGAGTTTGTGTTGATATTCAAGTCCTTGAACCTATCAGCCTGTATATCCCTAGCTCTGTTTATGTCATCTATATAGTCAGACGATGTCTTATTATCACTTGAATTTCCAGATATGTCACTGTAATCAGCCTCAACTATCTCACAATAAAGGTCTATTCTGTCTAGTATAGGTCCAGATATTTTTGACCTATATCTATCAATTTCATACTGTCTGCAGCTACAAGGTCTGGAACTGGATAGGTAACCACAAGGGCAGGGATTCATGGTAGCCAATAACAAAAACTCAGCAGGATACCTGATTGACCTGTTTAGCCTTGATATATTTATAAACCCATCCTCAATAGGTTGTCTTAGGCACTCTATTATAGGTTTGGGAAACTCAGCCATCTCGTCCAAAAACAATATACCCTTATGAGATAGGCTGATCTCACCTAGGGATGAATTAGCCCCACCCCCTATCATGGCAATTTTGGTAGTTGTATGGTGGGGTTGCCTAAAGGGTCTAGTAGATATAAGTCCTCTCTTAGTGTCCAACTTACCCGCTGCACTATATATCTTGCTCACTTCGAGACTTTCATTGTCGGACATTTTGGGTAGCATATTTTTCATGGCCTTTGCCAGCATTGTCTTACCGGTACCGGGTGGACCTACCATAAGCATATTATGGTTGCCAGCTAGACTAATAAGAGCACACCTCTTAGCCAACTTGTTTCCCCTTATATCATAAAAATCTTCATCAAAGAGTTTCTTACCATCAGATGTATATCTAAAGGACCTATCCGACTGATTAAAATCCTCAGACTCAGTCACTATCTTACTTACAAGCTTATCAATATGAGATTTTCTGTCTTTTTCCTTCATATTAATAATCCCGATTGCCTCCTTTACAGACGAAATAGGAACAATATCTATACCATCTATAGCAGAACACTCCATGTAGTTATCAGCTGGAACAAAAATCCTTTTTATCTTACTTCCTAGCATAGATAGGGCTATGGCAATTATCCCCCTCATTGGCTTGATATTGGCATCAAGAGACAACTCTCCCAAGAACAGACTTTCCTCAAGAAAACTGTCCGACACTTTTAACTTGCCCCTCATAATCCCCATCAGAATGGCCAGGTCTAAATATGCCCCATCCTTTTTCAAGTCTGCAGGAGATAAATTTACAACAATTCTTTTTAAGGGAAAATCATATCCAGAATTTGTGATAGCAGACCTAACCCTCTCTTTAGACTCCTTGACCTCAGTACCAGCTAAACCAACTATAGAAAAACATGGCATTCCCTTACCTATATCTATCTCAACATCTATGATTCTTCCCTCAATACCCAGTATCATACCTGCCTTTACCTTATTAATCATTTTATGCCTCCAAAATAATAGCTTTAATATATTTATAAACTTTTATCATATATTTATTATTTGATCTACATGGTGTCATACAAGTACCTTTAATTTTTGCTATAAGCTACTTGTATTTATATTCATAACTAAATATCATATATTTTTATTCATAACTAAGTATCATAAGCGTTTTTTATATGCAGTATTTTTCTAGACTTATAGTAGACTTCAAATACGTCAAATCTTATATTCATATCGTAAAAATTATTCTTTACCATAAAGTTTTTGGCTGTATTTACAATCCTTATCTTTTTATTTATATCTACTGCCTGGCAGGGTCTACCAAAGTATAGACTATTTCTTGTCTTGACCTCACCAAATACAAGGTAGTCCCCATCAGAGAATATAATATCTATCTCTCCCCTAGCTGTCCTATAGTTCCTATCCAAAACTTCATATCCATTTTTTTCTAGATAGTAGGCAACAGCATCCTCTCCAAGCCTACCTATTTCATAATTATTCATAAGTAAATAATCAACTCCTAAACATCAATGCCTATTTTATACTTCCTATTGTCTTTATAGGCATAAAAAATTAAAAGTTAACCTGTATTTTAAAATCTGTCCTTAAATCATTTAAGACCAATACTAAAGCTGAATTTGCATAAAAAAAGACTAGAGAAAATCATGCTTCTCTAGTCTAAACTTAACTAATATTTACTACTTATGTCTGTCTCTTGGCAATATCTCTATCCAATATCCGTCTGGATCTGTTATAAAATATATACCCATAGACTCATTGACAAATACTACTACACCCATATCCTGGTGCTTCTTAAATGTCTCTTCATAGTTATCTGTATTAAGGGCAAGGTGGAACTCACATTCGCCCAAATTGTATGGTTCTGTCCTATCTCTTAGCCAAGTAAGCTCAAGCTGAAAATCAGTTTCTCCATCTCCTAAATAGACCAATTTAAAACTACCATCGCTGGCTACTTTTTCCCTAACTGGCTTAAGTCCTAGGGCCTTGTCATAAAAGTCCAAACTCTTTTCAAGGTCTAGAACATTGAAGTTAAAGTGTTCAAATCTCATATATTACCTCCTAGTGTAATGATACTATCTACCGTATATAACTCTAGAATCTATTGACTCTAAGTTTTTACACCCAGTCAGTATCATTGATCCTTCTAATTCAGATTTTAGTCTGTCTATATACATTTCTACCCCTTCTACTTCACCGCCAAACGATGCAGTAACAAAAGGTCTTCCTATTAGACAGGCATCTGCTCCTAGGGCTATCATCTTGAGTACATCTACACCTGTTCTAATACCACCATCTACAAATACCTTTATCTTCTTATTTACAACCTTGGCTATATCTTCTAAGACATCTGCAGTTCCCGGTGTATAGTCTTGTACCCTACCACCATGGTTAGATACGACGATACCATATACGCCTGCTTCAACAGCCTTTTCTGCTTCATCTGGTGTCATAATACCCTTAAGTATAAATGGAAGCTCAGTTGACTGAACAAGTTCCTTTATTTCATCGACAGTCTTGGCCTTTACTGGTTTACCATGTAGGCTAAGTGTAACAAGTCCACAGGCATCTATATCCACACCTACAGCAACCGCACCAACTTTTTCTGCCTCTCTTATCTTCTTTATAACATTATCATTTTCCCATGGCTTTATGAATACTATTCCCTCGCCGCCATTGTTGTCAAGTACCTCGAGGTTATCCAACAAGAACTGGTCTATAGCTGTATCACCTACCATAGCAAGAGTTCCCTTGTTTTTACAACCCTCGACTACTGGTACGATATACTCTTTTTCTGTTACTAGTCCACCCATATTTAAGCTTGTTCCAGTGATAGGAGCTGCCATTACAGGTAGAGATAGCTTTCTACCAAATAATTCTAGGCTAGTATCTACCTTGTCTACATCATGAATGACCCTCATGTTCAGCTTGATCTTGTCTATGGCCTTGACATTCTCTATAAAGGTACTTCCTGTACCCTTGCCACCCATGCCTGGTACTTCACCTCTACACGCAACCCCATCGCATACACGACAGACACGACATGTTCCATTAAATTTCCTTCTAGCTTCTTTTAGCATATCTTGATAATCCATTTCATATACCCCATTTCATGATTAATATATATAATAAATTTTACATTTTATTAACGAAAATACATTACTCCCTAAAGTTTATTTACTAGTAGAGTACCTTTTATAAGTGACTATATTTATTAAATAGTATAGTACCTTTTATAAATGACTCTATTTATTAAATAGTATCCCTAAAGTTTTTAAGGAAGCTCTCCCTATGTATAGGACATTTTCCCTTGGCCCTGATACCGTCATAGTGTTCATTAGTACCATAGCCCTTGTTGGAAGAGAAATTGTAGCCCGGATACTCCTTGTCATAGTCATACATCATCCTATCCCTTGTCACCTTAGCTACAATGCTGGCTGCCCCTATTGAGATAGACTTTGAGTCACCCTTTATAATAGGAACCTGATGTATATCCACTCCTGGTATCCTAACAGCATCATTGAGCAGACAATCAGGTCTATATTTAAGCTTGTCAATAGCCCTTCTCATAGCTATATAGGTAGCATTTAGTATGTTATGCTCGTCAATCTCACTAGGACTAGCCATGCCTATACCATAATCAAGGGCCTGGTCAAGTATAAGGTCATACAATTCTTCCCTCTTCTTCTCAGGTATCTTCTTGGAGTCGTTGATGCCCCTTATTTTGGTACCCTTTTTTAATATTACAACAGCTGCTACTACAGGACCTGCTAGAGGACCCCTACCAACCTCGTCTATACCTGCAACCAATTGATAACCAGCTAAGTATGCATCGTTTTCATATTGGCTGATCAAGTCTAGTCTTTGGTCTTCCTGCCTTAGTTTTTCAATCTTTTTTTCAAGTCTGACGCACAAGGTCTTAGTTGACTTTCTAGTGTCTTTGGAAAACATCTTTATAAAGTCATTGTAGTCTCTTTCATCTAAAGTGTCAAACAAATGCCTTATATCCTTTGACTTCATAGATGATATTTTATCTATATCATAAAATTCCATTTTTATCTCCTTTGATGATTAGCTATTAAATCCCCGATAATGATTATATCTTGATTTTTCAATAAAATTTCTTTATTATTTCAGAAAAAATCCCCTGATATATTTATTATAACAGGGAATTTAATACTTATGCAAATCAAAAATTATTACTTATTTATCAAGGTAATCTACAAGCTTTACAAACTCTCCGTTTCTCTTATAAATCCTATCAACCCTCCTATTTATATTACACCATACCTCATGGACTATAGTTGAACATTCTCTAGCCACGTCCTCAACTGTAACATACTCTTCACCAAACAATAGGACTTCATCACCTATCTTAACATCTAGACCATCAGGCAATCTGACCATTGTCTGGTCCATACATATATTGCCAGTAACAGGACATTTTTGTCCATTTATATATACATAAGCTCCCTTTCTTCCTCTCAAGAACCCATCCGCATAACCTATAGTTATAGTGGCTATTCTCTCAGTTTTACTAGTAAAATAATTTCTGCCATAACCAACAGACACACCTTCTCCTAGCTCTTTGATATTTGCAACCCTACACTTAAAGGACATAACTGGCTTGATGGCTACATTTTTCTCAACTTCATCAGATGGATAGACCCCGTACTGGATGACACCCGGTCTAACCATATTGAAATCCTCATCATCATTCAGGATTGCTGCACTGTTTGAGCAGTGAATTAGCTCTATCTTAATGCCTTCTTCTTCAAGGCTATCTACTACAGACTTAAACCTTGCCAACTGAATATTTTTAAATTCTGGGTTGGCTTCATCTGCATTTGCAAAATGGGTAAACATACCCTCCAACCTTATATTTTCCAATTGACTTATCTTTTTTATTTCGCCAACTACATAGTCAAGCCTTCCTTCAACCACATATCCTATCCTAGACATACCAGTATCAAGCTTGATATGAAGTCTAGCTACCTTGCCCATACTCTTGGCTATTTCGTTAATCTTAGATGCAACATTATAGTCAAATATAGTCATCGAAAGGTCTCTTTCTACCATATACTCATATTCATCTTCCAAGGTTACCCCTAGATTTAGTATAGGAGATTTAACTCCAGCATCTCTCAATTCCTTGGCTTCTTTGGCTCTAGAAACAGCAAAAAAATCAGCCCCAATAGATTCATAGAACTTGGCAAGTTCTACAGCTCCATGACCGTATCCATCCGCCTTTATCACCATACACATCTTTGCAGAATCCGGTACCCTCTTTCTAAGTTCATTGTAGTTGAACTCAAGATTATCTAGGTTAACCTCAACCCAAGCGACCTTTTTATCAATATTTATCATAATATTACCCCCATAAATCCTATATGATTTTAAGTAGATTATAGGATTCTAAGGGTCAAAAGTCAACTATTTTTCAGAATTTTTTAAAAAAACTGCCACTTTATTAAATAAAATGGCAGTTGATATATCTTTGGTATAGGCTTATTTATGCTAGATATCCCTAGGAGACTCTAGGCATATCCTACCTATCTTACCTTCTCTAAACTCATTCAATACAGTTGTAGCTATCCTTGTATAGTCAAGCTCATTTTTTGATATGATAAATCCTCTTTTTCTACCTATGGCTTCCATAGTGTCTATAGGCAGGTCACATATTGAGTCTAGCTTGTACCTTTTTATCAAGTCATTTGGAGCAATCTCCATTAGACGTTCTATCAACCTAAGACCAAGAGTTTCAATATCTAGTATTTCATCTTTTATAGCCCTTGTAAATGCTAGGTTTAAGGCTACCCTCTGATCGTCAAATTTAGGCCATAGGATACCCGGAGTATCTAGCAATTCCATATTGCCCCTTACCTTGACCCACTGTTTGCCCTTGGTAACGCCCGGTCTATCCCCTGTCTGAGTAGACTTTCTACCAGAAAGCTTGTTGATCAGAGATGACTTGCCTACATTAGGTACACCAACTATCATCAACCTTATTGGTCTCTGGTTTCTTCCCTTTTCAGCAAGTTTTTCCATCATATCAGCTGTCACTTCCCTACATTCACTGACCAACTTATCTACACCCTTACCAGTCATGGCATTAATTGTAATAGCCTTAACACCCTCAGATGAAAAATAAGAAATCCACTTGTCTAGGTCTTCTTTTTTGCACATATCAGCCTTGTTAAGAAGTATAATCCTAGGCTTGTCACCCACTAGTCTATCTATATCAGGGTTCTTGCTAGAAAGAGGGATTCTTGCATCCAACAACTCAACAACTATATCTACAAGCTTGAGATTGTTCTGTACCAGCTCCCTAGTCTTTTTCATATGGCCTGGATACCAATTTATATTCATATTGTCACTTTTTAAATACTCTTCATTATAGCTCATAATGTCACTCCTTTCGCAACATACTAGTCTAATTTATTTAGACTTACCAATAAACATAAAAAGGATGCCTAAAAAGACATCCTACTTTACATTATTCTAAGAATCCTAAGACTAAGCTCTTTTACCTCTAGCTTCCTTAATCTTAGCAGCCTTACCTGTTCTACCTCTTAGGTAAGTTATCTTAGCTCTTCTTACCTTACCGAATCTAGTAACTTCGATCTTTTCAATCTTTGGAGAGTTAACTGGGAAAGTTCTTTCAACACCAACACCGAAAGATATTTTTCTAACTGTGAAAGTTTCTCTAGCTCCTCCACCCTGTCTCTTAATTACTACACCTTCGAATACCTGGATTCTTTCTCTCTTACCTTCGATAATTCTAACGTGTACTCTTACTGTATCCCCGGCACCAAAATTAGGGATGTCGCTCTTAAGCTGTTCGGCTTCTATAGCCTTGATTAATTCGTTCATTTCTTCCTCCTGATTCATAGACGTACATAAATACCTTGCCTTAGTAAAAGAGGTACGCCCGTACTTTAACTACTTAATTATACCCTTATAAGTCGAATATGTCAACTATTTTTATAAACTACATTAAAACGTATTATCTTAACTTAAAACCATACTTACATTACTACTAGTATAACATTTATATTACTACTAGTATAACATTTTCCAATCATCTTTACCACTGTTGAAATATCAACATTTTTTAAATAAGTCAATCAATTTCCCTCTTTACATTTATAAATATTAGTGTATAATTATAGTATCTATCAATTTATTTAGACCTACATAATGAGATTAAACAAATGTCATTATATATCTTAAATATGTTGAAATTAATTTTTTAGAAAGAGGTGTAGATCATGGGAATTTACGAAGAACTATTAGCCCGTGGCTTGGTAGCCCAGGTTACAGACGAAGAAGAGATCAGAGAATTAGTCAATACAGGTAAGGCCAAGTTCTATCTAGGCTTTGACCCTACTGCTGATTCACTTCACGTTGGTCACTTTATGGCTCTTTGTTTAATGAGAAGATTACAGATGGCCGGTAACACTCCAGTAGTACTAGTTGGTGGTGGTACAGGTTATATAGGCGACCCATCAGGCCGTACAGACATGAGACAGATGATGACACCTGAAACAATTCAACACAACTGCGACTGCTTCAAAGTTCAGATGTCAAAGTTCATTGAATTTGGCGAAGGTAAGGGTATCATGGTAAACAATGCAGATTGGCTATTGCAGCTAAACTACATCGATATGCTAAGGGAAGTTGGACCACACTTCTCAGTAAACAATATGCTAAGAGCTGAATGCTATAAGAATAGGATGGAAAAAGGACTTTCTTTCCTAGAATTCAACTATATGGTAATGCAATCATACGATTTTTATCACTTATATAAAGAACTTGGCTGTAATATGCAGCTAGGTGGAGACGATCAGTGGTCTAACCTACTTGGCGGTACAGACCTAATCAGAAGAAAGACTGGTGCAAATGCATTTGCAATGACTATACCACTACTTACTAAGGCAGATGGTACTAAAATGGGTAAAACTGCAGGTGGAGCTGTATGGCTTGACCCTAACAAGACTAGCCCATTTGACTTCTACCAGTACTGGAGAAATGTTGATGATGCAGATGTTGTCAACTTTATCAAGAAGCTTACATTCCTTTCACTTGAAGAAATCAAGCCTATGGAGTCTTGGGAAGGTGCCAAGCTAAATGAAGCAAAAGAACTACTAGCATACGAAATGACTAGCCTAGTTCACTCTAAAGAAGAAGCAGACAAGGCACAGGAAGCATCAAGAGCACTATTTAGAGGTGGTGTTGACTCAGCAAATATGCCAACAACTGAATTGGATTCATCAAAGCTAGTTGATGGTTCGATTGCCCTAGATGAGTTGATGATCGAGATAGGACTTGCTCCTACTAAGAGTGAAGTTAGAAGACTTGTACAGCAGGGCGGTGTCAGCGTAAACGACTCTGTAGCTGATGATTGCAAGATGGCTATCACAGAAGCAGACCTTAGAGATGGCGTAACTATCAAAAAGGGTAAGAAAAAGTTCCACAAGGCTATAATTAAATAGATTATATGTAAAAAATAAGGAGATCAGAAACTTACAATAACAAGTTTTGATCTCCTTTTTAAAATTCATATTCAAGCTAATCTTTTACTAGCCAGTATCCATTTTTGTTAGAACCTACTCTTTCTAAATAATCGTTGTCTCTAAGATATTTTATGTGTTTCTGTACAGCAGTCCTTGTAACACCAAGTATAGCTGAGAGTTGTTTTTGAGTTATGTTAGGGTTATTTCTCATTTCATATAAAATCCTTATTCTTTTATCACTTAGCCCTTTGCTATCAATATATTTACCATTTTTCCTAGCATCAGTTTTCCTGATTTTACTTTCACTCACTTCAGTTTTATCTATCCAATTAAAAGGTATATTTACTACAATAGAATTTTCTCTAAAATCAAATACATCTTTACCATATACGCTAATAACCTTTGGAACACCTCTACCGGAACGTTCACTTATGTGCAATTGTAAAAATATATCTGATAGTTTCTGATTTATTGATAACTTTATTGACAACTTAATTAATAAAGTTACGATAAAATTTTTAATTAGTTCTCTATAAGCATAACTTGTCTATATATTTTCATATAATTTAACAAAGCTGTTTCTCTCTAATTCCAAGTATTATAGCATATATAACTTTAAAAAACAACTATCTATATTATTCTTTTAATATTTAGTTCACTACCTATTTTAATGATAACCTTTTTGATAACCTTTTTGATAACCTTTTTGATAACCTTTTTGATAACCGAATATAGGATCTGTTCACTGCCTTTTTAGTCCTATTTTAACTTGGAATATAGAAACCACAATATCACCAAATACCACCTTCTAATCGAGTAGGGAGGACTTTCTCCTCCCTCTCACACCACCGTACGTGCCGTTCGGCATACGGCGGTTCAATTCATGTAATAATCTAAACAACTAATGAGTCCTCGCTTTGCGAGGATTTCTTTTGTTATCTTGCGAAGTCCGGCTGTTTTTGCTACCGCCTGATAATGGTCTGCAAATCCTACGGATTGTCTTGCCATCCATTCGGGTACGCCAAGTTTCTTTAACCCCCACATCCTTTTCTCACTGGTTTTCCACTGTTTCCAGATGACTATTCTCATACGGTTTCGAAGATGTTCGTCTATTTTTGTCATATTTTTCTTCATTTTACCTAT
>NZ_KB906633.1 GCF_000381525.1 Peptostreptococcus anaerobius VPI 4330 = DSM 2949
AGTTCGTTGTTACTAGGTTTTCCCTCTGTGAGACCTCACGGGATAAGTCGTCAGTCTTTCCTCGTCTACCTGCCTAATTTACTTACATAAGTTACGTTTGCCTTTTGGACTTCGTGACTTTGGGCCCACTCATCCTTTATGTAAGCCTTTATATTAGGTTTCTGTACGTCAGGCTACGATTTTGCTATTGCTTCTTCTCGCCATCACCTCACGGTGATAACCTTGCAAGTTGCTATGAGGTTCGTCGGCAACTACGCCCTACGTGGACTTTCACCACAGACTGACGGCATGCCCGTCATACCCGAAAAAAAGAACTCAGGGTCTCCCCCAAGCTCTTTCCTTTTTTTACTTACTTAGTTCATTAATAACTTTATCACTTACCATACTTGTACCACCAATTGCAGTTATCTTATCGATTTTTGATTTAGCGATATGGTCTCTTAGTGATTTTGGTGCGCTGTTTGCTCCTGTTAATAGGATTGGCATATTTAACATTCCGCCTACTGGTCCTATTACTAGTGCGTCCATCCAATGTTCTCCATTTGCAACAAATGCTTTGTTTGAAGTTTTTAATCCTTTGGATGCTATTTCTATAGCTGTTTCGTATCTTGTTTTACCACTTAATCTTTCTGCCACTACTGGTAGTGATTTTTCTAGTGATTTTGATACTGAGCCATAGCCACCTACAATGGATACCTTCTTTACACCAATTTCTGTAATAGCATCTGAAATTGATTTTGGTATACTATTTGATTTCACTAATAGTATTGGATAGCCTTCTCTTGCTGCGTATGGACCAACTGCTAATGCATCTGCGAAAACTTCACCTGATGCTATCACTGCATGGTCAGTTTTTCCAGTTATTTTTGCTAATCTTCTTGCAACTTGTGCTGATGTTTCATATCTATCTTTTCCAGAAATTCTTTCTACGCCATCTTTATCGAATTTAGATAGTTGATTTAATGCTCCATCTGAAACTGAAGATTTGCCTCCAATAACAGTAACATTATGTGCTCCAAGTCTTTTAATCTCTGTAGCCACTCTTGAATCTAAATTATTTGAGTTTGTTAATAGAATAGGTGCTTTAAGTTGCTTTGCAAGTGCTGATGCTGCCATTGCATCCGGGAAGTTTGAAGCATCTACTATTATTACTCTTTCAGCTTGTCCAAAGTATTTCTTAGAAATTTCGATTGCTGTATCAACTCTATTTTTTCCATTAACTCTGTCTGGAGTTGATGGTGTTGTTGGATTTGATGGTTTTGATGGAGTTGATGGTGTTGTTGGATTTGATGGTTTTGATGGAGTTGATGGTTTTGGTTTGTCTTTTTTAACTTCTTCGAAAGTCCAAGTTAAAGTATAAGTGATGTTTCCTTTTTCATCTATAGTCTTAACCCATTTGCCAACCTTCCATTCTCCAACCTTATTTCTACCTTTCATTTCAACAAGAGCTTTTTGTGCTTCTTCTGAAGAAGTGTTTGGTACTTTAGGCTCTGCTGGTTTATTGTCTTCATAAACAGCCTTATCTCCAACTAGGTCTTTTGGTTTTAATGCCTTTAAAACTTCTGGAAGAGTTTTGTTATTCGGTTTAGTTTCGAATACATATTTAACTTCAACCTTGCCCTTTTCAGTCCAAGTCCAAGTACCAATAAATAAGTTTCGACTTTCGTCTTCATCAACAACTAATTCTTTTGGAGTCCATTCTTTAAATGTCCAAGTACCTTGTTTACCATTGATAGTTTCTGGTACAGCTGTAAATTTATCCTTGCCTGGAGTTTGTGTTGAACCTATATAGTTTGTAGTAGTATTTGCTTTTTGTTCCTTAACTGCTTTCGGTAAAGTGTGACCTACGGGTACACCATTGTCTACTCCTACTATATCACGATCAACGATAAATTCACGTCTAACTGTAGCAGTCTTAGTTTCAGTTAAAATCCACTTACCAACTAAATTGTTTTCTGCATCAGTTGCAGATACTTTGGCCTTAGCGTCTGTTAATTTTTTATCTTTACGATACCAACCATCAAATGTCCAAGTACCTTGTAGGTCTCCAGTATTAACTTTTTGGTTAGGATATGTTGGTAAAGTAATTTCTGCTCCAACATCTTGATCTATAAGATTTTCTAGATCTGGTTTTTTGAAGTCTCCAAGTGCATTATATGGTTGTGGACTATTGGCATTATCTTTCTTCTTGTAGAATTCGAAAGTTAAGTTGACCGTTTTTTTATCAGGTGTAAATTCCCACTTACCTATAAATTTATTGTTTTCTTCTGTTGGTGATACTGTTAGAGTTGCTGGGCTCCAGCCTTTAAATGTCCATGTTCCTTCAGCTACTTTTACATCGTTATAAGTTGTTGTTGGAGCAGCTACTCTTTCACCTACTTTTTGGTCTGTTAGTGCTTTTGGTGCATCTGGCATTTCTGTTGTTGGAAGTGCCTTGCCTTCTGTACCACTTTCAAATTCGTGTGTTACAGTGAATAATATTTTAGTAGCTTTAGCTGTAAATACTTTATTGCTATTTGTTACAACATGATCTTGAGGATTGTTAGGTGTTTGACCTTCCCATACAAGGCCAGCGTATCTTGCCTTATCTGTTACTTCTGCACCGATACGATCAAAGATGTTTGTTGCTGTTCCTGACAAATATCTGTCAAGGTTAAATTTTGGTTTTACTTTATACTTACAATATACTACACCTGTTTCATTACCAGTTTTATCTCCCACTTTAACACCTTCACCTAGTTTAAATGTTACGTCAATCGCATCATTTGGTGCTTTATCATTTGTTGCAGATGTTCTATGAGATATTACATATAATTCTTGTTTTTCAACATCAATATATGATTTATCTTTAAATGTTACTCTTATTGTTCCTGTTTTTACTTCTGTTAGTGTATTATTTACTTCTTCTCCTATTGAAATTCTTTTAGGAGTTGTAATGTCTTCATATGAAGTATTTTTATCATCCAAATAACCTTTTATTTTTTCCTTCAATGTGTCATTTGTTACTTTATCAGCAACCGTAACCCCATTTTTCCATGGAATAGTATCATTTTCCCATACCTTCAATGTTGCTGGTGCAAGATTATCTTTTTTAATAATCTCTGCTATCGTATGAGCCTCGTATTGTGCTGTAAAAGTAAGGTCTTGGTGTTCTCCAAGTTTATTTACATCAATTTTCTTATCAGGTCTAATTGCATTTTCATGATTCATTTTCCATGGGGCTTTATCATTTTTCTTCCAAGTAGCTTTAGAAGCATCATTTACAGAATATGTTGGGAAGGGTACATTGATATCATTTCCATCAGCTTTCTTACCCTTTAACATCTTAGCTCCCATATCAATTTCTGTATTAGCTGGATTTACTGCATATACAACTTCTTTCTTTTTACCATCAAACTCTCCTCTTTCTTTGTCAAAGTCATCAGCAAAGAACTTAACAGCTACATATCCTTTCGGGAAGTCTTCTCTTGGATCTAATGGACCTACGATGCCACCAAGATTTTTAACGTCAGCCTTACCATTTGTTGTTCTAGTTTCACTTTGTCCAGTTTGCTCATTATCTGCTAATACATTTACGGGTAATGTGCCAAATATAAATGAAAAAACTAAAACTAGAGATAATAGTCTTTTTTTCATTTTAAACCTCCTATTAATTAAGTTGTGTTTTCAAATTTAATGTTATAGGAAGGGCTACTAATCCTATCCCATATTCATTCTTGTCATATTATCTTACACTTTGAGTGTCAGTTCTATATAGCTTCTTTATCACCTCCTTCTGCTCCTGTAACTGCTAAAATTATTTTATTAGTTTTTTATTTAGATGTCAAGACAATTTCTTCATTTGACAGTGTCAAGTTTTTATGGACTTTTTTATTACAACTAACTCCCTAAAATATTTGACCTATTAGATCCTACGCCTTTTATTAAAATTCTTGTAGCTGAGGAGCCATCAAATATGAATTTTTACTTAGAGACACTCCATATAAATTGTATAAGTCAAGACAGGGCAAGTGTAGTACTATACTTGCCCTGTCTTATTATCTTTCCTATAAGCCTATAAAGTTTTAACTAATCAACTAGACTTATATTATTCAAAATGTTTGTAGTTAGTGTATTTTCTCCACCTAGCAAGATTACTTCCTTGGCTTTCTTATCCAACTTAGTCCTTACTCCTTGTGGTATATTAGCCTTGTTGACCAATAATATAGGCATATTGGCCTTGGCAGTCACAGCTCCTGCAGATAAGGCGTCGATAGGATTGTATGCATTTGCAATCATATACCTATCTGCATTAGGGTAAGATTCCTCTGCTATCTTCATAGCTGTCTGGTACCTATCCCTACCAGCTATTCTCTTTTTATTTGAAGCCTTAGCCTTATCTACTACACTGTTTGGTAATGAACCTACGCCTCCAACCACATAGATTTCCTTCAAGTTCCAACTATCCAACTTGTCCTTTACAGCCCTGTCTATACCATTTGACTTGGCCATTATGACAGGCAGGCCTTCCTTGGTAGCTAGAGATGATACAGTAAGTGCATCTGCTTCTTTTGAACCATTGATCAAGATGGCTTTGTTTGAACCAGTAGCATCCTTGACCTCTTGGGCTATCATTGCAGATGTTTCATACCTAGTAGCTCCTGACAGCCTTCTAACATTGTAGCCTTTCGATTTCATATTAGTTTCTACTGAGTGTCCAACTGAAGATGCTCCTCCTACTATTATCACATTTTTAGCCTTTAGCCTCTCTATTTCCCTAACAACACTATCATCAGTAGAATATGTGTCAGTAAGAAGTATAGGAGCCTTTTTTAGGTTGGCAAAGGAAGCTGATACTAGGGCATCTGCATTATTTTTGCCACTTGCTAGAACTACTGTGTCAGCAGACTTGAAGTACTTCTGACTGATTTTGGCTGATGTTGCGTACCTGTTGTTACCTGCTATCCTGCCAGTGTCTGGTTTTTTATCCTTTGAGCCTGGTTTACTAGGGTTGACACCAGAAGCGCCTGGTTTTTTACCATTTGATCCTGGTTTACTAGGGTTGACATCAGGAGTGCCTGGTTTTTTATCCTTTGAGCCTGGTTTACTTATTGTTTTATACTTTGCTGTTACTGTTGTGTTTCCATTTACTGTAATCTTGTCTCCAACTTTTTTGGCTACGCCGTTTACTGACCAGCCTGCAAACTCTTTGCCCTGATCCGGTTTAAACGTTGGTTGAGGAAGTTGATATTCGCTGCCTTTTGTAACAGTTACAGGATCCATATTCCCACTTGCACCGGTTTCTCTCTGGAATGTTACTTTAAATTCAATTGGTTTCCAGATAGCTTTTATAACTGTGTCGCCAGTGATTGTTGTCGTTTCATTAGGTTGTTTTAAGTTTTTATTATCACCAATTTTCCAACCTGAAAATTCTTGGTCTTCATTTGGTGGTCTGAAGGTGTTTTTATCAGGAAGAGTAAAGCTTTCACCACTCTTCTTGATTTGGACTATATCGTCTCCAGTTCCACCATTTGCTTGAACAGTTACTTTAAATGTCTTGCTTGCTGTTGCTGTGAATACATTGTTTTCGGCAGTAACTTTGAAATTTGTTCCTTTATTCTTGTCATTCCAGACTGTCTCTGTATAGCCATCTTTTGCTGTTTCATCTATTAAAGTAAATATGGTTATTCCTAAAACCGGATATTTATAATCTAATAAGTCTGTGTTTGGCTTTACCTTGTATTTTTTATATAATACTGGATTTGTCTTATCTCCTTCAATTTTTTTTGTGACTTTTCCACTATTTGTATCTTTCTCTTCAACCTTCACACCCTCACCTAACTTAAATTCCACCTCTATGGCATCAGTAGGAGCGTTTTCGTTGGTAGAAGAAGTTATAAAATCACTAACATACAAAGTTTGATTTTCAACTGTTATTGCAGAACCATCTTCAAAGCTAACTTTAATGTTACCTTTAAAACCTTCTTCAATTTTACCATTAATAATTTTTTTCTCAGAAACTTTATCTGTATTTCTAGCTGTATCAGTAGCATCTTCAAATCTTGCTTCTTTAAGAAGTTCATTTATTTTTGCTTTGTTTTCTTCTGATACGGAGTCTTTGGCTTTTACGCCGTCTTTCCAGTCAACTTCATCTCCAACCCATTTTTTAATGTCAACTGGGGCGAGACCGCCACGTTCTCTAACTTGTGAAGCTTTTGATACACCAGTACTAGGCACGTAATTTGCATTTACGACAGGTGTCAGTGATGACAAGATAATCATAAGTGAAAGCAGCCCAACTGAAATTTTCTTGGAGATATTAACATTCTCCCTAAATAAATTCATAAATTTTGCTTTTAAATTCATTTTTTCCTTCTCCTCATATTTTTTATATTAACTGCGTTTTAAAAATTTTCTATTTTATCTTATAAATATAATAGTATACAACAGTTAACTACAGTATTGTACCACAGTTTCATGGCATTTGTAAATCTTTTTTGATATTATTAAAATAACACAACTCCTCCGTATGTTAATTATCCACTATGCCTTTATCAAGACCGGTAGTATCTCCACCAATCTCAACAGTAATACCTTTTATTCTATTAGCCACTGTAACCCTCCTTATGTTAAATATTTTTGTAGTTGCCAGACCACAATAATATTATACAAAAAGGAGGATTTTTTGATAGTTTCTCAACGCTTAAGCTACACTGAACTCCCAGTCTAACTGGGGTTTTTCATTCATAAAAAAAAGATTCCAGAATCTCTGTAATCCTGGAATCTTTATATCCTATTTGTTTTTTTGGGCAATTTCTAAATTATAACGTATTGGTGCGCTATAGTTAACAACTTTTACTTCTACATCTTCAAAGCCTGAAACTTTTATAACAACTTTATCCTCATCATTAAGTCCAAAAATTACAAGGCCAGTAGATTTGCTATTTCCATATTCTCCTGCATAATATCCAGGTCTTTTTTCTCCGTAGTTATAAGGTAACTTGCTAAGCTTTTCTTGACCTTTTAGTACAGTGGCATTCCCTTCTCCTAAAGCCTTTAACCACTCTTTTGCGTCCTCGTTATTTTTATCTATATCTATAGATTTAGACGATCCCATTTTTAATTTAGTACTAATATTTTTAGCCGGAGAAGTTACTATTATTTCTTTTGTAGTAGTTTTTGTCTTGTCTAATACTGAAGTTGCTTTAACAGTAATTTTAGTACTAGTCTCATCACCTGCTATTGTTAAAACTCCATCATTATTTATGCTTGTATTAGGACTATTTTTTCCTTCAATTTCAAATTTAACTTTCTTATCTTCGTCTTTTAGGTTTTTCCCTTCAACAGTCGCTTTTAATTTAAGGCTTTTTCCTTTTTCTAGGCTTGTTTCAGTATTTTCGATTTTTACAGATGATACCTCTTTAAGCTTTTTAATGTTTATAAATAAAGAACCATTAAACTCTGCATCTTTTCCCCATTTAACTTCGATAGTTTCTCCATTTTTAAGTTTATCAAAGTTTAATATCTCTATATTTTCACCATTATTTTTTATCTTTCCCTCTTTTTCCTTAATAACGAGCTTATTTCCACTTTGGTCAATTATAGGATTCCTCACAAGACTATTTGTGGTAACAATATCAACTTCTTGAGAGCCCATTTCTACCGCAACTTTAAATTTGCTTCTAAGCTTTCCAATAGGCGAGGCATCAAAAATCTTGTTACGACCTAGTTTTACTTCTCTAAGATTTGCCATATCAACAAGAGGATTTATATTAGAAATTTGATTTGTTTGTAAATTCATTTCTGTTATTTCATTAAGTCCCCTTAAGAATGATATATCAGTCAATCCAGATCTAATGATTGTTAAATCATCTAGCTTTTTAAGTTTAGATATAGGAGAAAAGTCCGTTACTTTTTTTGCATTATTAATCTTAAGCTCTGTTATATTTGTTAGATTTTTTAGTACATCTAATGATTCTATATCTGGGTTGTTACCTATATCTAAATCTTCAAGATTTACTAATTTTTTCAACGGGCTTATATCTTTTATTTTATTCTCTGAAACGTGAATTTCCTTTAACTCTGTTAAGTTCTTTAAACTATCTAAACTTTCGATTTTATTCCCATTAGCTAAAAGTCTAGTCAATTTAGTTGACTTCTCTAAAGGTGATAAATCTGTTATTTGCTTATTTCCTGAAATATCAAGAAGTGTTAATTTTTCGTGATCCTTTAGAGCTTCGATAGATGAAACCTTATTATATTGAATTGATAATTCTTCAAGATCTTTACACTCCTTTAAAGGACTTATATCAGTAATTTCTCCAGTTCTATTCAAGAGTAATTTTTTTAATTTTTTTAGATTTTCAAATCCATTTATTGATTTTATTCCTTTATTTCCATATAAATCTAACTCTTCAAGTTCTGTTAAACTTCCAATTGCACTTAAATTTTCTATTTTATTATTTTTTAAAACCAGTTTTTTAAGTTTTGTGAGACCTTTAAGAGGACTTATATCTGTAAGGTATTTGTCTGTAGGGTTTTGTTCACTCTTTGCTAAATATTGATCGTCTAATTCAAGAGTTTCTAAGTTCTTACACTTTTTTAAAGGAGTTAGGTCAATGACCTCATTTCCTGTAAGATCAAGAATTGTCATATTCACAGCATATTCTAAACCTTCTAGTGACTTTATTCCTCCCCTTCTTGACTGAGTGAAATTTAGATTACAATCAAGTCCCTTTAACTGTGACATCTTTTTTTCAGTTATTTTTTGACCATCTTTGTAAATATTTTGATGCTTAAGTTGGTTTATTATCGCTTTTTTCAAAATCTCATCTTTTATATTTACTTCTTTTGAATTGTCAATATTATTTTGTGAATTTTGATTATTACTATTGTGAGTTTTATTAGTATTTTTGTTATCTTCTTTTGATTCTTCAGTATTATTAGGGTTTAGTAACTTCTTTTCCAACTCCTTAGAAAGACTTTTTTCCCCTCCAACTAAAACTACTTTTTTAAGTCCTTGGAACTTAAATACTTCATTAGAAACGTCATTTCCATTAGTTAATAATATTGGTGCATGAAGTTTTTTTGCAAGAGGTGTTGATGCTAAGGCGTCTGCAAAAACTCTCCCAGATGCTAATACAGCAGTGTCAAAACTTCCAAATTCTTTAGCTATTTGCATCGAAGTTTCATACCTATTTTTACCAGAAATTCTTTTTCCAAAAGTTTTTTTAATAGAATTTACTCCTCCAAAAGTATAAACAACATTATATTTTTGAGGAATATTTCCAGCTGAAGAGCCATCAACTAAAAGTAAAGGCATTCCTTTTTGTGATAAATATGCCCCGGCACTTAAAGCGTCTGGGAAGTCCCTTCCAGTAGCTATGGCAATATTGTTCACACCCATTTTTTCAACTATTTTAAGAGAGGTTTCATACCTATCTTTACCAGCAATCCTAGATACCTTGAAGTTTTTTTTCAAATTATTTTCAAGAGTATTTGATATTGAGTTTTTACCACCTACAATAGTTATCTCAGTTATTGACTTTGATTTTAATTTATCAACATCTAAAGTCTTACCGTCACTAAGAACTATTGCAGCATTTTCTTTCCCTGCCAAAGGACCAACGGATAAAGCATCTGCAAAGATCTTCCCATTAGTCAAATATACTTTATTTGTATCCATCTTATCAAGGATATCAATGGATGTCTGATATCTATCTTTCCCATAAATTCTCTCCAAGGATAACTCTGAGGAAGATTCACTAGCATATGTATTAACTGATACTAAACTTGAAAAAGTTATAGCCGTCGCTAATAACAGTGATGTGCTTTTCTTACTGTTTTTTGTTTTTGTATTCATAATACCTCCAAACACCTTCAATAAAATTTTTAGAGAATAATCTCTGCTACGATTATAAATCTCATTGATATTGATTGCCAATACCATTTTTAAAAAAATAAAAAAAGATAATAGATTTGTCTACTACCTTTTTTTAATTAAAATTTACGAATAAAAAATATCTAAATCTATCATTATTTCTCCATAATATCCGTTTTTGTGCCATACTTTTAATCCACATATGATAAATTAATTAAATTCACTAATGCTAAGTTCAATTACTTTTATTAAAACAAAGTCAATACATATCCATCAATCAAAGCTATAAAAAAGTACATTATAAACGCACGTAAAAAAGAATCAATATGCTTTTTTGATTTTTGATAAAGGCGCTTTTCAGGGATTTTAAAAAATCTTATTCGCTTTGTATTTCTCCACCATAATAGATCAATTACAATAAGGTCAAATAAGTTCAGCGATTGCCCTAAAATAAATAATTATATCAAATTAAGCTTTTATTAGTATTGCTTTGTAAATTGGTACAAAGTTTTCATTCATACAAAAATGCCCACAACTAAAAGTTGTAGGCACCTTATATAAAGCCTTTTTACTTATTTAAATACTTTTCTCTTAGGTACTTGTCCATAGCCGCAGCCGCTGTCCTACCTGCACCCATTGCAGATATAACTGTTGCAGCTCCTGTAACAGTATCTCCACCAGCATATATACCTTCTAATGAAGTAAGTCCTTCTTCATCTGCTACTATACACATTTTCTTGTTTGTTTCAAGACCTGGTGTAGTAGATGAAATTAGTGGGTTAGGTCTAGTTCCTAGTGACATGATAACCATGTCAACATCTAGTGTAAATTCTGAACCTTCAACTTCAACTGGTCTTCTTCTTCCAGATTCATCAGCTTCTCCAAGTTCCATTCTTACACATACCATACCCTTCACGTTACCGTCTTCATCAACTAAGATTTCTTTAGGATTTGTAAGTAGGTCGAACTGGATCCCCTCTTCTTTAGCGTGGTGTACTTCTTCAACTCTTGCTGGAAGTTCTGCTTCACTTCTCCTGTATACAATATGAGTATCAGCTCCTAGACGTAATGCTGTTCTTGCAGCATCCATCGCAACGTTACCACCACCTATTACAGCCACCCTCTTACCGACTCTGATTGGAGTATCATAGTCATCTATATAGGCTTTCATTAGGTTTACTCTTGTAAGAAACTCATTAGCAGATAAAACACCGTTAGCGTTTTCACCTGGTATTCCCATAAATGAAGGAAGACCTGCACCTGATCCTATGAATACAGCCTTAAAGCCTTCATCTTCTATCATTTCATCGATTGTTATTGTTCTACCTACAACAACATTGTTTTCTATCTTAACTCCAAGTTTCTTTATAGAATTTATTTCATAGTTTACTACCTTAGACTTTGGTAGTCTGAATTCTGGTATACCATAAGTCAATACTCCGCCTGACTCATGGAAGGCTTCGAATATAGTAACATCGTAACCAAGCTTTGCAAGGTCACCAGCACATGCAAGTCCAGAAGGTCCTGAACCTACAACTCCTACCTTTATACCGTTCTTTTCTATATCACCTGTAAGATCTATCTCATTTTCTCTTGACCAGTCTGCTACGAATCTTTCAAGCTTACCTATAGAAACTGGTTCATTCTTTATACCTACAACACACTTACCTTCACACTGTGATTCCTGTGGACATACTCTACCACATACAGCTGGAAGTGAACTTGATTTAGCTATTACCTTAGCAGCTTCTTCTATATTACCTTCTTTAAGTTCCTGGATAAAATCTGGAATATTTATGCTTACTGGACATCCTTCAACACATCTAGGCTTCTTACAGTTTAGACATCTTGTCGCTTCTTCCATAGCTTCTTCTTTATTGTAACCATAGCAAACTTCTTCAAAGTTAGTTGCTCTTACCTTTGGGTCTTGTTCTCTTACCGCTACTTTTTCTTTAACTGGCATTAGTGCTTACCTCCTATTTTACAGTCTGGGCTAGAATGAGTTGCCCCATCAGCTTTTCTTAGAGCCTTTCTACCTTCTTCAGACTTAAACATCTGCTGTCTTTTCATTGCTTCGTCAAAGTTAACCTTCCATCCATCAAATTCTGGCCCATCAACACAGGCAAACTTGATTTCATCTCCTATACTTACACGACAGGCACCACACATACCTGTACCATCTACCATTATAGTATTTAAACTTACTATAGTAGGTATATTTAACTTCTTAGTAGCTAGACAGGCAAACTTCATCATTATCATAGGACCGATAACTATTGCTTGGTCATACTTTTTACCCTGGTTAAGAACAAGATCGTCTAGCATATTAGTTACGTTTCCATGGAATCCATATGTACCATCATCTGTACACATATATAGGTTCTTAGCAACTGCTCTCATCTTGTCTTCATATATAATTATGTCTTTTGTTCTCGCTCCGATTATTACATCAACATCTACACCATGTTCATGTAACCATTTAACCTGCGGATAAACTGGCGCTGCACCAACACCACCTGCTATAAATATTATATTTCTTTTTTTCAGTTCCTCTATATCTTCGTGAATAAATTCACTTGGCTGACCTAGTGGACCTACGAAATCCTTTACATATTCACCAGCTTCTAGCTTACTTAGCTTCTTACTTGAATCGCCAACTGTCTGGAATACTATTGTAACAGTGCCTCTTTCATTATCGAAATCAGCAATTGTTAAAGGAAGTCTTTCCCCCTTGTCATCTATAATGACGATAATAAACTGACCTGGTTTTGCAGATCTAGCAACTCTTGGAGCCTCTATATCCATTAGATATACAACTTCGTTAAGTTGTTTTTTCTCAACTATTTTATAGCTCATTAAACTACTCCTCCTCATAAAAAGATAACTACATTTTTTTAAAACTGCTAAATACAAAAAATAATAAGACCTGGCTTTATTATACACTATATAATAGATTATTTACAGTAATATATTGATTTTTAAAAAATATTCTTAATATATTATAGTGTTGTAATTAAAACAGCTTTATTTAGGATGCTCAAGCCCTATATTATAATAAGTGTTTAGGAAATATATATGTGGTATAATAATAGTAAATAAATATTGATGGAGGTGTTCCAGTGAAAAGATTAATTAGTATTGATGAATTTAATGAAATGAAAAAGAAAGATGATAAAATTGTAATTTTCGACTGTAGGTTTGACCTTATGAACAAAACATACGGTGTTGACTCCTACTCTAAGGGACATATTAAAGGTGCCTACTTGATGGATATTGAACACGACTTAGTTGATCCAGTATCTGAGCACGGTGGTAGACATCCTTTCAAAAAACCTGAAGATTTAAAGACTGTACTAGAAAATTTTGGTGTTGATAATGACACTACTATTTTCACATATGATGACGGAGATATGCAGGGAGCAGCTAGATTAGTCTTTCAGCTAAATCAGTTGGGCATAAAAAGAGCTTTTTGCCTTGATGGTGGATTCACTGCCTACAAAGCAAATGGTGGCGAGGTTGAAACTAGCCCTAATACTCCAGTAAAATCTGATAAGGAACTAGACATAAAAATTGACAATTCTTATTTTGTAGATATGGACTATGTTAAATCTTCTCTTTATAAGGAAGGTACTCTTCTGATAGACTCCAGATCACACAATAGGTATTTAGGTCTTGAAGAACCTGTTGACAGGGTTGCCGGTCACATACCTAGTGCAAAAAACTACTTCTTTATGGATACTATGAATCTTGAAAATATACAAGACACTTCGTTTAAGTCTGACGAATTCCTTAAAGACCACTTCAAAAAACTGGACGATTACAAGGAAATAATCATATACTGTGGTTCAGGAATTTCCCTAATGGTCAATGCTCTTGCCCTTGACAAGGTTGGTATAGACTACAAAGTTTACCCAGGTAGCTACTCTGACTGGATTAGCTATCAAGATAATGATATAATGACGGGTCAAGAATAAAAATATATTAAAATTAACATTTCATGAGGCATACGGCTAAGTTTTTACGATTATAAAATAGAGCCCGTGTGCCTTTTTATATTACTATGTCTTTTTAATAATTCTTTTTTCTTAAGAATATTATTCTCAACAAAAAACTTGCATTTACACTAATATTAATGTAAAATAATAACTATAATGAAATATACTATGGGGGTATTTTGAGCATTTTTAACTACTATGTGCCCTATAATTAATGAAATTAATGTCATTCTTTTCATTATATACAATGGAATAATACTTTATTAAAACTACTAGTCTTCAACTTATTCTTCTAGTTGAGGCTTTTTAACTAAACTATACCTAGTAATCTAGGTTCTACAGGAGGAAACAATGTCTTTAAAAGAAAAGATTAACAAGAGTCTATCAAAAATCACTAATAAGAATTTAGATGGACAAGAGGGAGATAACAAAAAAACAAGAAAAATTCAAATTTATATCGGAGTCGCTGTAGTGTGCGTCATTGTTGCAGTAGGTTGTTTGGTTATATACAATAATACTAGAAAACCAGATGTGCCACAGGTTCAGACTTATATGGTGCCAGAAAATGAAAAAATATTTATTAACGGTCTTATAATACCTAGCAAGAGCAAGGAGATAGCTGGTCCAGCTAATGGCTCTACTCCAGATATAAGGGTAAGCAACGGTCAAACAGTTAAAACAGGTGATGTGCTGTATATAGTAAAGGATGAGGCTGCAATAGCTGAGATTGCTTCGATAAAAACTCAGATATCAAACTTGATAAGGGAAAAAAGATCCATGAATTCAGATGATCCAAATCTTTTCTCCATAAATAGTCAAATATCTACGCTTAACTCCAACCTATCTTTGGCTAATGCTAAAGCCTACACTAAGGTTAAGTCACCTATTGATGGTAAAGTGTACTTAAATAACGATAGTAACTCATCATCTAATTCAAATTCGTCTATAATGACTATACAGACTACTGAATATGTAATGAGTGGCCAAATAAGCGAACAGGACTTGAGCAAAGTCAAGGCAGATATGACATCTGATGTGACTATCCTATCTACTGGAGAAACTGTCAAGGCTAGAGTTAGCTCTATATCTGACAGACCTATATCTTCTGGCCCACCACGTGCTGCAGCTCCTGGAGAATCTTCTGGAGGTTCAGATATATCATTCTATGCTGTGACACTTACTTTTGACACTCAAGAAGGTATAATCGACGGCTATCATGCACAGGCAGCTATAGAAGTTAACACAGACAGGCATAAGATTCCTTCTAAGGCTATTATCAATAACGGAGATGAAGTATATGTTCTTCTTAATGTAGACGGCATATTAACTAAGGTTAATGTTGAAATAATATCTGAAGGTGATGAGTACGTTACAGTTTCTGGAAACCTAAATGAAAATGATATTGTAATCAAGAACCCTACAAAGACAATGAAGGACGGAGACCCAGTTCCAGGTACTGGAGAAAAATCTAACGCTTCCGCTTCAAAAAAGTAAAGAAGGGGTGGTAAATTTGCAAATTGAATTGAGTAATATACAAAAGTATTACAAGGTTGGTAAGGAAAAAATCCATGTATTAAAAGATTTAAATCTCCAAGTTGAGAGTGGTGAATTTTTGATGATAATGGGTAAATCAGGTAGTGGTAAGACTACCCTACTCAATGTACTTGGTTTTTTGGATAAGATAGACAAGGGTAAGTTTTATTTTAATGGTAAGGACGTCAGCAACCTTAATGAAAATCAAAGGTCTGAATACAGGTGCTCTAGTTTGGGTTATGTATTCCAGCAATTCAACCTTATAGATACTCTTACTGTTTACCAGAATATAGAGATACCACTTGTATATAGTGGTGTTAAAGATAAGAATATTAGAAAGAATTTAATAGAGTCAAGACTTGAAGATGTTGGTCTTTTGGACAAGAAAGACGCATTCCCTAACCACCTATCAGGTGGACAAAAACAAAGAATTGCTATTGCAAGAGCCCTAGTCAATAATCCTAGCATAATATTTGCTGATGAACCGACTGGAGCCCTTGACTCTGATACAGGAAGGGATATTATGAACCTTCTAACCGACCTAAACAAGAGTGGTACAACTATAATAATGGTAACCCACGATTTGGACATGACAAAATATGCCTCAAGGGTCGTAAATTTAAAAGACGGTGTCTTTGTAGAGGGGGTTGTTTAATATGTTAACTTTAATTAAAAATTCAGCAGCCAATCTTAGAGGACACAAACTTAGACTAGTGATTGCCTTCATATGGATAATCATTGGTATAACTTCAGTAGTATTTGTAAGTGCTATGGGTAATGCTATGAGTTCAATGTTCAAGTCTACCTTCAAGTCACTTGCACCTAACACTGCAGTTATTTATTACGAAAACAAAAGCTATGACAGTAACTCTTCTACTGCTTTGATTCAGCCTTTTGTTAAATCTGATTTACAGATAATACAGGCAATCGAAGGTGTTGAAAAGGTTGAGGTTCACAACAAGCCCTTGACAATTGCACCAGGTACAAGAGATGATGCATTCTACGGTGAAGCAAAGTACTTCGACAAGTCCACTTCCCTAGCAGTTATCGATCCTTCTGATACGAAATACAAAATCATTAAGGGTAGAGCCATTAGTGAATCTGATGAAGGTTCTAGGGTTGCAGTTATACCAGACCAAGCGGCAAAAGACCTTTTCGATGAAGAGTCTCCTATTGGTAAGGGTATTGAACTAAACAAGGTAGTCTACCAGATAGTCGGAGTAAGCGACTCTAAGAAAATATACGATGCAACAGAAAAGAAATTTAGAGACCGTACTAACTTCGATTCGGCAGAATACTATACAGTAGTGCCAAAAACATCATTTTTATTCCTTTCAGGTAGACTGGCTCAGTCAAATGATGTTCAAAATATAAAGGTAACTGTTAATGATGGCGAAAATTTAAAGGCTGTCACTGACAAAGTTATAGAATCATTAAATACTCTCCACCCTAATCTTAGTAATGGTGAGTATAAGGTTCATGACCAGTCTTCAATTCAGAAAGCTACACAAGCAATGACTAAGGGTATAGATAACTTTGTAAGAATTATCACTATAATATCTATGGTAGTTGGCGGTGTCGGCATCATGAACATCATGTACGTATCTGTCATGGAACGTGGTAAGGAAATAGGTATTAGAAGGGCCCTTGGAGCAAAACCTCGTACTATCTTGTTCCAATTCTTGGTTGAATCTGTATTTATAACATCTGTTGGTGGAGTTATGGGAGTTATTGTAGGTTATGCTATAACTATGTATTCAAGAAATTACCTACCAATAAAACCTATACCTAGCTTTAATAGTTTTCTATACTCATTTATAGCTATCGTATTAACAGGTATAATATTCGGTCTAGTGCCTGCCTACAAGGCATCCAAACTAGATCCAATAAAAATAATCTATAAATAAAATTATGAGATTAACTCTTTTGGGTTAATCTCTTTTTAAAAAGGAGAAGCTTATGAACAAAATATTGATAAAAAATGGATTGATCATCAATCCAGCAACAAAGTTTGAGAAAATTTCAGACCTATTAATTGAAGACGGTATTGTAAAAGAAATATCTACTGAAATCTCCCCTTGCGACCAGACCCAGATAATAGACGCTAAAGGATGTGTTGTATCACCTGGTCTAATAGATATCCATGTTCACTTCAGGGACCCTGGCTTTACTCACAAGGAAGACTTGTTTACTGGATCTATGGCTGCAGCTGCTGGTGGATTTACAAGTGTCCTACTTATGGCCAATACAAATCCCAAGGTGGATTCTGTGAAAACTCTAGAATATGTAAAAGAAAAAGCTAAGGATTGCCCTATAAATATATTCCAAGAAGCTGCCCTAACCCACGACTTCAAGGACAAGCTAGTAGATATGAAATCACTAAAAGATTCTGGTGCTGTAGGCTTTACAAATGATGGTGTTCCAGTCATGTCTACCAAGATCCTTCGTGAAGCTATGAAAATAGCCAAAGACCTTGATGTAATAATTGCCCTACACGAGGAGGACAACTCGCTGATTACAACACATGGTGTAAATGATGGACCTGTAGCAGAAAAACTTGGACTTGTAGGTGCTCCAAAAGCTGCTGAAGACTTGATGGTAGCAAGAGATGCTATGTTGGCATTAGAAACTGGTGCCTGTATAGATATCCAACATATCAGCTCTGGAAATTCAGTTGACTTCATTAGATATGCCAAGTCAATCGGTGTTAAAATCCTAGCAGAAGCCACTCCACACCACTTCACCTTGACAGAGGAAGACGTCTTAAAATACTCTAGCCTAGCCAAGATGAACCCACCACTTAGGACAGCAGATGACAGGGAAAAAATAATACAGGGTCTTATAGATGACACTATTGAAGTGATTGCAACCGACCATGCCCCACATACTGATGAAGAAAAAAATGTAGAATTTAAAAAGGCTCCTAGTGGTATCATTGGACTTGAGACTGCCCTAGCCTTATCTGTTAGCCAACTAGTAAAAACCAACAGACTATCAATGTCTCATATGTTGTCCAAGCTGACTATCAACCCATCCAACTACTACAAACTTGACAGGGGTGATATATCTGTTGGTAAGGTAGCAGATATATGCATATTCAATCCCGATGAAGAATATACAGTAGAAAAATTCCACTCAAAATCTTCCAACTCTCCATTTATAGGATGGAAATTATTTGGAAAAGTGAAATATACACTATGCGGCGGTAAAATAGTATATAAGGAAAACTAATCTATAATACAGATAGATATTATCTTAAATAATACTATAATAAAAAGACAAGCAGTTAGAAATAAATCCACCTGCTTGTCTTTTACTAGTATACTATAAATTTATTAGGGTTTTGTCTACTATTTCTGCTTCATCTTCAAGATAGTCTTCCCTCATCAAATCACTAATCTTCTCTAAATTTGTATTTAACTTACTAAGTCTCTTTTTAAGAATTTCAATATTGTCTTCAGTAGAAAAATCTAAATCCTCTCCTAAAAACATAGTAAGAGTTGATGAAGTATTCAGGAGTTTAAAGGCAGTATCCTTGACTAGCTCAGCATCATAACTTTTCTCTTTGTCCTCCGCCTGCACGTACATGGCAAGAGCCAAACTAGCAAGGTCACTTGAATCCTTGATTGTACTCCTAATAAGTTGCAAAAGATCATCATTTTGGCTATCTATCATATCATAATACTTATATGTCTTATCCTTATCAGTATCTTCCATCTCATAAAATACTTCACTATCATAACCACATACTGGACATACTCCCGGTATCTCATCACCTATGTGTATATATCCGCACTCTTTACACTTATATCTTTTCATTGCTAACCCTTTCTCTAACATAATCACTATTCTATTAAATATATATCCATAATTCGAGAAATAAAACATATATAAGTCAACTTAACTAATTGATAACAATTTCTTGATTTCTTAAATAAAAATTAAGAAATTGTTATCAATTAATATTGCTATATATGTTTATTTATACTAGCATTTATAGTATAATATGGACAATGGAGGTAGTTATGAGAGATAAGAAAAGAAGAAATGTAAATATTGATTTTGAATCATCAGACAAAAAACACAAACGCAGGAAACCTAGAAAGAGAAAATCTAGAAATTTAAAGAAAATACTCCTGTTATTAATTATTGCGGTATCAGTAGCAGGCTCTATAAAGATAGGCCTTTCATATAAGCGTGATCGTCAAGCACTTCAGGCCAGAAACGAGCAAAAAAGAGCCCTAGATCGTGAGCTAGATCAGGAAGAAAAGGGTCCTGTAGTAGGACAAAGAGCTAAAGAAAAGAAATTGTATGGTGTAGATGCACAGAAGGTATGGAATTCACTTAATGCCTATGACTATGAAAATGGTGGAAAAAAAGAAGTTTTCCTTACTTTTGACGACGGCCCATCTTTGACAAACACACCTAATGTATTAAAGATATTAAAAGATAATGACGTCAAAGGAACTTTCTTTGTAATTGGTAAATCACTTAGGATGAATGGTGCCCCTCAGATATTGAAGGACGAATACGATGCTGGAATGGCAATAGCAAATCATTCATATTCACATGATTACAAGCACCTTTATCCAGGTAGAGTTCTAAATCTAGACAACTTTACTAGTGACTTCAAGAAAAATGATGAGCTTATTTCAGATGCTCTAGGTAAAAACTTTAAAACAAGAGTTATTAGATGTCCTGGTGGCCAGATATCTTGGCAGAAAACAGAACCTCTAAACAACTATCTTATCAAGAATAATATGGCTTCAATCGACTGGAATGCACTTAATTCAGATGCAGAAGGTCCAAAAAAGAATGCCGACCAACTATACGAACTTGCTGTTAAATCAAGCCAAGGTAAAAACCTTGTGGTTCTATTGATGCATGATACTTATGGTAAGGAAGAAACTGTCAAGGCTCTTGACAAGATAATTAAATATTACAAGTCTCAAGGTTACCAGTTCAAGACTCTAGTTTAACTAAATACAAAACATGCCCTTTGATAGTATATGCTCTATTAAAGGGCTATTTTATGCAAAAATATGCAAAAAAAGGATGAGTACCTGTTTATAGGAACTCATCCTTTTTTAATCATAATTTTGTAATTAAAATTATGTTGGAAACATTTTTAGTGTTCGTGCTCGTCTTCGTATTCAGGATGCTCTGCAACATAATCTAGGTATTCCTTCTCTGTTGCCTTGTATTCTTCAAGCATCTTTTCATAGTTAGGTAGATCTGAATCTTCATCCACCTCAGTACCATTCCAATCTGTATACATCATCTGGTCACCGTTTGTAAGTATCATTCTACCTACATGCGTAGTATCATCTATCAACTCTAACTCGTCTATATTAGCATCAACAACACTCTGGTCTAGCTCGATGTCATCATCAATACACTTAATAACCATGAGTGGTAGTAAGCATCCGTCCTCATCTTCAGCTACTACTGTGATATCTAGGATACCTTCAACACCTTCTTCATATTCATCAAGTGGTGTATCTATCTCTATCATATCTTCAGGTACATTTAACTCTTGTATTAAATACTCAACTACTCTATCTTTCACTAGTTCTTTTGACATAATTATTCTCCTTTTAAAAATTCCTATCTATCAGAATATGTGCTAGTTTTATTATACCATTTACTGGTCATAAAGTCTATATGGATTAAAGGTATAATTAAGAAAATTGCCTTATTCTATATGTAAGTAAGGTGAGTATAATTATGCACTATAATGTGCTAAGGAGGAAATAAAATGAATATAATGAAAAAAATAAGTACTATTCTATGTTCGGCCCTACTAGTTTTGGCTACCGGTTCGCTTTCAAGGGCTGATTCAACTGGTGAAGTCATCTCTCTAGGAGCCAACCTTAAGCCTGCCCAAAAGGCAAGTATACTATCATACTTTGGTGTAGATGAGAACAATCCTAATATAATATATGTTAATAACCAACAGGAAAGAAAGTACCTAGCAGGAGTTGCTCCAGAGGCTCAGTTAGGTCATGTGACTATGTCTTCTTCATATGTAGTACCTACAACTAGCGGTGGCATAAATGTTAAGACATCTAATATAACATGGGTTACAAGCTCAATGATTGCATCAACTCTTTCAACAGCAGGAGTAGAAAATGCAAATGTTGTAGCTGCAGCTCCCTTCCCTGTCAGTGGTACTGGTGCCCTTACAGGAATAATCATTGGTTTTGAAAAGTCTACTGGTGGCAACCTTACTGAGACCAAGAAAAAGCTAGCCAATGAAGAGTTGGTTACAACTGGGCAACTAGCCAACCAGATAGGTCAAGAAAAGGCAACTGGCATAATCAATGATGCAAAAAAAGAAGTCATAAAAGACGACCTAAAAAATAAATCAGAAATAGAAAAAGCAGTAAAAGATGCTGCTGCAACATACAATGTCAATCTTAATACTGGTGACATAAACGTGATTGTCAACCTTCTAAAAAATATCGGTAGCCAAAACTATAACTACAATGATGTAAAAGATACCCTAAATAATGTAAGTGCAAATGTGGTATCAAAGCTTAAGGAAAATGGTGAAAATATAGATGCACAAGCTATAATAGATAAGGCCACTTCATGGCTAAAAAATAGCAAGGATGCCAATAAGTTTTTCAACCAGTTTGACGACTCTAAGCTATCAAAGGATGCAGTAGTCAGCACAACTAATGAAGCTGCTAGTTTTGCCAAGGAAAAAATATTTAATAATGCAAACAAGGCTCAAGCCTCAGGAATTTGGGAAAAGATCAAGGCTTTTATAGACTCGTTCTTTAATTAAAGTATAAATAGAAAAAAATATCTAGGTCATTGACCTAGATATTTTTTATTTATTACATTTACTCAATTTATTGCATTTAATCATTTATATACTTATTATATAATCTTTAACTAATGAACACCTATTAGAACGTTGCTACTATAGCTCCCTTATATGTATCTTCAATAAACTTCTTAACTTCTGGTGAAGTAACAGCCTTACTAAGGGCCTTAATTTTTTCACTATCCTTGTTCTCCTTCTTAACAGCTATTATGTTAGCATATGGAGAATCACTAGACTCTATAGCAATTGAATCCTTAGTAGGGTTTAATTTAGCTTCTATAGCATAGTTTGAATTGATTACTGCTAGATCAAGGTCTGGTAATGAAGCTGGTAGCTGCTCTGCACCTATTTCCTTTATAACTATGTTCTTCTTGTTTTCTGTGATATCATTTTTAGTCAATAACTTCTTATCAGCAACCTTTATAAGACCTTCTTTTGCAAGTAACTGAAGAGCTCTTGACTCATTTGTAGGGTCATTTGGAACACCAATTACAGCCTTGTCCTTTAAATCAGCAATCTTAGTAATCTTCTTTGAATATGCTCCCATAGGCTCTAAGTGTACCTTTACAGTATATGTAAGGTCTGTCTTGTTCTTAGAATTAAATTCTTCAAGGTAAGGTACGTGCTGGTAGTAGTTTGCATCTAGTGAATTATCTAATAATGCTGTATTTGGAAGTACATAGTCGTTAAATACTTTTACCTCCAATTTATATCCATCTTTTTCAAGTAATGGCTTTACAACCTTATTAAGTATCTCTGCGTGTGGGTTGGCAGTTGCTCCAACTACTATAGTCTTGTCATCTCCCTGAGACTTTCCTGAATCCTTTTTAGCTCCGCAAGCAACTAGGCCTACTGATAATACTGCAACTAATGCTAATGATAATAATTTCTTTGCTTTCATATACAATCCTCCTAATTTTTATAAATAATTTTTATGATTTCTATATATCCAAAGAGCGGTGATCGTGCACTACCACAACTCTTATAAATACCTCTTCTAAATATATCTTGTAACTGTCTCTTGTGACTGTCTTATATTTACGAATAAATTTATTTCTTCTTATTGTACTACTTTTTCTTCTTGTATAGTAAGTCTCCTGCCCACTGTATGACTTGTACTATAAGTATTAAGGCCACAACTGTATATAGGATGACATTCTTATCAAATTGCTGGTAACCATACATCAAGGCTACATTACCAAGTCCACCTGCACCAACTGCTCCAGCCATAGCTGTATATCCTAATATTGTTATAATTGCAAGTGTTATTCCAGATATTATTGATGGTGTTGCTTCTTTTAGCATGACCTTAAATATAATCTGTCTCTTAGTTGCCCCAAATGATTTGGCTGCCTCTATAAGCCCTGGATCAACTTCATTTAAAGAAGACTCTATTAGCCTAGCTATAAAGGGTGCTGAACCAATTGTTATAGGTACAAGGGCTGCAGTCTCCCCTATTGATGTACCAACTATTAACCTTGTAAGCGGTATTATAGATATAAGTAGTATAATAAATGGGAAACTCCTCACCATATTAACTACCAATCCCAAAACGCTGTAAACTGACTTATTTGGTTTTAGTCCGTCTGATTTTGTAATTACAAGCACAACGGCTATTACAAACCCTATCAGTGTTGCCAGAATTGTAGGTACAAACAACATATATACTGTCTGTAATAGTGCTGGCATAAATAATGTTGTCATATAATCACTAAAGCTCATCTTCTACCTCCTGCCATATCATATCATGTCTATTTAAATAGTCCTTTACGCTGTCTACATAACCATCTGGTATGTTTATTATCAAAGAACCAAGAATATCGTCCCTAAATTTTTCTAGTCTACCGTATATTATAGATACATCTATATTCAACTCCCTTGCCATCGAAGTTATTATAGCTTCATTTGACTTGTCGTTTGTAAATAGTAGTTTTAAATTATTACCCTGTGGCAATACTATATTATCTTCGCCTAGTAGTTTTCTTATTGCCTTGTTGCTCTTTAGAAAGACCTCTTCAGTATCACCCATCTCAATAACCCTGCCAGCATCCATAATCGCTGTCCTTGTGCAAATCTGCTTTATAACCTCCATCTGGTGAGTAACCATTATAATTGTGATCCCTAACTTTCCGCTGATTTGCCTTAGAAGTTCAAGAATAGACTTTGTAGTCTTGGGATCAAGTGCTGAAGTTGCCTCATCACACAAGAGAACCTTAGGATTCATTGTAAGAGCTCTTGCAATAGCAACTCTCTGCTTTTGCCCACCACTCAAGTTTCTTGGCTTGTCATCCTTTTTATCGAGAATACCAACAAGGTCAAGAAGTTCCTCAACCCTTGTCTTAATTTGGTCCTTGCTATAACCAAAACATTCCATAGGAAGGGCTACATTTTCAAAAACAGTTCTTCTCTCAAGTAATGAGAAATGTTGGAATATCATTCCCAGGTTTTTTCTCAAGTCCCTAAGGTCATTTTCATTTAACTTACCAACATCTGTACCATCTATTAGCACCTGACCTGACGAAAAATCCTCCAGCCTATTTATACACCTAAGAAGTGTAGACTTACCTGCACCACTATGACCTATAATACCAAAAATTTCTCCATCCTTAATAGTGATATTTATATCCTTTAAAACTTGTGTGTCACCAAAATATTTATTTACGTTTCTTATTTCTATCAACTTTATTTCTCCTTTCATAATTAAATATAAAAAATGCCTGAGTAAATAACCCAGACACAGGACTCTACTCATCTATCAGCTTTTTAGCTGCTGGAATTAGCACCTTAATCAAATCAGGTTGCCGGGTTTCATAGGGCCAGTCCCTCCACCACTCTCGATAAGAGATATTTAATTGTAATTTAGTAGCTAAATTTATGTACTAGTAATTTCTTATATCTATAATAATTCTTTATTAGTAAAAAGTCAAGAAAAAAATTAAACTTTTTATGATAATCGCAAAAAGTCTGAATTTTCCCAAGCAAACTATAAAAATTATCCACTAAATAAAGACTACATCTTGCTGACTGACTTGACTGTAATAACTAAATAAAAAATCAAGGCTATTGCTACTACAAAAATCATTCCATAGTCAGCTACCTTTAGCAAAGTAGTCATTTCTTTACCTCTTTCCTTGTCTTTTTTAAGGTTTAGTATGACACCATATAGCATAACTCCAAGACCTAGTAGGGCTGTAAGCATAGTGTAAGAAGACCTACTAACATATCTAGAATACATCCATATCAAAAATCCTAGTCCCATCACAAATGATGAATTTGACATTAGTTGTTTATCGTTCTTCTCCTCAGGCTTGGTTGTAATTTTCTTATCGTAATACGCCTTAGGTTTTTTCTTGTTATTCTTTGCCATTTTATCCTCCACAATTATAAAAATATTAGTCTATTTTTATTTTATCATAATATCCAACTTATTCATATATTATTTACTAATTATAAAAGGGATGGCTAAAATGATGTGTACCCATAAAACTGGACACATTAATATTTAGTTTACATTCATGGATGCTAACCTATACAAAGTAGGTGGCATCCATTTTGTTTTCTTCTGAATCCTTTCGTTGTTGTAGTAATATATATATTCATCTATTGCTTTTGAAAACTCTTTAAATGTCTTAAAATCTCTCTCATATCCATAATACATCTCTGTTTTTAGTCTGCCAAAGAATGTTTCCATAATACAGTTATCGTAGCAGTTTCCTTTTTTTGACATTGACTGCGTTATTTGATGCTTTTCTAGTTCTTTGATGTAGTAGCTGTTT
>NZ_KB906634.1 GCF_000381525.1 Peptostreptococcus anaerobius VPI 4330 = DSM 2949
TAGATATGCAGATGACTGTATAATAACCGTTGCAAGCAGTGCAGCTGCAAATAGAGTGATGCATACGGTCACATCGTGGATAGAGAGGAAGTTAAGCCTTAAGGTAAATGCTACTAAATCCAAAGTCACAAAACCAACGAGGCTCAAGTACCTAGGATTTGGCTTTGTGAAAATGAATGGAAAATGGGAAGCCAGACCACATAAAGATTCGATAAATAGGTTTAAGAGGAAACTCAAGAAACTAACATATCGTTCGTGGTCAGTATCTATGGACTACAGGATACAAAGACTAAATCAGGTGATAAGAGGGTGGATAAACTATTTTAGGATAGGTAAAATGAAGAAAAATATGACAAAAATAGACGAACATCTTCGAAACCGTATGAGAATAGTCATCTGGAAACAGTGGAAAACCAGTGAGAAAAGGATGTGGGGGTTAAAGAAACTTGGCGTACCCGAATGGATGGCAAGACAATCTGTAGGATTTGCAGACCATTATCAGGCGGTAGCAAAAACAGCCGGACTTCGCAGGATAACAAAAGAAATCCTCGCAAAGCGAGGACTCATTAGTTGTTTAGATTATTACATGAATTGAACCGCCGTATGCCGAACGGCACGCTCCGTGGTGTGAGAGGGAGTAGGAAGTTCTCCCTACTCGATTGTATGAATTTTTTAGGAACTTGTCCTATATTTATTTAATTTTATTTGCAACCCATCCAACTAACAAACTGCCACCAATAATATTACCTATAGTTATAAAGAATAGGGCATATGCAGCCTGTCCAATACCTATGCTTGTTATTGACTTAGACATTATTGCTATAGCGAACACAGTCATATCTGCTATACTATGTTCGAAACCACTAGTCATAAAGGCATAAATACACATTATGATTATTATAAGTTTTGCAGCATCATTTTTTGTCCTATTACATGTTAAAATAGCAAGACACACTAGGAAGTTACAGAAGATTCCTCTTGTAACAAGTTCCAGTGGACTAAGACTCACCTTTGCAAGTGCAGCCGCTGAGTAGAAATCCTGAATAGGTCCCTTGATTAGGCCAGTTCCTATAAATACTCCCGAAAGAATTATAGATCCTATTAAATTTCCAACCCAAGACCTAAGCCAAACTGAAGACAATTGGCTTGTAGTAACGCTTCTATTTAATCTGCCTATAGTCATTATCATATTATTGCCTGTAAATAACTCCGTACCTAAAAATATAACCAGTGACAAGGCTACGGAAAATGAAAGTGCGGGAAGTAGCTTTGCCCCTGGGCTATGTGCAGATGTTAAAATAGCACCCACTGTAAATGATACCAGGACACCCAGTCCTATTAACGCACCAGCAAAAACAGATGATACCCAATATTTTGAGGGATTTTTCTTTATTATTTTAACTTTTTGACTTGCTGCCTGTGATAGTATTTCTATCGTCTCGTTCATTATTAGATCCTTTCTTTACATACAAACTATCTTTTAATTTTTGATAAAAAAAGTAGAATACAAGGCTAAATAGGATCAGTATAACCAATATAAAAACTGCAGAGTGAAAAAAGAATTCTTCTGGCAAGATGCTTATTATTGGGTCATATGTGCTATCAAATAACCAATAGTCATTTCTAAAGAATATCTTGTGAAAAACCTCAAAACTCTTATAAAAGTTAAGGGCAAAAGGTATACTCAGCAAGACGGGGACAAGAAATATATTTACTGAAACTAGCTTGAAATATTCGTATTTTTCCTTCTTTATCGTGTAAATTATACCATAAATTGATGTAAATAAAAAGAGAAAGTTAATTTTTATAAGATTTTGCAGCAGTTTTTTTACATCCTTGAAATGAGTGATACCATTGTTGGATGATGGTAGGTCAGGCAGGTTGAAATTAGTATTTATAGGGCTTAAACAGTAGTCTACAACGTAGTTATAATTCCTTGCTATGAGTTCTTTTGAATAGCCCGTCACCCTGACCAGGTCAAGATGGTCTATATCAAAATAGTAAAGTGGTTTGAAAGAAAATACGAACAATACACTTGTAAGTATTATAAATATAGGAATTGAGTGTACTGTTAGCACACTCAATTTATCTAGGAATGTTTTTTTATTTTTTTTATAGTTTATAATTTTATTCATAGTTACCTCATTCCTTAAATAATATAATTACAGATTATTACAGTTTGTCCAGTACAAAAATATTATTATTTTTTTCTAGCATTTTATTTGTCTCCATATCTTTATCTTCAGTCCATATTATAGACTAAATGCCTTATAAATGCTATACTTTATTAGGTGATATATGATTATTTTTTTGTATTTTATAGAAAAATAAGATAAAATTAATTATTTGTCTACTTAGTATTGGAGGACATGAATTGAAGTTAATAGTAGGAACGAGAGGGAGTAAACTAGCGGTCACTCAAACTAAGATAGTGGTTGACGCTATAAAGAGTAATTTTGAGAATATTGACGTAGATATAAAGATAATATCTACTAGGGGGGACCGTATTTTAGATAAGAGCCTAGACAAGATAGGCGACAAGGGGATATTTACCCAAGAAATAGAGAGACAATTGATAGATGGTGAGATAGATTTTGCTATACATAGTTTAAAGGATATGCCAAGCGAGCTAGGAGAGGGATTGGTACTTACAAAGACCATTCAAAGAGAAGATCCTAGAGACCTCTTGATACTCAACAGCAAGTTTAAAAAGATTGACGACCCAATAAAGTGGCTTAAAGAAAATGATGGTATGAGAATAGGTACGGGCAGTAAGAGAAGAAGTGCCCAGCTACTAAAGATTAACCCTAATTTAAATATAGACCTTATAAGGGGTAATATAGATACTAGACTAGAAAAGATGGAAAAAGAGTCTTATGATGCAATAATACTTGCTGCAGCTGGTGTAAATAGGCTCAAGATGGACTGGATAAATTCATATGTCTTAGATGAGGATAGCATGATACCAGCAGTAGGGCAGGGAGCCTTGGCAATTGAGATAAAAGAAGGAAATCAAGAGCTTATGAATATATTTGAAGCTATATCTGATGATATTGTAAATGTATGTGTAGAGGCAGAAAGAACGTATTTGGCGGCTATAAATGGAGGGTGTCATATGCCGGTTGGTGCCTTGGCTCAAGTAAATGAAGGTAAACTCTGTTTAAAGGGTATTTATGGTAGTGAGGATTGTAAATTTATAGTAAGCTCAAGCCTAGAGGGACCTTTAGAGGATGCTCAAAGGATTGGGAGAGAACTAGCTGATAAGATATTAAGAGAATTTGAGGAAAAGAAGAGGTAATAAATGGCTAAGGTATATATAGTCGGGGCAGGACCTGGAGATAAGGGACTGATAAGTGTTAAGGGCATGGATGCTATTAAGAAGGCTGATGCAATAGTATATGATAGGTTGGTTGATGAAAATATCCTCCTTTATGCTAAAGATGGATGTCAGATGATATATGTCGGCAAGCAACCGCACAAGCATACTATGAAACAAGAAGAGATAAACCAAGTTCTTGTAGAGCTTGGTCAAAAAAATATGGATGTAGTCAGGTTAAAGGGTGGAGATCCCTATGTATTTGGAAGAGGGTCAGAGGAGATAGAGGCCCTAGTTGATGCTGGAGTGGACTTTGAACTTGTCCCAGGCGTTACCTCCGCCATAGGTGGACTTGCGTACGCTGGCATACCTGTTACAAGTAGAAATATGTCATCGGCCTTTCACGTTATAACTGGAAACGGTAAAAACTCTACAGATGTAGATGTTGACTGGGAACTACTTGCAAGAGCTAAGGGGACACTTATCTTCTTGATGGGAGTAGCCAATATATCAACTATAGTTGACAGGCTAGTGTCTAATGGCAAGGCTCCAAATACACCGGCAGCCTTTGTATCATGGGCTACATGGTACGACCAAAAGACCTATGTTACTGATTTAAGATCAGCTGTAGAAACAGTAGAAAAAGAAGCTATAAAGGCACCATCAATATTTGTTGTAGGTGATGTTGTAAATTTAAGGGAAAAACTCTCATATATAGAGGATAGACCCCTACATTCAAAGACAATAGCCTTGACTAGGGATACAAGGCAAGCCCTAAAGTGGCTACCAAAGATAGAAGAAAGAGGGGCAAGAACCCTAATTCTACCAAGTATAAAGATTGAGCCTAGTCACGTGGACCTATATCCTGACGCCGAAAAACCTATATTTGCTGGATATGATTGCCTAACATTTACAAGTCCAAATGGCGTTAAGTATTTTATGCAGGCAATGAAGGACTCATACTTGGATATCAGGAGCCTAGCAAGTATTAAGATAGCCTGTCTGGGACATGGTACCCTAGATGAACTCATGTCTTATGGTGTCCAGCCCGATATTTTGACATTTGAGTCGAATGGTGGATCTCTTTCAGAAGCCATAGCTGGTTACTACGAACATATGTTATTGACAGGCGAAACTAGGAGAACTGCCAAGAAGATAAAAAAAGTTATTTTGGCAGGGTCTAACTTGTCGGGTGAAAATCTTAAGGAAGGCCTAAAAAAACATCGTATAAAATTAGATCTTTTAGAAGTATATACAAATAAGCCAAACGTAGACCAATATCCAATTATTAAGGATAAGATAGGTAGTACAAGGATAGATTATATGGTCTTTGCCAGTCCTTCTAGCTTTTATTCTATCAGTGATTTAGTAAAAGAAGATAAGGACGGTAGCCTAGGTCAAAGACTGTCAGATATAAAGTCAGTAGCTATTGGTAAAACTACAGCAAGAGCTATGCTTGATATGGGATATGAGCCGACTATAGTATCAGACGAACCAAGCATAGATAGGATTCTTGACCTTATAGAAGAAGATATAAACAAGGAGGATAAGTAGTGTTTTACCCATTGATGATTGACATTGAAGATATGAATATAATAATTGTAGGAGGAGGTAAGATAGCCTATAGAAAGGCATCCTATCTCAGAAACTACAATAAAAAGGCTAGGGTCATAGCCAAAAAATTCCACGACAATTTTTACCAAGATAGCTATGAATATGACCTGTCTTCTAAGGAGTTTGAATTTAAGGATCTAGATGGTGTTGATATGGTATATGCAGCAACTGACGACAAGGACTTAAATAGCCAGATAACAGAATACTGTAGGGAGAAGAAGATTTTGGTTAATAATTTAGATACTTCTCGCAGGTCCAGTTTTATTAATACGGGGAACTTTGTAAAAGAAGTAGATGGTATGGATGTAATTGTGTCAGTATCTACTTTTGGCAAGGACTGCAGTCTGACCAAGAAGGTTAGAAATAAGATCCAAGACCTATTATAAGACTAGTTCAATAACAAAAGTGAGGTCTTGATTATTTAAAAGACTAGCGATAATAGAAAGGCTATTATAAAGATAAATTCGTAGTAATATATTAGTGATTAATGCCACTACTAATTTGAAAGAGAGGCGATAAGATAGATGAATTTAGATGGATTAAATCCTGCTCAGAGGCAGGCTGTCGAGAGGACAGAGGGTCCAGTGCTTATACTTGCAGGTGCAGGATCAGGTAAGACCAAGGTACTGACAACAAGGATATCTTACCTAGTTGAAGATAAAAATATAAATCCTAGCAATATACTTGCCATAACATTTACCAACAAGGCTGCCAATGAGATGAGGGAGAGAGTCGAGTCCATAATTGGGGAAGAATCTAGGGATATGTGGATATCTACCTTCCACTCATGCTGCGTAAGGATATTGAGAAAAGATATAAATAAGATAGGCTACAACAGGTCATTTGTAATATATGACTCAACAGACCAGTTGACCCTGATAAAGGAGTGCATAAAGGCACTTGACTTAAACGACAAGAAGTTTGAACCTAGAGCCTTGATAGCTGAAATATCATCTGCCAAGGACAAGCTTATGGATCCAAAAGAGTATGCAAGGTATGTGAGTGGGGACTTTTGGTTGGATACTGTGGCCCAAGTCTATGCCCTATACCAGGAGAGACTGATGAGAAATGGAGCCTTAGACTTTGATGACTTGATATTTAAGACTGTGGAGTTACTAAAATCCAATGAAGATGTGCTAAACTTCTACAGGGCAAGATTCAGATATATAATGGTCGATGAGTACCAGGATACATCAAAGGCCCAGTACGAGCTAGTCAAGTTGCTCGCTATGGGACACCAGAATATATGTGTAGTTGGTGATGATGACCAGTCTATATATGGTTGGAGAGGGGCCGATATCAGGAATATTCTAGAGTTTGAAAAAGATTATAACAAGGTATTTGTAGTCAAGCTAGAGCAGAACTATAGGTCTACCCAGGTAATCTTGGACACAGCCAACCACCTCATAGCCAACAATATTGAAAGAAAGAAAAAAAGATTGTGGTCAGATAAAAAAGATGGTGAGTTAGTCAAGGTTAAATGCCTAAGAAATGAGGTCGAAGAGGCTAACTATGTGGTAAACGAGATATATGAAAATGCCTCAAGAACAAACAGGCCTTATAGTGACTATGCAGTCTTATACAGGGCCAATGCCCAGGCAAGAGCTATAGAAGATGCCCTTAATAGGTTCCAGATACCATACAATATCTATGGAGGAACCAAGTTCTACGAGAGAAAAGAAATCAAGGACCTACTAGCCTACATAAGGGTAATAGTAAACCCTCAGGATGATATATCTGTAAAGAGGATTATAAATATACCTAGAAGAGGGATCGGACTTAAGACTATAGAAAAACTAGAAGACAGGGCCAGTATGATGAAGGAGAGCCTGTATTCAGTGCTGCTTGATGTAGACAATAACTCAGATATTTCTACCAAGGCCAAAAAAGGTATCAATGAGTTCGTAGACCTCATAGGTATATTTAGGTCTCTTGCTGAGTCATATAGTCCTAGCAAGATGGTAGAGAAGATTCTTGAGATGACTGGCTACACACTTGAGCTAGAAGAAATAGTCAAAAAGAATGAAAAAATGGAAAACGGCAAGGCCCAAGAAGCCCAGGACAGGATAGACAACTTGATGGAGTTTATATCTATTGCCATAGAATATGAACAATCAGATGTATTTATGGAGGAGGCTAAAAACCTACAGAACTTCCTTGCCAATATATCACTTGCATCGGATACAGAAGGTGAAGAGGAGGAGTTTGTAGAGAAGGTGTCACTTATGACTCTACACTCTTCTAAGGGGCTGGAGTTCCCGGTTGTTTTTATGATAGGTATGGAAGAGAAGATATTCCCTATAGCGAGGGCCATATCCACTATGGAAGAGTCGAGCATAGAAGAAGAACGTAGATTGTGTTATGTAGGTATCACAAGGGCTATGAGAGAATTATATATGACCCAAGCGGCAAGTAGGACCCTATATGGTAAGACCAATGTAAACCTAAAGTCGAGGTTTTTAAAGGAGTTGCCAGAAGAAACGGTCAAAGAGCTAGACCCACCAAAGGCATCACCATCATATGCAGGTGCAGACTATAGCCTACTGCAGAATTATGCAGACAAGTACAAAAAGACTATGAACATAGATAGGGCCAAGCAGATTGGGGCTAGAATAAAGTCTAGTAAGATTCAAGAACCTCTAGACAGGGTGAGGGATATAACTAAGGACGAGCCTGAGATAAAGAAGGGCGAAGGGTCAGGATATGATTCTTATGATTCAGAGTCAATACCAAAGGTCAAAAAGGGGTCGGTTATCAACCATCCTAGATTTGGAGAAGGTGCTGTTATATCTAAGGCAGGAGCAGAGGTTGTAGTAGCATTTAATAAGAAGGGTATCAAAAAGCTAAACCTAGAATATACAAATGTTGAAGTTATAAAATATTAAAAAATGTTGATATGCAAGTGGGGGCAGGATCCTCACTTGTATTTGTAAGGAGGACATATGATAAAAGAGAACAGCATAGGCCTAGCCCAGGACCTAGTAGACTTTATTAATGCTAGTCCAAGCATGTATAGTGCAGTAGCAGATATGGAAAGAATTCTCAAGGACAATGATTTTAAAGAATTGGACCTGAAAAAAAGACTGGATATAGGAGACAAGGGCAAGTACTATATTAAAATTGGTTCGTCATCAATAGTAGCATTTAATATTAAATCAAAGGACATAGAAGATAAGGGATTTAGGATAGTCGGTAGTCATTCAGACTCACCTTGTTTTAGAATCAAGGCAAACCCTGAAATGAAGCAGGGTAATGTCCTAAAGTTAAATACAGAACCCTATGGTGGCATGATTGTATCTACTTGGTTTGATAGGCCCCTTTCAATTGCTGGTAGGGTATTTGTCAAAAATAATGAAGATATATTCAGACCAAGTGAGCATATAATAAATTTTGATCAGCCTCTAGTAATAATCCCAAACCTAGCAATCCATATGAACAGGACTATCAATGAAGGTTATGCCTACAACAAGCAGGTTGACCTTATACCAATGGTTCTAGATGACTTTGCTGGAGGAGGAGAACTTAAAAAAGACTTCGATAAGGATTATTTACTCAACTTAATAAAGGACCACTTGGAAAACACTTGTGGCCTAGATTATATAGCAAAAGAAGATATACTAGACTATGACCTCTACCTATATGAGTACGAAAAAGGGAGTCTAGTCGGCAAAAACAAGGACTATATATCTTGTGGTAGGTTGGACAATCTAGCTAGTGCCCATGCAAGTATTATGGCATTGATAGACCAAGAAGATGGAGGCTATGATGGCATTACTATGGCCTGTGTATTCAACAATGAAGAAGTTGGGTCCATGTCAAAAGAGGGAGCAGATTCTTCTAGCCTAGTAAATATACTGGAGAGGATATCTATAGCTATGGGTAAGACAAAAGAAGAATTTCTTATGGCTCTAGAAAACTCATTTATGGTATCTGCAGACCTTGCCCATGCAGTTCATCCCAACAAGCCAGAACAAGCAGATCCTACAAATGGACCGGTGTTCGGCGGTGGAGTTGCTATAAAGATCCATGCAGGAAAGGCCTATGCATCAGATGCACACTCAGTATCCGTATTTAGGACTATATGTGATAGCCAAAACATAAAGAACCAGTACTTTATGAACAGGTCAGACAAGAGAAGTGGGTCCACAATAGGGTCTATTATGTCGAGCCATATGTCCATGCCGATTGTCGATGTTGGTATTCCTATATTGGCCATGCATTCAATAAGAGAGCTTGCAAATACAGAGGACTATATGGACTACTATAGGGCTATTTATTATTTTTATAGTATTTAGTGTTTCATCATCAAGAAAAAATCCTGTACTTGCAGATTTATATGCAAGAATGGATTTTATGGAATGAAGTAAAAAACACCCATTAGCTTATACAAAAAGAGGAGCGTGGTTATATTCTTTGAGTCAGGCACGACAAAGAATATAACCACGCTCCCCTAAAAAATTCAAACTAATTAATACTTAACAGGTTCAGGATATTCAACACCAAAAGTATCAACAGTTACCTTTTTCATTCTCTGTTCTTCCTTTGGCTTGTCACCAAAACCAGTCTTTGTATCTGCTATAGCATCTACAACATCCATTCCTTCGATTACCCTACCAAAACTAGCATATTGTCCATCTAGGTGTGGAGAGTTTTTGTGCATTACGAAGAACTGTGAACCAGCTGAGTTAGGGTTCATTGTTCTGGCCATTGATAGGACACCTCTTTCGTGTCTTAGGGCATTTGCAAATCCATTGCCTGTAAATTCACCAGCGATTGCATAGCCTGGACCACCCATACCAGTTCCATCTGGGCACCCACCCTGGATCATAAATCCACTGATAACCCTATGGAATATAATTCCATCATAATATCCCTTATTGATAAGAGATATAAAGTTGTTTACAGTGTTTGGTGCTATATTTGGATAAAGTTCAGCCTTTATTATGCCGCCGTTTTCCATTTCTATTGTTACTATTGGATAGTTCTGTTCCATTATTTTCCTCCTAATTTGGTGCTAGACTAGCACTTTTCTACTTCTGGTGTAAGGTTTGGCACTAGCTGCTTCTTTCTAGATACTAGACCCTCAACAAATACACCCTGACTTGCTTCTACATTGAAGGCATTACTGATTACTTCGTCTGGAGACTTGTAGATTAGGTATGAACCTTCCTTGATGATATCAGTTACTGCAAGTAGTAGCATATCATAGTCTGTTGAGTTGATGTAGTTTAAGAAGTCGTCCTTTTTTTCCATTACTGAATCTATGTCTAGAGTCATTACCTGGCCTATACCGACCTTCTTAGAGCCCATTTCAAAAGGTTTAAAGTCCATATTTACTATTTCTTCAACTGTATATCCGTCTAGAGATGTACCAGCCTTGAACATTTCCATACCGTATTCTTCACAGTCAACACCAGCTATTTCAGCAAGGGCCTTACCAGCGTCGATATCAGCCTGAGTAGTTGTAGGTGATCTGAAGATTAGGGTATCAGATAGGATGGCAGATAGCATTAGACCAGCCATAGCCTTTGTTATTTCTACATTGTTTTGCTTGTACATACCGAATAGGATTGTATTTGTACATCCTACTGTCTTAAGTGTCATGTCTAGAGGAGCAGATGTAGTCATTCCTCCTAACTTGTGGTGGTCTACAATTTCAACTATTGTAGCATCTTCAAGTCCATCTACGCTCTGTCCAAATTCATTGTGGTCTACTAGACAACATTTGTCATCACTTCCAACAGATGAAATTAACTCCGGAGCTTCAACACCGAATCTATCTAATACAAATAGGGCTTCCTTTCTCAATTCTCCTAGACAACATGCCTTTGCATCTATACCTAGTTCCTTCTTTAAGTTTGTCATTACAAGAGATGAACAGATTGAATCTGTATCAGGGTTCTTGTGACCGAATACTAATAAACTCATTACTTATTCCCCTTTCAATTTATATATAATTTACAAATAGACATTGCCATACAAGCTAATTATACCAAAAAATAGACTGAATTAATAGACTTATTCTATTTATAGATGGTGTAAAGACTTTCGTTTATGGTGATATTTGCCTAGATATATGATAAAATATATCTAATAAGTTAGGTGGGAGAAATATATGAAAGATAATACAAGTGTAAAAATAAATTACCAGCTAGAGCTAGAAAAAATAATCAAGGAAATTGAGAAAAATGGAGATACTCCTAGTCTACTTCTACATTCATGTTGTGGACCTTGCAGCAGTTATGTTTTAGAGTATCTTTCACAGTATTTTTTGATTACAATATTTTACTACAACCCCAATATATATCCATCAGAGGAATATTGGTACAGGGTAGATGAACAGCAGAAGATCATAGATATCACCAAGGCTAAGAATCCTATAAAAATGGTAACTGGAGCCTATGACGTAGAGAGGTTCTATGAGATGGCTAGGGGCATGGAGGATATGAGAGAGGGTGGACAAAGGTGCCACAAGTGTTATGAGATGAGGTTGAAAGAGGCCGCTATATTTGCCAAGGAAGAAGGCTATGACTACTTTACAACAACCCTATCTATCAGTCCTCACAAAAACTCACAAGTACTAAACCATATAGCCAAGGACTTATCAGACCAGATTGGAGTAAAAAACCTGCCTTCAGACTTTAAAAAGAAGGGTGGTTACAAGAGGTCTTGCGAGATTACTAGGGAATATGGATTTTATAGGCAGGACTACTGCGGGTGTGTATTTTCTAAGAGGGAGATGGAAGAGAGAAACCTATCCAAGGAGAAGAGGCTTTTAAGAGAAAAGATGAAAGAACTAGGAGATAGCCTAGATAGGAACTATATGGACCAGGCTGATGACAGGATTATTGAGAAGATACTAGTATCAAAAGAGTATCAGGATTCCAATATGATATTCACATATTTGGGAGTTGGGAATGAAATTAATACAAGCAAGCTAATAAAAAAAATCCTAGATGATAAGAAGAGGGTCTGTCTACCATATTGTGTGGATGATAGTCAAATGCTTGCTTATGAAATTGAGTCCCTTGATGACCTGACTAAAAACAATTACGGTATACCAGAGCCTGACCCAAACATGTACAAGCTAGTAGAAAAATCTGATATAGACTATGTATTGGTTCCATGCTGTACAGTTGATATGGACGGCAACAGGTTGGGATTTGGAAGGGGTTACTATGATAGGTATCTCAAGGACTACAAGGGCTACAAGGCACTTGCCATTAGGAAAAAACAAATAGCAGACAAGGTTCCAGTAGGCCATAGGGATATTAAGATTGAAAATATTATAAGTGAATAAATTAAGAATTTTATAAGTTAATGGATTGGAAGTATTAGACTTGAAATATTGTAAGTGAATGGATTAAAAATGAATAGATTAAAAATTTTAAAGCAAAACATTATAAGTGAATAGATATTGTAATTTTTATAGGGGGAATAAAATGATAGATATCAGAGATTTTAGTGTTAAATACGCAAGGAAGCTAGCAGTAGATAATATTAACTTGGAAATTAGGGACGGAGAGATATTTGGTCTTATAGGCCATAATGGTGCTGGTAAGTCTACTACCCTAAACAGTATGGTAGGAATTATCGACGATTTTGTAGGTACGATCACTATAAATAACCTAGATAGGAAGAAGGATAGTCTTGAACTCAAAAGGATAATAGGCTATGTGTCTGATTCTCCTGATAAATTTCTGAAGTTACAGGCCAAGACCCTATGGAACTTTATTGCTGATATTTATGGTGTCAGCAGTGAGGAGAGAAAGACGAGACTTGACTATATGCTTGAAAAGTTTTCCCTTAGTGACAACCATCATTTGACTATTGAAGAAATGTCACATGGTATGAGGCAGAAGGTATTTATAATAGCGGCTCTCTTATCTAATCCTCAAATATGGATACTTGATGAGCCTATGACTGGACTAGACCCTCAGTCATCATACAACCTAAAACAGATGATGATTGACCATGCTAAAAAAGGGAATACGGTAGTTTTTTCTACTCATGTTTTAGAGGTTGCTGAGCAATTATGCCACAGGATAGGGATACTAAAAGACGGTCAATTGATATTTGTAGGAAGCCTTGAAGAGCTTAGAAAAATGCATCATGGAGAAAGTTTGGAAAAGATATACCTAGATATAGTGAGGAGTGGTAACTATGAATAGGTTTAAAATGGATCCAAATCTTAAGTGGATGATAAAGATTAACTCTCTAATGGTAAATCCTATTCAATTTGACAGGCTAAATAAGGATGACAAGTGTAAGTTAGACCAGGATAAGTATGTCTTACAAAAAATAATAAGGTCACATATTACAGGCATAATTGTCATGCTGTTGGTATATGGTCTAATTCTAGGCTTTATAGATTTTAAGAGCCTGCCTATTATGTATGATATCATTGTTTTGATATTTATGGCTACGGGCCTACTGCAATCCATAGTATACTTTTACAATGTACTATTTGAGAGCCAAGACTACGATATATATAAGACCTTGCCTGTTAAAGAGTCATATATAGTAATAGCTAAGATCATAAGTGTTGCTCTTGCAAGTTGTTCAGCAGTAGCACCAATACTTGTAGTTTCTATAGCTAGTGCCATCAGAAATGGCAGGGGGCTTATGTCTATTCTGGGGGTTTTGGATTTTATACTTATATTTATGGTGACTATGTTCCTAGGTGCTGGCATTAGTACCCTTATAGGAGGTTTTAATATAAGAAAAAAATGGCGCAATTTGTTCATGAACCTTGTAAATATGGTCAATATAATAATTAATGTTGGTTTTGTACTGTCTATGCAATATATGTTCAGGGATTCAATAATGAAAATGATGAGCTCAAGAGCCAGTGTGTACGGGCCTATATCTAGATTGATGATGTCAAATCTATGGCATATTCTTGCACTGGTTGCTGTGGCCTTACTTTTAATCATTATCTACAAACCCCTTATGAGGAAGCTCCTAAAGAGTATAAAAAATTATAATATAGTAGGGGACAAGGGAACTAATAAGGAGAGGACTACAAAGTATACTAAGGGTAAAAAGCATGTAAATAATAGGTCGGCTTCAATATTGCCAGTGCTTGTAAAGTATAATATATCCAAGTTGATCGACTCATCGATAATAATGCAAAACTTGTTCTCTGTATTTTTGCCGCTGATACTGGTATCATCATCATTTAGCAGTGTATTAAGAGACTTAAACTTTGATCCTAGCGACCTAAGGGCCAACCTGGTATTTGGGCTAATGATATCTGTTGGCATAGGCCTAGTAGCTAGTTGTATACCGTCAAATATATTTTCGATAGTCGTTTCTATAGATAGAGAAGACCACGATTATCTAAAAATACTACCCCTATCAAGAAAGAAGTATTTCTTGTCAAAGTTCTTGGCTGGTATTATCATGCAACTACCATTGATATGTGTAATATTAGGGCTGATTGAGTGGTATGTAGGTATAAGACTATCTATCATACCTATATGTATCATAAGTCTCATACTGGTTGTCCTACCTATATACGGGTCATGGATGCTATATGATATAGAGCATAGGTCAGACAAGTGGCAGAATATAACAGAACTCAACACAAGGTTAGATTCTGCTAGTAGATTCCTTCTTATCTTTTTGGTATTTATTGTATTCTTTGGACTTGTGATGTTGCCCCATACCTTCTATAAGTATATAAGCTATGGGATTTTATTTACTGTATGGTCTATAATACTAGGGCTATTGTATGTATTTTTCTTTATGAAGTACAGGGGGCTTAGAAAAAGATTGAATATATAAACTATACTTGGATATTAATATTAATAAGCAAATAATTGGGGAATATAGAAATAAGTTTACCCAAGTGTTATAATTGATATAAGATTATAGAAGTTTAGGAGATGGTATCGTATGAAGTTAAAAAAGAAAGCGGTTGTTAGTGTAGCTATGTGTCTTTCCCTAATTTTGGTTGGACAGCCAGTATATGGGGAGACTAATAATAATCCTGCAAAGCCAACTACTGATATAGTTTCAAGTCAGACATCAGAGGACAAACAGGGTTCAATAGATGACAAGCAAGAAGCAGGTCAAGATGGTAAAGTTGTTACGGACAAGGTAATTAATAAACTGAATGTGCGTAGAATATCTGGAAAAGATAGGTATGAGACATCAGTAAAGGTATCTGATGAACTACAAAAGATGTCATCGGGCTTATTTTATCATGCTGTTGTAGCTAGTGGGGATTCATTCCCAGATGCTCTGACTGCAGGTACTATGGCAGCGGAATTGGAGATACCATTGTTGCTTACGAAGTCCAATAAGTTGCCAGATTCTGTAAATAAGGCCATGAAAAATTACATAATACAGAACATATATCTTGTAGGTGGTAAAAATTCTATTGTAGACACTATGGAAGCTAGTATAAGAGATACTCTTGCAATCAAAACTAAGAGGTTGGCAGGAGTTGATAGGGTTGACACAGCCTTTGCAGTATACAATGAGATAAACTATTCAAAGAAAATAATAGGCTATGGTAATACGGCAGCAGTTTATAGTGGCAAATCTTATACAGATGCACTAGCTGCAGCACCATATATGTACCAGATGAATAGAGACCAGAAAAAATATATCAAGCCGTTAGTTCCTTATATAAAAGCTCTTAACTACCTAAACATAGATACTATATTCGGTGGGGTGAGTTCTGTAGCTGATACACCAGCTACAAAGCTAGCATCAAGGAGATTTTCGGGATCTAACAGGTACAAAACAGCTATAGAAATAGCCAAGGCTTATAAGGATGTACTTAATAGGGATATAGATACAGTAATATTGGTTAGTGCAGATTCATTCCCAGATGCCCTATCTGCAACACCATTAGCCTGCAAAAAAAATGCAGCCATACTACTTACCAACAAGGATAGGTTGAATAAATATACAGCAGCCTACCTGAAGGAAGCGAATAATATTAAAAATGTTATAATAGTAGGTGGTCAAGGGGCTGTATCAGCTGAAGTAGAAAAACAGCTAGGTGATATTGAAAGATAAATATAGGAGACTAGCTGAGCCATATTTATACGAAACTATTTAATATTAAAATCAAAAAGTTTATTTTAAAATCGGCTTATTATCCTCAAAATAACAATAAAAAAGACCACTGAGTTATGGTGGTCTTTTTGTTATAGTAAAAATTAAGTTGGCTTACTGGTTTATAATGACTTGACAGCAGCTATAGCCTTGTCATAGTCTGGATGATTTGTATTTTCTTTTACGTATTCAACATATCTTACAACATCGTCCTTGTCTATTACAACGATACCTCTGTTGTGTAGTCTGAATTCTTCCATCAAGAATCCATAGTTTATACCGAATGATGCATCCTTGTGGTCTGATACTACTATTGCATTTTCGATTCCCTTAGCTCCACAGAATCTTGCCTGAGCGAATGGAAGGTCCATAGATATAGTTATGATAACTGCATCCTTTAGTTCTGAAGCTTCCTTATTGAATCTGATTGTCTGAAGTTCACAAACACCTGTATCAATTGAAGGTACTACACTTATTAGCTTAATCTTTCCTTCAACATCTTTAAGAGTGAATGGGCTAAGGTCTCCCTTTATAGCTGTAAATTCAGGAGCCTTATCTCCTACCTTTACTTCCTTACCTAAAAGTGTTACTGGGTTTCCAGCAAAAGTTGTTACTGATCTCTTTTCCATTTTATTAATTCCTCCTAATTTATATCGATTTATTTATTCGTCAATTATTTTCTAATATAGATATACCCTAGTTGAAACAAAGTATTCATAAAAATGATGAAATTTGATATAAACTTATGTAAATATAAAACTCCCAAGCTTGTAGGCTCAGGAGTGGGTTTATATTTTTATTTATTTTTTTCAAAATCCTTGTACATAAGTGAAGGCTGTATACCTGTATTGTTTTGATATTTACCGCTCGAATATAGGTCGTACTCACCATGTATATCGTGGTAGTAAATCTGGCAGATTTGAGTGTTAGGGTAGATCCTAATTGGCTGAACACAGAATATCTCAAGCGTCCAGTAGCCTGCAAACCCTATATCTCCAAAACCAGCTGTTACGTGTATAAATAGACCAAGTCTTCCTGTTGATGACCTTCCTTCAAGCATAGGGACAAACTTTTCTGTCTTTGTAAATTCATTTGTCCTTCCTAGATATAGCTTGTTAGGTTCAAGCAATAGACCTTCTTCTGGAATTTCTACCCTCTTTGTTGGATTCGGAATTTTCATATCCAGTTCCTTATGTTCGTATACCAAGAGCTCGTTGCTAAGGGTTAGGTTATACGAATTTGGATTTATCTTAGACTTGTCAAATGGTTCTATTATTATATCGCCAGCAAGGACATTCTTGTGTATTTCTTTGCCCGATAAAATCATGAGATCACCTTCCTTATATATTAAGAGTTTTATCATACATATGTATTTCAACTTATATATGTATTTTAACATAATTTTGATAATTAGTGAGATTATTTTTATCTTGTTGATATATAATTGTTGTTGTCGTTTGTTTATGATTTGTGGTAATATGAGATTATAATTAAAAAAAGAGATAATTTTAAAAAATAGTAAGTATTTTACGAATGATTATATATTATATATGGAGGTAGATATATGAAGTTAAAAAAGACCCTAATCTATAGTATTTTGTTAGCAAGTCTTGTATCATCGTCCTTGATGGTAGGGTGCTCAAATGATGTTAAAACATCAAGCGGTGGGACAAGTAGTTCATCTAAGAATAGTCGATTAGTAAAAGATGGTGTAGATTTTCAAGACCTCAATACAAAAGAGGTAAACGATTCTATAGAAAAATACAGCAAGCAAGTTGGAATTTCAAAGGTTGAAAAGATCAGTATAGACTGGCAGCTTGCGACAGAGAGTTTTACAGAGGACAAGGGTGTGAGCCAGTACCTATTTGCCCAAAAAAAGCTCGATATAGACTCTCCTTATATAATTGCTAGGTTGATGGAGTATATAGCAGGTGCCAAGACTGCAGGTCAAGATGCTCTACTAGGTTTGGACAAATCTGATTCAAAGGGATATATACTTGAACCTAAAGAAAAATTAGATAGTATAAACAAGGACCTAAAAGCTGTAAAAGATGGAAAGTTAAAGGAAAGTAAATTTGAATATGATCGCTTTAGGGGTTATGCTTACTATCCAGATGCCAAAAAGGGAGTTTTTGACGAGTATAGACCTACTATTACCTTGGTGGGTAAGGATGGAAAAAGCTTGGATATAGATTTTAGGTTGGATGCCCTGAAACTATTGATAAACAAGTCTGGAACATCTGACATCAAAAAGATTAGTGATACTGGTATGAATTATTTTGATGGATTACTAGCTTCAAAGAATCTATCAGACCAGATAGGTAAGGATACATACAAGCTACTCAAAGACCACAAGATTGATTTTGATTATTTTATGAGTACAAAGACACTTCAGATGCCTGAAAAATTAAAAGAGCCTACTTACGGAGATAGGTTCAAACTTTATTGGGCAGGGGTAGATACGATCATAAGGTCCAATGGTTTTAAGGATGGTATAGAAAAGTATCTAGGCAAAGAGATAAGCATTGATATATACCATATAAAGCCGATACAGGTACTTGAATACACTAAAGATAAGTCTAAGTCAAGCAGCATAAATTCAGATAATATAGACAAGGATTCTAAAATTAGTGAAGCAGGCAATGACAATTTAAGGCCTAGTGGGGAAGATATATATGACAATGTAGGCAAAGTTATAGTACTAAGGTATAAGGATAAGAATATAGGAGCCTACCTTTGTTCAGAAAAAAACCTATACAACCTAGACCACAAGGGTATAGCCCAGGTGACAGGTGGTACATACGAGCAGTGGTTGGATAAGACTTTTGAGGATGATGCAGATAGGAGAGAGATAGCCAAGTTGGATTCCCATCAATTTATCAAGAAGTATGTAGATATGATGACTGTAAAAGACTTTGACTTAAATGTGTTTGATATACCAGAACTCGATATATATAGTGGTAAGGTAAGTGATAGCCCATCACCTTTAGTATCAGAGTTCAAAAACAACATAATTAGCTCAAGTCTGGTCAGTGCTGAAGATGTTACAGGCCAGGATGACTTTGCACCAGACTTTAAGACTAAACCTAATGATATTGACGTTCGTGTTGTAATAGACTATAAATTCAAGGATGAAACAGTTCTTACAAATGGAGAGAATGAAACTATATTTTCTCTAAGAAAGATAAGTGACACATTGGGTTACAGGATTGTAAGCCAGGGGATATAGTCATTGTAAAATTGAAAATGTGATACTGGATATTGTAAAATTTCATATGTAAATATAAAATAATAAATAGGTAAAAATATAGAAAACGAGGAGGATTTAAATATGTTAGAAGTAGGTATGAAACATAGTGTGGAATTGGTGGTTGATAAGTCAAAGACGGCAGCAGCAGCTGGTAGTGGTGGTCTTGAAGTATTTGGTACTCCATACATGATAGCCCTAATGGAGTGTACTTGTAAGGAGCTAGCTCAGAAAGAGCTTGACGATAGCCAGGGGACTGTAGGTATATCTATATCTACTAACCACAAGGCAGCTACCCCAATGGGCATGAAGGTTACTTGTGAGGCAGAATTAGTAGAGATAGACAGGTCTAGGCTAGTGTTCAATGTTGTTTGCTCAGATGAACTAGATGTCATAGGAGAGGGACAGCACCAGAGATTTATAATAGATAACGAAAAATTCTTAGCAGGTGTCAATGCCAAGATAGACAAGGCTAAAAATAAATAATAGGAAGATTGATTAGGATACTCCATAGGTAGCTTGCTAAATGCCAAACTATTTATGGAGTTTTTTGCAAATGTCACTGAATAATATTCTCTTTTGGAGTTTTTTGTTGCAAATGTCACTGAATAATATTCTCTTTTATAGTATTATAGTATTAAGGAAAGTTGATGCTTATATGGTTGTTATTAAGCAAGGACATATTTTTGTGTTTATACAGCTGTGATTAAGCGAGTGTATATAAAGTACATGGATATAAAAAATATAAGTTAGATAGATAAAATTAGGAGGATAAGATGAATAAGTATTTTTCGGTTAATGATAAAGTATATGATATAGTTGAAAAAAATCCAAAGGCTCTTGAGTTCCTGGTAAATAATGGTTTTGACCAATTTAAGGATCCAAAGGCTCTTGAAATGATGGGTAAGAAGGTAAGCCTATCAATGGCCCTAAAACTAAAGAAGATGAATGTTGACCTGTTTGAAGAGAGGTTGCTAGCATTTTTGGATAGTGACCTATCTAGTATTGACACTACACTAGTTGATTCTGCAAGGACTATAAATCTTGTGAAAAAGAGGGCGGATATAAACATAGAGGGAGTACTACCTTGTCCAATAAGGATTCCTTTGCTGGAAGGTTTCCAGTCTTGGTTAAAGGAAAACAAGGATAGTTTTGACTATACAATAGGCTATGAACTTCAGTCTGCAAATCTTGGTCTTGATTGGATCAAGGACCAGGTAAAGACTGGAGATGTCGATCAGATACCAGATGTATTGATGTCAGCGGGATTTGACCTATTCTTTGATAAGACCTTGATGGGACAGTTTATGGACGATGATGTATTTGAGGCTGCTACAGATGAATTTAACAAGGACTTTGCCAATGAGTATATAGATTTAAGAGACCCTAAGAAGAAATATCTGATTACAGGCGTAGTGCCAGCCGTATTTTTGGTAAACAAGGATCAATTAAATGGTAGGCCTATTCCTAGGACTTGGGCAGATATATTGAGTCCAGAATTTGAAGATTCTGTTGCAGTTCCAATGGGAGACCTTGACCTATTCAATGCCTTGGTAGTTAGTATTTATAAGGATTACGGAATGGAGGGAATATCTAATCTTGCTAGGTCATATATGAAGAACCTACATCCAGCTGAAATGGTAAAGGCCAAGTCTAAATCAAAGGCAAGTCAGCCAGCAGTGAGCATAATACCTTACTTCTTTACACAGATGATACAGGGAGACAAGCAAATTGCTGTGTGGCCAGAAGATGGGGCAGTGATCAGTCCTATATTTATGATGTCAAAGAAGAAGAACAAGGAGAGAGTCCAGCCGGTTGTAGACTTTTTTATGTCTCCAGAGGTTGGCAGGGTATTCTCAGCAAATGGTAAGTTCCCTTCTACAAATAAGGATGTAGATAACGGTTTAGGAAAAGACCAGAAATTCAAGTGGGTAGGTTGGGATTTTATCCATTCTACAGATATAGGTAGTCTATTGGTTGACCTTGAAAAGAAGTTTAATGACGAGATATTAAAGTAGATATTAAAAAGTAGATATTAAAGTAGATAGTAAAGTAGATATTAAAAAAGGAGTTAGTTATGAATCTAGTAGTATTTTCTGGTCCTCCATCTTCAGGAAAGACCAGTGTAATTATAAAGACAATAGAAGCCCTACAATCACGTAATATTAAGGTTGGTGTGGTCAAGTTTGACTGCCTGTATACAGATGATGATATCCTGTATGAGAAGATTGGGATACCTGTAAGAAAGGGTCTATCAGGAGCGCTTTGCCCTGACCACTTCTTCGTATCTAATATAGAAGAAGTGGTAAAATGGGGAGTCGATAATGGCCTAGACCTATTGATAACAGAATCAGCAGGCTTATGTAACAGGTGTTCACCATATATAAAAGAAATCAAGGGTGTATGCGTTATAGACAACCTTTCCGGAATCAATACTCCTAAAAAGATTGGTCCTATGCTAAAGGCAGCGGATATAGTCATAATAACAAAGGGAGATATAGTGTCACAGGCTGAAAGGGAAGTATTCGCATCAAAGGTGAACTCAGTAAACCCAACATCCATTACTATGCACGTAAATGGTCTTACAGGTCAGGGTACTTATGAATTATCTACCCTATTGATGGATGAAGATAAGAATATTGACACAGTAAAGGGTATGAAGCTTAGGTTTCCGATGCCTTCAGCCCTATGCTCATATTGCCTAGGAGAGACTAGGATCGGTGAGGAATTCCAGATGGGTAATGTTAGAAAAATGGATTTAGAAGACAAGTAGGAGGAATAAAGATGAACGAATTAGAAAATAAAAAAATTAGCAGTTTGCTAGAAGAATATCCTTTTGTTGAATCCTACTTTGAGGAAAACAAGCTAGATGTTGCTGGATTTGAGGATATGACATTTAACCAATATCTTGAACACTTTAGTTTTGAGGAGGTAGAGGATCTTGCCCTTGACCTTAACAAGCTGGCTATAGACCTAGTTGAATATATCAAGCAGATGAAGGAATTCTTGGGCATAGAAGACTCAAATGGTGTAGACGTATTGACTATTTTGCCGGGTCAGAATAAGTCAGGTGAGAGGGAGGGCTTTGACAGGTTAGACATTAAAAAGTCTGAGATGATAGCAATTGTTGGACCTACAGGATCTGGTAAGTCTAGGCTATTGGCGGATATAGAATGGACAGCCCAGGATGATACGCCTACAAAGAGGACGATTCTGATTAACGGTGAATATCCAGATAAAAAGTGGAGATTTTCTTCTAATAATAGGTTGGTTGCCCAGTTGTCACAGAATATGAACTTTGTAATGGACCTATCTGTTAAGGAATTCTTGGAACTTCATGCAAGGTCTAGGATGGTAGACGATATAGAATCCGTGGTTGACAAGATACTTATAGAGGCAAACAAGCTAGCGGGAGAACAGTTTAGGGTGGATACGCAGATTACAGCCCTTTCAGGTGGTCAGTCTAGGGCACTTATGATAGCGGATACAGCTATACTATCTTCATCTCCAATAGTGTTAATAGATGAGATTGAAAATGCAGGTATAGACAGGAAAAAGGCCCTAGACCTATTGGTATCTTCAGACAAGATAGTCCTAATGGCGACTCATGATCCGACACTTGCCCTACTAGCAGATAGGCGTATTATAATCAGCAATGGTGGAATAGCAGATATAATAGAGACTAGTCAAACTGAAAAGGGCAAGCTAAAAGAGCTAGAAGAGATGGATCAAAAAATCCAAGAAATGAGAAGAGCCCTTCGTTTCGGTGAAAGATTACAATAATTCGTATATACAAGTATACCAGGCTATATTTTTTGGTAGATATATTTTAAACCTTCTTAATTTATAATTCAACAAGAAAGATAGCTTAGCACTGAGTAGAGATGTGGTAAAAATACTTAGGCAAAAGGCTATCTTTTTTGATGAAACATATTGATAGAATACGTATTTAAACGTATAATAATAATTGTAAGGAGGTGCTAAGGATGTTTGTTACCTATCCGGCTATTTTTTACAAGGCTATAGATTACGAAGGGTATGTGATTGTTTTTCCGGACTTTGAGAACGGAGCAACTCAAGGAGATAATGAAAATGACGCAATGTATATGGCACAAGATTGGCTTGGTTGTGTGCTGTATGATGATTTTTTGAAAAAAAAGAAATTCCCAAAGGCTACCCCAATCGAGGACGTGGTTATAGAAGATGATGAATATAGCATCAAAGAAAAAAGTTTTAAGACATTAGTTGGCATAGATATAGCTGATTATGTTAAAAAAGTTGATACTAAAACAGTGAAAAAGACTCTAACTATACCTAGTTACCTAAATGAGATGGGTAAGGCTAGAGGTGTTAATTTCTCACAAGTGTTACAGGATGCACTAAGACAAGAATTTGATATAGATTAGTTTGAAGGACTCCTAACCAGGGTCCTTTTTTGAGTATGACGGGCATGCCGTCAGTCTGTGGTGAAAGTCCACGTAGGGCGTAGTTGCCGACGAACCTCATAGCAACTTGCAAGGTTATCACCGTGAGGTGATGGCGAGAAGAAGCAATAGCAAAATCGTAGCCTGACGTACAGAAACCTAATATAAAGGCTTACATAAAGGATGAGTGGGCTCAAAGTCACGAAGTCCAAAAGGCAAACGTAACTTATGTAAGTAAATTAGGCAGGTAGACGAGGAAAGACTGACGACTTATCCCGTGAGGTCTCACAGAGGGAAAACCTAGTAACAACGAACTGTGAGAAGTCAGCAGAAGCCATAGTAGTGGAGAAGGTTCTGT
>NZ_KB906635.1 GCF_000381525.1 Peptostreptococcus anaerobius VPI 4330 = DSM 2949
ATGACCTTACGGTCAACGTCTTTTTCTTTTATAACCAATCCCTTTGACTTCCTATCTTTCTTTTGATTACGCATTTCAAGATTTACATATTTAATATATTCCTCAACTATGCTCAAACATGTATTATTGCTTTCTTCTCGTATCTCAGGCGTTATAATATCCAAACTAAGATTTTTACTTTCTTTTAGAGTTTTTAATACTTTTTCCACCATATTCATGCATATTTGTTGTATAATAGTTTCCATAGAGATTACACCACCTTTGTTTATTTTTTGGGTCAAATATATTTTAACACAAGAGGTTGTAATCTCTATTTTTTATTTCAAAAACTCCATACTTATTTTACACTATCCCTATCCGCCTTGATGTTTTCCAGATTTTCGACAATCAAAATTTTTGATTTTCGCTTTTCGGAAGTCTTTTTTTATGGTTATTTAAGAGTGTAACTATTCGTTACACCCTTAGATTTCTCCGGTCATATCTTTTTTGTTTGGTTTTACTTTTTCCTTTCTTGTGTAGTCTTGGGTTACTCCGTCCCATTCATTTTTTTATTTTTTTCTCCACTTATATATGCTGCACTTGCTACTGCACTTTTTACTTTTCCTCTTGATATTATGTTTACTGAAAAATGAAAACTGTCTGCCATTTTTATCACTTCCTTTCTTTTTTGTTGTTTCACCCTAGCGGGTACAAGTAGGTGGAGGCTTAACAGATTTCTTATATTCACTTTGTGAATGAGCGTTTTGAAATACCCTTTGCCTAATCAGTCAAACCACTCGCAAGCTCGTGGTGAATGATTGGCAGGGGCAGACCCAAAGCGAATGATTATTGCTGCCTGTAAGGGTTTGGCTCCGCATGACGCAAGCACCCTTTAGGGTGTATAATTGCGCCCTTAGAAATTCTAAGGGAGATTTGATTATTTTATTTCATTAATTTTCTCTCATTATTTTTAGTGTTTCTTTAATTTCTTTTGTCTTTGTCGCTTCTTCTAGTAGGATTTTTATTTCTTCATCTGTTAGTTCTTCTACGTTTTCTATAAGGCTTTCTAAGATTGCTCCTCTTGTTATAAGCCTATGAGTTCTTTCTTTTCTTCTTTTTACTATGTCTTGTTTTAATATCTTTTTTTCTTGATTTTTTTCTTGCCTTAGTCTTTCTTCTGTATTGTCAATTTTATCTTTTATTTCTTTTGATTCTTGTCTTATTTGTTCTAATTTTTTCATACTAATATCCTTTCTTGTAATATAAAAAGACGATGAAGATATACTCTCCCCGTCTTTAGATTGTTCTCGAATTAAATATTAAATTTAAAATGAATGTTTATATTCTCCTTTAAAACAATTACTAAAAGCTCTGCTATTTATTATTCAATATATCTCCTGTTCCTCCACAAATTATAAGGTCAGGTCTATATATTTCAACTTGATTTTTTATAAATTCTCTATCATCTTTTGCAAACTTATCTATCTCAGAATCATTTGAGGTTGTCTTTCCAGGAGTCTTTTTTAAGTTTATAACAGAAATAGGAGCAAGATATTTTTTCCTATCATATTTATCTAAATCTTCGACCGTATCAAAATCTATATCGTCCCATTGCAATCCTGTGAATTGCATATTATATTTCCTAAATTAAATTGTGTGCCTCAATCATCTGTAAATTCAAATAAATCTTCTACGCTAACATCAAACACTTTTGCAATATCCATAGCTAATTTTAATGACGGATTATATTTTCCATTTTCAAGATGCACAATAGTTTCTCTTCTGGCATTTACCATTTCCGCAAGTTCAGATTGTTTATATTTTTTCTTTTCTCTATATTCCTTAACTTTTGTTATTAGTGCCACAATTACACCCCTTTAGAATCCATAATTATAAATATAATCGTACGAAGTATTGTAATTGTAATTACTGTTCCAATAATTAGCCATCCCATCAACGCTGTTGAAATTCCGTTTACATGACCTAAAATCCCTCCTAAATACGCTATAATAACCATTAACACGCAAAAAATTTTTAAGCATATTGAATCACATCTGTGTAGATTTTTTTCCGCAAATTCATCAAAGTATTCTTTCTTATACTTTTTTACTCTAAAATAATGCACTATCAGCATCAAAAATAGAATAAAACCCCAATAGCTTGAAAACTGTTGGTATTCTGGATGATAGTCGCTTCTGCTCCACAACCAATAATATCCCGCAATTAAGATTGCAATAATAATTTTTGTTGCAACAACTTCTCGTATAGATACTTTGTTTTTCATGTCAAATTCTCCTTACGTATAATTTCAAGTGATATATTTCTAACATGGTGTTATAAATATATCACACTAAAAACTTGATGTCAATACTTAAGTTATAAATATTTCACTTTTGTTTTTTATTGGTCTAACTCGTTCTGTTTTACCTGTGATAGTCGTTTTTCTTGTTCCTGTAACAGCTCTATGTAAGTCTTAACTTTTTCTGCTTGTTCAACTTCTTCTCATATCCCTAATATTTGATTGTAAAGGTTATTTTCTCTTTCTTCATAGTGGCAAGTTACGATTTCCATTGAGATATATTTAAGATCTTGCTTTCTCATAAGTATTCTTTCAGATATTTCTTAAAAATTTTAAATAAAATAAGTTATGCAGTATGCTCATTGTAAAAATCTTCCTGTTTATTTTTTTTAATTTTCGCTCATTATTTTTAGTGTTTCTTTAAATTCTTTTGTCTTTTTTGCTTTTTCTAGTAGGATTTTTATTTCTTCATCTGTTAATTCTTCTGCATTTTCTAAAGACTTTCTAGGATTGGTCTTCTTGTTATGAGTCTATGAGTTCTTTCTTTTCTTCTTTTTACTATATCTTGTTTTAATATCTTTTTTTCTTGATTTTTTTCTTGCCTTAGTCTTTCTTCTGTATTGTCAATATTATTTTTTTATTTCTTTTGACTCTTGTCTTAGTTGTTATAATTTTTTCATACTGATCTCCTTTTTTGAAATAAAAAAGACAATAGAGTTTTTAATTGCTATCGCCAGTGATTATCTAATATTTATTATTCTTTAAATTGATCCTATTATATAGTTTAATAATTCTAATAATCCAATTATAAAAATTAAACTGGGATTCATTACAAACCCCAGTTTCATAATTAGCGTGTTCTTTAATATAACTTAGCCCCTGCTGGTATCTTGTCATCTACCATCAATAGGTTAAGTAGTTCTTTTCCATCATAGTCGCATACTGCTGATATTAGCATACCGCAAGATTCTATACCCATCATCTTTCTTGGTGGTAGGTTAGTTATTGCAACTAGTGTCTTGCCTACTAGTTCCTCTGCTGAATAATGCATCTTGATTCCAGATAGGATCACTCTCTCCTGGCCAGAACCGTCATTCAATGTGAACTTTAGTAGCTTGTTTGACTTTGGTACTTCTTCACACTTTAGAACCTTTACAACTCTAAAGTCTGACTTAGAGAATGTCTCAAAGTCTACATCTTCTTCAAATAAAGGCTCAACCTTTACCTTAGATAGGTCTATCTTTACTTCCTTCTTTTCAACTTCTTCGCCATCTTCTGATGAACCATCTCTTAGAGGCTTCATTGTTGGGAATAACAATACGTCCCTAATTGTTGTAGAGTTTGTAAGAAGCATGATAACTCTGTCTATACCTATTCCTAGTCCACCTGTTGGAGGTAGTCCTACTTCTAGGGCGTTTAGGAAGTCTTCATCCATTTCACAAGCTTCATCGTCACCAAGTTCTCTCTTTCTAACCTGGTCTTCAAATCTACCCCTCTGGTCGATTGGGTCATTTAATTCTGAGAATGCATTGGCAAGCTCCCACCTATTGGCAAATGCTTCAAACCTATCTGTTCTTCTAGGATCTTCAACATTTCTCTTCGCAAGAGGAGATACCTCAACTGGATGATGAGTTATGAAAGTTGGCTGGATTAGCTGGTCTTCACCGAACTCCTCAAAGAAGGCATTGATTACCTCACCCCTTCTCATTCCTGGAGTGATTTCTATACCCTTTTCTCTAGCTATGGCTAGGGCTTCTTCGTCTGTATTTATTTCAGAGAAGTCTACACCTGCATATTCCTTTACGCATTCTTCCATAGTCATTCTCTTCCATGGAGGAGTAAAGTCTATCTCTGTTCCCTGGTAGTCTATCTTCATGCTGCCTGTAGCAACTTCAGCCATGTGAGATATAACATTTTCAGTTATTTCCATCATGTCCTTGTAGTCTGCATAGGCCTGGTATAGTTCTATTGCTGTATATTCTGGGTTATGCTTCATGTCCATACCTTCGTTTCTGAACATCCTACCCATTTCATATACCTTGTCAAATCCACCAACGATTAGTCTTTTTAGGTATAACTCATTGGCAATTCTTAGGTACATTGGTATATCTAGTGTATTGTGGTGGGTGATAAATGGTCTAGCATTTGCTCCACCAGCAATTGTATTTAGTATTGGTGTTTCTACTTCTAAGAATCCTCTATCGTCAAGGTAGCTTCTAAGAGCCTTAAGGGCCTTAGTCCTTGTAAGGAAGGCTTCCTTTACTTCTGGATTTACTATAAGGTCAACATATCTCTGTCTGTATCTTAGGTCAACGTCCTTTAGACCGTGGTACTTTTCTGGTAGTACCTGTAGTGATTTAGATAGTAGGACTAACTTTTCAACGTGTACTGACACTTCTTCAGTCTTAGTCTTGAATACAAAACCTTCTATACCTACTATATCACCTAGGTCATATGTCTTAAATAGCTTATATTCATCAACACCTATATCGTCTCTCTTTACATAGGCCTGGATTCTTCCGTTCTGGTCCTGTAGGTGCATAAATGATGCCTTACCCATGACCCTCTTAGACATTATACGTCCAGCTAGGCTCACTCTCTGACCTTCTAGGCTATCGTAGTTTGCTATTACCTCATCTGAATGATGACTTACTTCATACTTACTGATCTTGAAAGGGTCTCTTCCCATTTCCTGAAGATCTTTTAATTTATCTCTTCTTACCTGAAGAACTTCACTTAAATTTTCTATCTGACTTTCTGGCTTGTTGTTTTCCATTACGTCCTCCTTAGTGTGATTATCTCTTTATATCTAGTACCTTTAACTTTATGATTCCATCTGGTACATTTACTTCTACGACATCCCCTATCTTGCTGCCAAGTAATGACTTACCAACTGGAGATTCATTAGATATTTTACCGTTATATGGGTCTGCTTCTGCACTACCAACGATTGAATATTCTACTTCTTCATCAAAGTCTTCATCGTATATTCTAACTATTGAACCTATTGTGATAACATCTAGGTCAACACTGCTCTCATCTATTATAACGGCCTTTCTTACCATGTTTTCTAACTTGATAATTCTCTCTTCAAGAGCAGCCTGCTCTTTCTTAGCTTCATCATACTCTGCGTTTTCAGATAAGTCACCAAATGATATTGCTACCTTTAGTCTTTCAGCTACTTCTTTTCTTCTAGTCGTTTTTAGTAGCTCTAGTTCTTCTTCAAGTTTGTCAAACCCTTCCTGTGTAAGGATTATCTCTTTGCTAGTATTTTCTTCCATTACGCTCCTCCAATTTATAGCCCTGCATTTACATAATCATCTATGATCAACAAGGCATTTTTGTCTATCCTGATCTAGGTATGTTTGTAACCTATTTCATAATCTCTATAAGGTTTATAAATTGTGTGTAATTTTGACACAATTTAACATATATCCGATATATTATATTCTAAAAAGCGCTAAATGTCAAGGTTTTCTAGTCATTTAGGAGCATATTAAGGGTATCTACTACCTCTTGGGCCGACTCCATCTTATTTATCATATCCCTGAACCTAGCCGAATTTTTCATTCCCTTTAGATACCATCCGATGTGCTTTCTCATCTCTCTTACAGCTACATACTCTCCATGCTCCTTGACAGCAAGTCCCATATGCTTGATGGCTATATTTATCTTGTCTTCCTTTGTTGGACCTGGAAGTATCTCACCTGTCTTTAAGTAATGGTCTATCCTCTTGAAAATCCAAGGATTTCCCTGGGCCCCCCTACCAATCATAACGGCGTCACAATTGGTCATCTCTCTTATTTTTACAACATCTTCAACAGACACTATATCTCCATTTCCTATAACTGGAATAGATACGGCATTTTTCACCTGACCTATAATATCCCAATCAGCCTTGCCAGAGTAGAATTGCTCTCTTGTCCTGCCATGAACTGCTATGGCATCTATACCACAGTCCTCTGCTATCTTGGCAATCTCTACAGCATTTACAGAATCATCATCCCAACCCTTTCTAATCTTCAGGGTAACTGGCTTATTTGAGTTTTTTACTACGCTAGTAAGGACATCGGCTGCCAACTTGGGATTTTTCATAAGGGCTGACCCGTCACCGTTTTTTATGACCTTGGGAGCTGGACAACCCATATTTATATCCAAAATCTCATTTGGATAGTCATTTAAAATTTTCGCAGCACGACCCATATATTCAGGCTCACTACCGAATATCTGCACGGCTACAGGATGTTCTTCATCCAATATATTCAACATCTTCTTAGTGTTTTGGTCATCATAACACAAGGCCTTGGCATTTATCATCTCAGTATATAGTAGACCACATCCAAGCTCCTTACAAATCAACCTAAAAGGTAGGTCAGTTACACCTGCCATGGGTGCCAAAAACACTTCATTCTTTACTTCAAAATCTTTAAACTTCATCTATTACCCCTATGCTTTATTTTTTTCGTATATTAGTCTCAAGCCTTCAAGGGTAAGGTCTCCATCAACATAATCCATGACATCAGTCTGAGTTGCTATCATATTAGCAAGACCACCTGTACCTATTACTAGCACCTCGTCATCTCCAAGCTCTTCCTTCATAAGTTCTACAATCTTCTCACACTGGCCTGCATAGCCATAGACTAGACCAGCCTGGATTGAAGAAATAGTATCCTTACATATTATGCACTCTGGCTTGACTATCTCGACTCTAGGCAGCTTAGATGCCTTCTGGAATAGGGCTTCACTTGAAATCTTGATACCAGGAGCTATTACACCACCCAGGTATTCACCCTTGCCAGATATAGCACAGTAAGTTGTAGCCGTACCAAAGTCTATTATTATAAGTGGCTTTTTATACTTAGCAATTGCAGCAACTGCATTTACAATCCTGTCTGCACCAACCATCTTAGGGTCATCATACTTTATATTTAGGCCTGTCTTAATGCCAGGGCCAACAACCAATGGGCTTATCCCACAATACTTCATGCAGAAGTTCTCTAGAGAATGCATTACGGCTGGAACTACAGATGATATTATAATAGAATCTACCAAAGTCATATCGACCTTACTTGAATCAAAAAGATTCTTTATCAATACTCCATATTCATCTGAAGTCTTATTTGGATCAGTATTTATTCTCCAATCGCTTATTAGCTTACTTCCATCGTATACGCCTAATACCATATTGGTATTTCCAACGTCAAATACTAGTAACATACTTTCTTAACCTTTCCTAATATACTAAATATTATCTTATTTATTATTACCCAATTAGTACTGGGTTATATCCCGTTAGATATACGTCTTTTCATCAACGTTACCATTATAACACCTATATCAAGCTTTGTACAAGATAAGTGGATTATATTTTGAAATGTATTTTCCCCTATGGTAAAATATACTTAATTAACTAGTCGTTACGACTTAAAATCTCTATAAAAACACATTGGACAAGGTCCAATAAGTCTATGAGGAGGACAAAAATGAAGTCTACAAAAGAAAAAATAATAGATATACTAATCGACAATAAAGATAAATATATATCCGGAGAATCAATATCTGAAAAACTAGAAGTATCCAGGGCTTCCGTTTGGAAACACATCAAAAACCTAGAGAAAGAGGGCTACCAGATAGAATCAAAAACTTCACAGGGCTATAAGCTGATCGGTCGAACAGATACAGCAAACCCAAGCTATGAAATAAGCCATAGATTAAAGACATCATTCATGGGACAAAGAGTTGAATACTTCAAAACTATCGACTCTACAAATATACAAGCTAATAAAATTGCCTCCCAGTCACCTGAAGGAACTGTAGTTCTAGCAGATGAACAGACCAAAGGAAAAGGTCGCATCGGGCGTACATGGGTATCCGAACAAAATAAGGGTCTGTACTTCTCTACCATATTAAAACCAGACATAGCCCTAATGCAGGCTCCATTTATTACACAACTAGTAGCTGCCAGCCTTACGAAGACTTTCTTGGACCTGGGCATAGAAATATCAATCAAATGGCCGAATGACTTGATATATAAGGGTAAAAAAGTTGCAGGTATCCTAACAGAGATGTCTGCAGAAATAGACCATATATCTTATATCATTGTAGGTATAGGGATAAACTTGTACAAAAAGGATTTTGAAGATGAAATCAAGGACAAGGCAACATCATTTGCCAACGAAGGAATAGAAATCGACAGGATTGAATTTTTGAGAAAGTTCTTCCCTAATTTTGAGGACCTGTATGAAAAGTTTAAGGCAGGAGATAAAAGAGAGTGTCTAGATATACTTAGGAGTAGGTCGGCTGTCTTAGGAAGGGAAGTCTACAAGATAAAAGAGGGAGAAAGGGTCAAGGTTTTTGCTAGGGATATTGATGATATGGGGAACTTGATTGTTGAGCATGAATCAGGTCAGGTTGAAACTGTATTTACTGGTGAGATATCTATTAGAGGACTTGATTCTTATATTTAAATTAAGAGAGGGTTGGTTACCTTGTCTTGTAATCTGTACGAAGAACCAAAAACATCATATTGCTCGCTTCACTGAAAGCTGTGCATTGATGTTTTGACGTTTCTTCTCAATGATTACATATCCAAGGCAACCAACCCTCTTTTTTTATACAAGATAATCAAGTTCTAATAGATATTCTGCCACTTAGCAGACTTTCAAAGCAGCCTCTCATGATTAGTTTTTATTTTACAGACTAATTGTACCATGCTGTGATTCATATTTCAAAACAAAATACACTTGATAAATAAGCTATCCCTCGACTACTCCATCTCTTATATATACTACCCTGTCTGCAATCTTCGCAACTTCCTCATCATGGGTTATCATAATAACAGTCTGCCCCTCTTCATCCACTATTTTTCTAATCAACCTAAGTATCTCCATTCCTGTGTCTGAGTCTAGGTTGCCAGTAGGTTCATCCGCAAGTAGGAGCATTGGCTTTGTAACCATAGCCCTCGCTATAGCCACCCTCTGCTGTTCTCCACCTGATAGCTGGTCGGGAAACTTGTTCCCCTTATCCCCAATACCTAGCTTATTAATTATTGAATCAATGTAGTCCAAGTCAGGTTTCTTATGGTCTAGTCTTATTGGAAATTCAATATTTTCTCTAGCACTCAATATTCTGACTAAGTTATAGTTCTGAAATACTATACCTACGTCCCTTCTCCTGTATCTAGCAAGTGAAGATTTAGATTTTGAGCATATATCAATCCCGTTTATAAATATTCTTCCAGACGTCGGCTTGTCCAGTCCACCTACCATATTCAAAAATGTGGTCTTACCTGATCCAGATGGTCCCATTATAGCCACAAATTCACCCTTGTCTATATTAAGGTCTACTCCATCCAAGGCCATGTGCCTGTTGTCTCCTGTTCCGTACACTTTTCCTAAATTTTTTATCTCTATATATGACATAACTTATCTCCTATTCCAAATCACCAATGGCTTCTCTTATATCGCTAGCGAGTATCTTTTTAGCTGGCAGATATATACTAGACATACATACACCTAGACTAACTGCAAATATAGACAAGAATACAATCGGATTTATATCCATACTAAGACCGATTATCCTAGATACCGACTCCATCTCTCTAATATACACAAATTGTCTCACCATACTTATGGTCAATGACAATATGGTTGAAAATACTGCATATACCAAGGCTTCACCAATCAACATGGTCCTGATGTCGCTTTCAGTCATACCCAGTGACATCATCAGGCCTATATCTTTTTTCTTTGACATCAACTTGTATGTAAGTAGGTTTATCATACAGGCTACTGCCACCAAAATAAAGGAATAATACTTTATATTTTCTGTACTTAGGTAAGAAACCTCTGCCATAGAATTTTCAAGCCTCTCCTTTGACATATTGGACAAAAAATATTCAGGGTATTCTTTTAGTTTTTCTATCATACTCTTTTCAATAAAACTTTGATCCTTTATATCCCTAATGTATATCTCACCCACAGAATATCCCATATCCTTGTCTATATCAACCATATGTTCATGGGGTATTATTACATTTACTGAAGAATCTTGCCCAGAACCAGAAGTTACTGGTAGATAGTCTACTATAGCCACTATCTTGTAGGACTTTTTTATTGTAGGTGTTCTACCCTTTAGTTGCCAAAAATCACCTATCTCCTTGTCGCTTAAACTAGTGTTTTTGAGTTTATTTGCTATATTTACCTCTATCCTATCGCCTAGTTTATAGTTTAGAATCTTGTTTCTAGGGTCTTTTCCTCTATTAATATCAATATAATTTACAGGATAATATAGGATACACTCATCCTTGGATATATTATTTTTATCTATACTTGTCTTTTTCCCCTCGTATATATGGTCTTTTAAGGCTTCTAAGGCTTGGTCATTATATCCTAATACTATATTTTTGATTGTGTACCCCTTGCCATTTTCCTTGTAAAGACCATCTAAAACCTTGCTCATATATGGACTTTTATTTTTTTCATCAAAGTAGTCCTTCCTATTCATCATGGATTTTTCAATATCAAAATAAGAAAATTTAAAGTTAGCCCACATATTTCTATCTATACAGGACTTGCCGTCAGGCATCTTTATATCCCCTATTTCGTCCGCAGTAGATTTAGGTATATATGATGTCAAATCTAATATATTGTTTTTTCTTATAGTAAAATCTGCCTTGGTAAAATCATCTGTCATCTCCATCACTTTCTCATTTTCCCTTGAATAATAAGACCTCATAAGTATTTCAGATATAGGTAGTGATACTGATAATATAACGACTAGGGTTAAAATATAATCTGCCCTTAGGTACTTCAAGAATATAAATATTCCAACATCAAATTTATCACATATGTAGTTCCAGAACCTACTCGATCTGTAACTAATCTTCATCCTGTTTCTAGACCTTATCATATCTATTGGACTACCCTTGACTGCAAGCCAGTACACCACTAGTCCTATGACTAATACTGAAGCCATAACAGAGATTAGACCTATCAAAATTATCTTAGGCTCAATAACTAAACCGCTATAAGATACCATATTGGCCTGGACCTCAGAATAGAAGTTCTCTCCCCTAGCTATTATATAGTTGGAGAGCATTATCGAACTAGGAAAGGCTGCTAGTCCACCCACAAACATCAATAAATACAACTCACCTATTATAAGTTTAAAAATATCAAAGAATCCCATCCCAATTGCCTTAAATATACCCATATCCTCTAGCCTAGTCCTAATAGATATAAGATATGTAGACGCTATTATAACAGTAGTAAATAAGACAGACATAAAAATTATCTTGAATACTTCTAAGCCTGTGCTACCATCATTTTCATAGGCCTCAATAAGCATGTCATTTATAGAATAGTCTCCCTCCTTGACTAATTTTTTGTCTTTTAGAGCCTTTATCATTTTTTTTGATGCACTCCTAATATTCCCCTTGTCCTTGAGTATAATGTTTACTAAATTATACTTGTCTAGCTGATTTTTCCTATTTAAAGTAAAAAATTGGAACATAAGTTTAGACTTCTCTTTGACATTGTCCTCTAGTACACCCACTATTTTATAAGATACCTTACCCTTGGATATTTCTGACTCAAACTCAAAATTGTCACCTATATCCTTACCTATATTTTTGAGTAGCCAATCCTGAACCATAACTTCATTGTTATTATTGGGGTAACGTCCTCTCAAGACCTTATATTGTGACTTGTCTTTTCCAATGACATTTATCATATATTTAGAACTTGCCTTAGATGCATCAACCAGGTTCTCAATATGGATTTTGTCAACATCAGGACTCTTTTTTATACTTGCTAAGGCTTTTTCATTCAAATTATTAAACTTCAAATGGTATATTGAGTCCTCTTTTAAAAAATTCAATTCCACTAAGTTGCCCGTGTGTTTGAGGATGCCATTGGTCCAAATAATCAAGAAACTCATAAAAAAACAAATTCCTATTACAATCGACCTTTTGTAACATTTTTTTATATAACGAACTATCAAAGATAACATACTAACCTCCTTCAAAGACCTATATAAGTTTCATATATGTTAATTATATATTTGACTCAAAATATTTTCAAACATCCAATTTGAACAAATAATACGTCAAAATACCTATTCCCTGCAATTTAATGTATCTAATACCTATCTATCTGCAAAAATCCAGCAAATAAAGAACCTTGGTATTAAATTTTCATTTATATATAATTATAGTAGTATCAAATAACTGGAGGTTGGGGACATGGGTGAAAATTACAATCAAATTATAAGTGCTATCCTAATTTCGCTGACTATTATAAGCATCAGCTATTCATTATTTGCTTGGCTGAAGACCAAGAGTCTAAAAAATGAAATCAAGGTCATGAATGAAGACCTACATAAGACCGAGCTAGTCCTAGACAACCTCAATAAAAGGGTTGATAGCCTCAGAATAACTAACCACGAAAACAGAAAAAATATCAGACTGATAAAAGAATTGGCTGACCAAAATAAGTGCAGTGATATAGTTGTATTTATAAATGATAACCTGTCAAATTCATATTGTAATGAACTATCTGATAGACATAATAAATTATTTTTACAAAACATATCACATTTAGACAGTATATCAAATTGTGAAAACTCAAGTTCTGGCAAAATGCTAGATTATAATAACTTGAACTCATTCAAGGAAACATATAAGACCGATTCCTCAAAGGTATTAATAATAGCAAATTCGGTGATGGAAACCTGCTCAAGAAACAATATAGATTATAAATACTATATCGGCGATCCAAATATGGTCATAGGGGTAAGTTTCTTCGACCTAAATTCAATCATAGGCAATATACTAGAAAACTCAATAAGGGCACTTAAAAACAAGGAGGTTGCTAGTGAAAATAGACGTATAGATAAGAATAGCAGTTCTAATATAGATACTAGTTCTAGTAAAAATAATGCAAGATATATAAGAATGAATATATACGATGACACTCTAGCATACTTTATAGAAATCACAAACAACGGACCACAAATAGAAAATATAGATGCCATCTTCAAAAAAGGCCATACAGATTCTAAAAATCCTGACAGGGGGCTAGGCCTATATATCTGTAAAAGTCTTATTGAAAAATACAAGGGACACATCTATGTAGAGTCCAATAAAATAAATACAAAATTCACGATTATAATACCAAAAGATTTTTAGCTAATATAGCTTTAAATGGCCTAGATATTTATAGGACTTATATCTCTAAAAACTCTAGGTATTTAATACAGTCATTTATAGGGGGAGAACAAATGATATTATTAGTGTGTGACGACAACAAGAAAGAACTAGAAAAAATAAAAAATATAGTCAATGAAATCAACTACATAGATCATATATACGCCTGTAAAAATGGTCAGGAGATGATTGATATAGCTAAAAACAATCCTGTTGACCTCATAATCACAGATATTGATATGCCAAGTGTAAATGGTATTGATGCTGTCGGCAAGATTAAAGAAAACTACAGACAAAATGTGAGAGTTATCTTTATGACAGGATTTCCTGAGTATTCAATCAAAAGTCACGACTATAGACCTGTTGATTTTATAGTAAAACCTATCGATACAAACCGCCTTTTAGACTCTATATCCATAGCCTATGATATGATTGAATCTTATAGACTTTCAAACCAGGCAAGGGTATGTGACACTATTTTCATATATAAGTTCAGAAAATCTACCCATATGATAGACTACGATAATATATTATTTTTCGAAAAAAATGGGCGTAACATAAATATAATTTTGGATGATGATAGCAGCCTTTCCTACTATGAAGACTTCACAAAACTTCAGGAAAGACTGCCTCTACTTTTTTTTAAATCATCATCTAAACATATAATAAACCTAAAAAAAGTATATAAGATATCTCCACTTAGCAGGACAACTATGAACATTTCCTTTAAGAATAGCAATCTAAAAGCCGTGCTCAACAAATCTGTAGAGGGAGATTTTCTGTATAGGTACCATAGGGCCAAGTATTAAGATTATCTAGCCAATCCTTTATTTACATATGCTTGAACTGAATCACATACATACTGGGCAGTACCTTCACCAAACTTGTCTATATTTTTCTTAAATTCATCATCATAGACATAACCATATGCAATTTGAGAGAATACTTCCAGACTGCAATTAAAGGCAACATCCCTGATATGCTGGTGTAGTCTCCTAGCCAGCTCTATATTTTTATCTTCTTCTACTGGTATATCCTTTGATAGGTTGTCGGCAAAAGAGAAGAATATCTCGTTGAAAACATCCACGACTTGATTTTCAATACTCTTTTGCTTTTCATAGGCTTCCTCTACGACACTACCATACTTTTCAACCGCCTGGTCCTTATATTTTAAATTTTCCTCATAAGTAAATCCCTTAAACTTGTCTTCCACTTCCATATCTAAGCCTCTCTTTCTTGATTCGATAGTTTTTTCTAGAGTGGATATTAGGGTTAGGAGTCTATTTTTTTCCTCGTTCATTAGCTTTAATTGATTTTCTAAGTGTCCTAGGATCTCACAATCATCTTTATGAATTAAATTTTTAATATCATTCAAACTAAAGCCCAAATACTTGTAATATAGTATCATCTGTAACAAAGACATATCATCTTCCGAATAATACCTATATCCATTATCCTTTTTCTTTGGACTAAGAAGTCCAATCTTGTCATAGTGCTGTAAAGTGCGCACCGATACACCACTAATTTCACTCGCCTTTTTAATCAAATACAAAAGACCACCTCCTAACAAGTTTAAGTATAAACTATTACCTTAGGTGATGGTCAATAATAAAATATTAATTTTTTTATACTTTTTATAAATCCTAAACAATAGGAATAAAACCACTATGGGCAAAATAAGATCAAGCTATTAAAAATAGCAAAAACAATCTCTAAATTAAAGTTATTTTCCATTTCAACAAGCTCCTGAGAATATAATTTAATCAAAGTAAAAAATATCTTCAAATTTCTTTTCTAAAGCTATAGCAAGTATAAGGGCCAACTTGGCAGTGGGATTAAACTGGCCAGTTTCTATGGATGATATAGTATTTCGAGATACACCAACCATATTGGCAAGATCTGTTTGAGATAGACCAAGCTCTTTTCTTATATCCTTTAACCTGTTTTTTAACTGCAAATTATATTTCATATCTACACCTACAAACTAGTCACATAAAGGTATAACATGCAAATTAAAAATCCCACACAGAATATGCCTCCAAATAAGCTTAACTTGCTGCGCCCATACCAATAACTTGCACAAACTGTACCCGTATTTCCTGCAAATAATATGGCAAATATAGAATAATCAACTCTCTTATCCGATAACATATTAACAATTAGTACAAGGGCTATAATAGCCATCATAAATTTAAAGCCCCATTTATAGCCCTTTTCTTCAATATAGATCTTACCTTCATCTTCTTCCGCTCTCCTGACCCTTTTCAATAATTCATCCCTATCCATTAGATACCTCCTTATAAAATAACAAGTATACTTGGCATTATTATATATTTTACCAAGTACACTTGTCAATAATAAAGATTAAAAAAGAAGGTGTATTAGAACACCTTCCACAACTCACATATCTAGTCTTTAATTTGAAATTATAAACCATAAAATCATCTGCCGAGTATAATTTAAATCCAATTATTTCTTATAACACATTCCTATAATCATTCCTAGTAGCATACCAATCGACATTCCTATTACTAAATTATTTTCACCTAATGTAACTCCAGCTGCTGTCCCCAAACACATACCAATACTCATTCCTTCAGACATATAATTGTCTTCTTTTTGATTTTTATCATCACTCTTTGATTTTTTCTTTGTAAAATTAATAGTAAATACTGCCACAAGACTTACTAATATAAAAGGTAGTACAATTTTTATAATTTCCACTCCTCAAATCCTCACAATCATGTTCATTGACTCTAGCACTAAACCTGTAAATGGAATAGTAAATAACAATACCATTACCAGCAGGTATGCCAATTTTGTTCTCAAATTCATTTTCTCAATCTTATTTGCGATACTACTCATAATATCACCTACTTTATAAATTTCCTAAAAATAAAAGTTCCCATCCATAATCCTATTATATACTATATCCCTGATCATAGGAACCCTTGTTAGACTTACAACTAGCCAAGTATCGAAGCTATAAATACAAAAATGGTATATACCTATCTACTAACAAATTACAAAAAGAGTGCTTTACAAGGTCTAAGCAAGATTCGTGAAGAATTTCTAATATATCGATTTAAGAAGGAGCGACCGAAAGCGACCCGGACCGCCTTGGCGGGCATTGAGCTTTCAGCGACTCGAAAATCTGATATATTTAATTCTTACACGACTTGCTAGACAAGGCAAGCACTCTTTTTCAATTACACCACACACTCTTAGCTTGAAAGCAATAAAAGCCCTTGTTGAACTACAATGAACATGGTATTGAGGATATAAATACAAAAATGGTATATCCCTATCTACTAACAAATCACAAAAAGAGTGCTTTACAAGGTCTAAGCAAGATTCGTGAAGAATTTCTAATATATCGATTTGAGATGGAGCGACCGAAAGCGACCCGGACCGCCTTGGCGGGCATTGAGCTTTCAGCGACTCGAAAATCCGATATATTTAATTCTTACACGACTTGCTAGACAAGGCAAGCACTCTTTTTAATTTCAACAATAGGTATATACCATTTTGTTAATATTTATCCTTCAATACCAGGCTCGTCCTGAGTCTCAACAAGAGCTTCATCATTGCTTTCAAGCGGCAATCTCATTTCGAATGCCTCCTCAAACTGCTTTCCATCCAATGTCTCGTACTCCATCAGTGCCTTGGCTATATAGTCCAACCTATCCTGGTTGTCCCTCAATATATTTCTTGTCTTTTCATAGGCATCTGTCACTATAGTTCTTACCTCTTCATCAATAGCAGCTGCTATTTCTTCTGAGTATTCCTTAGTGTGACCTATGCTATTTCCTATAAATACTTCATCACTTGATTCAAAAGTTCTAGGTCCAAGCTTTTCACTCATACCATACCTAGTTATCATACCCTTAGCAATGGCTGTAACCCTGTCTAGGTCATTTGAAGCACCTGTAGATATATCGTCTAGGTTTAGTTCTTCTGCAACCCTACCAGCTAGTAAGACTATCAGTTCCTGCATCATTTCGCCCTTTGTAGTATAGTACTTGTCTTCTGTAGGTAGCTGCATAGTAAATCCACCTGCCATACCCCTTGGTATTATAGTTACCTGGTGAACTGGGTCCATTAGGTCTAGTACATGGGCACATACTGCATGACCACCCTCGTGGTATGATGTAAGAAGTCTTTCCTTGTAGCTGATAACCCTTGATTTCTTGGCTACACCAACTACAACCTTTGTGATTGACTCTTCTATCACAGCCTGTGATATCTTGTTCTCTTTTCTTCTAGCAGCTAGGATAGCAGCCTCATTCATGATATTTTCAATATCTGCTGGTGTGAATCCTGGTGTAGACTTGGCAAGTACCTTTAGGTCTACATCTTCTGCTAGAGGTTTTTTCTTTGAATGAACGCCAAATATGGCCTCTCTGCCCTTTACATCAGGCTTGCCAACTACTACCTGCCTGTCAAAACGACCTGGTCTAAGTAGGGCTGGGTCTAGGATATCTGGTCTATTAGTAGCTGCCATGATGATTATGCCCTGATTGACACCAAATCCATCCATCTCAACCAATAGCTGGTTAAGTGTCTGTTCTCTTTCGTCATGTCCACCACCAAGACCTGCACCTCTTTTTCTACCAACAGCATCTATTTCGTCTATAAATATGATAGCTGGGGCATCCTTTTTGGCCTGTTCAAATAGGTCTCTAACTCTTGAAGCACCTACACCGACAAACATCTCAACAAAGTCTGAACCAGATATAGAGAAGAATGGAACTCCTGCCTCACCTGCTACAGCCCTTGATAGGTAGGTCTTACCTGTACCTGGAGGTCCCACCATCAATATTCCCTTTGGTATTCTGGCCCCTAGGTCTAGGTACCTCTTTGGATTTTTCAAAAAGTCTACTATCTCCTGAAGTTCTTCCTTTTCTTCATTTAACCCTGCAACGTCATCGAATACAACCTTGTCATTTTCATCCGGCTTATGGACCTTGGCCTTAGACTTGGAGAAATTGGCCATCTTGCCACCTCCACCACCGGTCTGGTTCATAATCATAAAGAAGGCAAATACTGTAAAGCCTAGCAAAAGTAGGCTTGGCAACATCTCCAATATCCATGGTGTCTCTGGCTTTGGCTCTGCATCCACCTTTAACTGGTTCTTCTCTATGCCCTTTAATATTTCATTTGATAGGGTGTCTCCCCTCAGTTCACTAGGTATATAAGACTTGAACTTTGTCTTTCCATCCTTTAATACACCCTCTATGCTAGTTCCTTCAACTATGTGAACTGAACTCACCTTGCCATCCTTGATTTCCCTATATATCTTAGAGAACTCCATCACCTTGGTCTCTCCAGACTTGGCTCCTGTGTAGTTTATTATAACCACTATCATGACCAAGATCACTAGGTAAATACTGGCACCTCTTAGTGTCTTTTTCAATAATTTTCCCTCCTTAAGGTAATTTATATTTTATCTTCCAACCTAAATTCTAGTATTCTCTTTGTATCTTCATCGACCTTATAATCGACGCTGACCCTATGGCCACATACTGCCACCACAGTGTCCCCATCCAAGAGAATAGGTACATAAGATCTTTTCTCCTTAGGCAGTTTCATACTTATAAAAAGGTCCTTTATTTTCTTACTTCCACCTACCAATCTTATTTTATCACCTTGGTGTCTATTTCTCAATCTAAGTTTGCCCTTTAATTTATCAATATCTATATACTGTATCCCATCTTTTATCTTGTCCTTGTCAAACTCGTCTATGGAAATAGTCCTTGTCTTAAATACCTTGCCTATCTCTCTTACAAAGACCTCTTCCTCATTATCTACTTCATAGTCATATCTGGCCTCTTCGTAGACAAGGGCTTCCTTGGTAAACAATAAATAGTCTTTTTTCCTGTAGACAATCAGTCCCCTAGGAAGGTCTATCTGCTTGTCTATCTTAGAGTCATCTAGCAGTCCCAGCACATCATCAAAGTGTTTCTTGTCAAATGACTTCACGCTTGAAAGTATGTCCTGTATCGCCAAAATCACCATCCTAGACCTAATGGCCTCGTGTTGGTCTCTTACTTGGTCTGTAAAGAGATATACTCCATTTGTATATTTTTTGCTGGACATCTTGTAGGCTGTCTGAGCCTGTGAGTCTATATAGTCATTGTCCATCTTCATCCCCCTAGACATTCTTACTAGGGTATCTATTATATTTTCATTGAATTCATCCCTCATATATGGGATTATCTTCAACCTTATCTTATTTCTTGAATATATGGCCTCTAGGTTGGTTGAGTCTATCCTAGGTGTAAGAGAATGGTCTTTGCAATAGCTTTCTATGTCAGACCTATCTAGGTCTAGTATAGGTCTTATTACTCCATCTGACCTAACATAGTCCATACCACTGAGTCCCTTTATTCCAGTCCCTCTCATAATCCTCATAATGACAGTCTCTGCCTGGTCATTTTTGTTGTGACCAACTGCTATCTTATTGGCTCCTATCCTATCCTTGACCTCCTTAAAGATCATATACCTTAGGTTTCTGGCCCCGTCTTCAAGTCCTATACCATTCTCACTGCAGTATTTGGGTACATCTATGGACCTAATAAAGCAGGCTATACCTAACTTGTGGCATAGCTTTGAAACATATAGGGCATCTAGGTGGGCATCCAGTCCTCTAATCTGATGGTTTAAGTGGACAGCGTAGACCCTTATATTCATTTTTAGGGATAACCTGTGTAAAACATGGAGTAGGCAGACAGAGTCCGGCCCTCCTGATAGGCCTACTATTATCCTGTCGCCTTCCTCAATCATATTATTTTTGGTGATTGTATCTAATACGGTATCATATACCATCTTAATCCTCCGTCAAAATACTTATATCTATCCTGTTGTTGGCCTTCATAAGATCTGTAACTTCCATCTTGTAATCAAGACCCATCTTTATTTGTCTATCATCTATCTTCTTTGATAGCTTGTATGTATACAGGCGCATATCGAATACTCCATATGGTGTCCTGTAGGGAGTCCTCTGCTCAAACCCCTCTTTAAATATCATCTTTGTATTGACCTGTCCAAACTTGATTATGGTAACTATATCTCCAGATATTTTGATAGTAGTCTTTGAGATCTTGACCTTGTCAAATTCATCGAAAGAAACGAATATATCTCCGTTTTTATCAACCCTCTCGCCCCTATAAAATGCCTCTATGGTCTGTAGTTGACCATCTTCAAGAACTTGGTTTGTCTTTATTTTCAACTTTACCTTCATAACATATCTCCTAGAACCTGTGTATCTCTACCTTCTCTAGGTCTGTAATCTCTTTTTTCATAAACTCACTAGCTACCTTAGAGAACTGCTCATTGATATCAGATACATAATACTTGCATACCCCTTCATCAGCCTTATCATTTAAAAGATTTGCCTGATTTAAGATTTCTTTGAGTTCAAGGGCTGTTTCCTTGGCTGGATTTATAAGTTTTATCTCCTGACCTACTGCCATACCTATAGTCCTCTTTAGGATTGGATAGTGGGTACATCCCAGCACTATGGAATCTACTCCCTTTTCTACCAATTCATCTAGATACATATGGGCTGCTGTCGAAGATATCTCTTCATTGGCCCAACCTTCCTCAACTAATGGAACAAATAGGGGACAAGCCTTGTCTATAACCCTGATGCTCTCATCCATTGATCTTATTGTGTTTACATAGGCCTTTGAATTTATTGTTCCCAAAGTTCCTATCACACCTACTACCTTGTTGTTAGTATACTCTACTGCGGACCTGGCCCCTGCCTCTATAACACCTATAATAGGCACATTATATTCAGCCTTGGCCTCTTCAAGTGCCCTTGCTGTAGCTGTATTACAAGCTATGACTATAGCCTTTACATCCTGTTGGATCAAAAAGTTTATAGCCTGGAATGTATACTTGATTATTGTTTCCTTTGACCTAGGTCCATATGGCACCCTAGCCGTATCTCCAAAATATACAGTATCTTCATTGGCTAGTCTTTTGTGGATTTCCCTTAGTACTGTAAGTCCACCAAGACCAGAATCAAAGACCCCTATTGGTCTATTATCCATAATTACACCGTTTCGTCTTGCATCAATTCTTCAATCATAAACTGCTCAGCCTTTTCTATATGTTCTTTGGCTAAGGACTCTGCAAGATCTGCCTTTCCTTTTTTAATAGCTTCTATCAGTCTATTGTGTTCCTCAACTATGTTTACAGCTGATGCATAGTCTGACATATATTTCAATCTGAACCTGTATACAGTCTCCCATATAGAGTTCATCATACTTATCAGTCTTGTGTTTCCTGATGCCTCAAATATGCAGTTATGGAATTCTTCATCCTTTCTCAACATATTTTCAACATCGTTAAGACAGACATATTCTTTGAGTTCTTGAGATATCTTCTCCAACTTGTCTATCATGTCCGGAGATATTCTTTCGGCTGCATAATATGAGCCTATGCCCTCAAGACCTATTCTAACCTCAAGTATGTCTATTAGTTCTTTCTTGCTTATGTTGGCTACATAGGCTCCCTTTCTAGGCAACATTATAACCAAACCTTCTAGTTCCAACTTCCTTATAGCTTCTCTTACAGGTGTTCTACTAACACCCAACTGTTCTGCAAGCTGGATTTCCATAAGCCTTTCTCCTGGCTTTAGAGTCCCCTCTATTATGGCAGAACGTATATTTTCAAATACCAAATCTCTCAATGGCTTGTAACTATCCATTGTCAACTTATTTATTCCCACAGATCTCAACCCCCTTATTGCTGATGCTCGTGACATAAGTCTGTACATATCCCTCTCTCAGGATAGATGCACATTTTTTAGCCTTGTTCTTATCTTTAAATATACCAAACACAGCAGGTCCACTGCCAGTCATCATAGATAGGTCAGCTCCCTTGCTCATCATTATCTTCTCAATATTTCTTACATCGTGACAAAATGACCTCGTCACTCCTTCTAGGACATTGGACATAGATCCTATGACCATATCTATATCATTATTGGCTAGACCCTTTTCAATAGACCTGTTGTCAGGTCTTCTCTCAGGTTCCCTATCCAAATACATAGCGTCATACATCTTGTAGACCCTCTTAGTCGATACAAAGTCCCTAGGTTTACATACAAGTAGGGAAAAGTCTTCTTTCAAGGTATCTAGAACCTTTAGGTCAGTCCCCCTACCATAGGCAAGGGCTGTACCCCCTCCAAAACAAAAGGCTATATCAGAACCCAATTCCTTTGATAGGTCCATTAAGTCTTCTTGAGATACTCCCAACTTGAATAACTCATTGATACCAACAAATACAGCAGCAGAATCTGCGCTACCACCAGCCATACCTGCTGCCATCGGTATATTTTTCTCTAGAAATACTTCTATACCCCCACCTATATTATAGGTGTCTTTCATTAACTTCCACGTCTTGTAAATAATGTTCCTCTTATCAGTAGGTACCTCAGAATTGGAGCACACCAACTTGAAAGAGGACTTTGTCTTTCTAATTATTATATAATCTGATAGGTCTATGGACTGCATGACCATTTCTACATCATGGTAGCCATCGTCAAGTATGCCCTTGATATCTATAGATAGGTTGATTTTTGACCTAGCTCTTAGCCTGATACTTTCCATGTGATCCTCCAATCTTTTTGTATACCTTACACAAAATTCTATTGAATATTATACCATAAAAATTACTAACATGTTATAAATAATGGACTATAAAGTTATAATAAAAAAACCACCCAAGCTTTTTAGGTGGTTTTATTATTATAATTGGTAATTATTTCTTTTCGTTAACAAGGCTTTGGACTTGCAAATACCTTTATTTTAACATTTTCTGTAAGTAGGTCTGAGTATGAATATGACACTCTCTCATAGTTGTCATCTCCACTACCAACCTTTATCACAAACACGCTTGGGTATACTGTTTCAAGTACACCTTGTTTAGTAACAATTTGTTTCCTGCCTTTATTCGCCTTGAGCAAGACCTTCTTGCCCACATACTTTTCAAGAGTATGTCTGATATTGTCTAATGTAGCTGTTGTTGCCAAAACATCACCTTCCTTCGTGTGTATACAATATTATAACAGAAAAAAAGCTATATGTCAAGCAGTAAACTATTATTTTACAATATCATACTTTATTTGTCAATAAAAAATACACTTTTAGAATTGATTTTTTGTAATGTGCTATAACATATGTTACACAATTGAATAAAAAAAGAGAGGAACTCTGATACAATAGTAATATCAACAAAACCATTTAGTAAAGGAGTCCTCTCATGTCTATTATAACAGAAGAAATGCGTTACCGCCAAAAATTATGTGAATTTGCTAAAAAATATGGAGTTACAAAAGCCGCAA
>NZ_KB906636.1 GCF_000381525.1 Peptostreptococcus anaerobius VPI 4330 = DSM 2949
AAATTAATAGTTTCTAGAAATAATGGTTTTTATAGATGCAGTTTATATTTGAAGTTTTTGCTTATAAGATTATTTTTTTTCGCATACTTAAATACTTCATTATAAACTTTTTTTGTTTGCGGATTTATATGGTCATTTTTTATAATAGCCATGTATATTGTTCTACTGTAAACAGGATAAGATATATTAATCTTATGTGCATCTATGTAATCTAAGTATGGTAAATCAGGAACAATGGCTATACCCAGTCCACTAGCAGCAAGACCTGCCGCAAGTTCGTAAGTATCTACCGTATATGACACGTCGTATATCCTATTATTTGTTATTTCAAAAAGACTTTGCACGTAGTCATCCAGGCTAGTATTATCAGTGTATTTTATAAAAGGATAATTAAGAGCTTGGCTTATACGAATGGATTCATACCTAGAGAGTTCGTGGTTCTTACTTACAAGTAGTACAAATTTCTGTTTTAAAACAGGTACTAATACAATATTATTCAAGGTTTCTCTTGGATTACTCGGACACGCACTTGAATAGTCCAAAATTTTTTTATCAAAATTTATATTGTCTTTTGTAGTGAATATTATGTCTAGCTTGAAATTTTTTAGATCTTGAAACAGGTCTTTTGAATACTTGGATATTTTTTTTACATTGACTTTTATTCTTTCATTTTCGTGATTTAAGTCTATGCTTGAAAAAAATTTAGGGCCAAGCAAGCTAGATACTTCAGGTAATATTCCTATATTTACATAAGAATAGTTTTCGTTCATTTCTCTTACATATTCTATTCCTTCATCTAGTAATTCGAGTAACCTGTTGACAAACTCTAAAAATATGGTTCCATTTCTGTTCAAAACAACATTTCTATTGTTTCTGTCAAATAGACTAAACCCAATTTCTTTTTCTAAATTTAGTATTGATGTGCTGAGATATGACTGTGATATGCAAAGATATTTTGCAGTTTTAGCGTAATGCCTTATTTCTGCCAAAGCTTTGAAGTGTTTTAATTGCTGGAATTTCATACTAAGTCCCCCGTACATGAAGTTATTTAATTACTATATTATATCAAATAAATATCGTATAATCTAGATGCTTTAATAAGAAAACTAACTTGAAAAAATAAGGAATTTTATAATAATAATATATTATTATAAATGAAATAAAAACAAAAACATATTATTATATTAAATATAAAAGAATATAGTTATAAAATTTAGGTAGAAAAAAATATTCGATATACTAAAAAAAATTGTAAAATGATTCTCTTTTTTTGTTTAGTAACGTATAAAGTTATGTTAAAATAAAAATGTGAGAAAAATTTAACCTATGTAAAAATTGATCATATTCTATACTAGATTAAATATTAAGTAAAGGTTTGCACAGTTTTATATTTGATGCATAAGTATGCTATGAATGTTTACATAGTTTTTTGTTTGATGCATAAGTATGCTATGAATGTTTGCATAGTTTTATATCGTATACATTAAGAGTCTATAAAGGGCTATAATAAAATACACTGAAATGATTTGGAGGATTTGGAATAGATGGATAAGTTGAAAACTATTGATGAAGCTATAGATTTGATAAAGGATGGTGACACTGTTGCTGTTTCAGGTTTTATGATGGCTACAGCAGCTAGGGAGATTCTGGTAGCCTTGGGAAAAAGGTATAAGACTACATCTACACCTAAAGGTCTAACCTTATATCAGGGGGCTGGTAATGGTAATAATAATGACCAAGGTGTATGTGAGATGTCATATCCGGGTCTTATCAAGAGGTATGTAACTGCCCACTTTGCTAATAATAGACCGATGATAGAGATGGCACTAAAAAATGAAGTTGAGGCCTATAATTTTCCACAAGGTGTGATAGCCCACATATATAGGCAGGCTGCAGCTAGGAGGAGCTTTGAGATATCTAAGATAGGTCTTAATACCTATTGTGATCCTAGGCAAAGGGGAGGTAAGATAAACCAAGCAGCTAAGGAAGATCTAGTTGAACTTATCAAAATAGATGATGAAGAATACCTAAAATACAAGGTTCCTAAGTTTGATATAGCAATTATAAGGGGTACAACTGCAGATGAATTGGGCAATATCAGTATGGAGGAAGAGTCTTCAGTAATAGACTCACTAGAGGTTGCCATGGCTGTAAAGGCTTCTGGAGGCAAGGTAATTGTCCAGGTTAAGAACCTAGTTTCGTCAAAGTCAATGGATAGAAAACTTGTCGTTATACCGGGAATTTTCGTTGATGCAATTGTTATTTCTCAGAATCCAGAAGAGTTCCACAGACAGACTCCGGGAACTTTCTACGACCCTATGATAGCTGGTAGGTACAAGATAGATGGGGCAGGATTTTCTTCTATAGATATGGATGCGAGAAAGATTATCGCAAGACGTGGCCTATTTGAACTTAAGGCTGGGTCAGTTGTAAATCTAGGAATTGGTATCCCTGAGGGGGTTGCATCTGTAGCAGCAGAAGAGGGAATAGACGATATAGTATTGACTGTAGAGAGTGGACTAATAGGTGGCATACCTATGGGTAGGTCTAACTTTGGTTCTGCTATAAATGCATGGGCAGGTCTATCTATGGTATCCCAGTTTGATTTTTACAATAGCGGTGGTTTAGATATTACTTATTTAGGATTTGCAGAGATAGACTCTAGGGGTAATATAAACGTTAGCAGGTTTGGTGATAGAATAGGTGGCTGTGGTGGATTTATAGATATAACCCAGTCTACTAAGAAGATAGTATTCTGTGGGACAATGACTGCAGGTGGTCTAGAAATATCTACCAAGGATGGCAAGCTAAATATAGATAAAGAAGGAAGAAATATAAAATTTAAGAATGAAATAGAGGAAGTTACTTTCAGTGCTGAGGAAAGCTTGAAGCTGGGTCAAGATGTAATTTTTGTGACTGAAAGATGTGTATTTTCCCTTGAAGAAGATGGTCTATGCCTGATAGAGCTTGCAGAGGGTATAGACATAGAAGAAGATATACTTAAAAATATGGAATTTAGACCTAGGATATCAGAAAACCTAAAGAAGATGGATCCTAGAATATATGAAGAAGGCCTGATGAATATCTAACAATTGGATATATAGCAATAAAATAAGCTGGCCTTTGGTGGAGTATATATTAATGATTGTATAAAATGTATGGGAAAAAATAATAGAAATTAGAGAGGAATAGCATTAGATGATTTATAATTTGGCCAATGGACTTGGCATAATAGTAGGTAGTATACTTGGAATTTTCCTAAATAGGGGTATACCAGAGAGGATCAACAAGGCTCTTTTGAAAGCTATGGGTCTCTGTGTACTTTTTATAGGTATAAGCCTTTTGATAAAAGGGGAGAACACCTTATTGATAGTAATATCAGTTGCCCTAGGAACACTATTGGGAGAGGCGGCAGATATAGACAAGTGTGTAAATAAACTAGGTGTTCGTATGCAAGTAAAGTTTAAATCAGGCTCAAGTTCAAATTCATTTGCTGAGAGCTTTGTAACATCCAGTATCCTATTTTGTGCAGGTGCCATGGGTATAGTTGGTTCACTAACGGCTGGACTTACTGGAAATGGTGATACACTCCTTGCAAAGGCTATAATAGATGGTATCATATCGGTGGTATTTGCAGCTACCCTAGGGATAGGTGTTATGTTCTCATCTGTTGCAGTTGTTATATACCAGTCTGTATTTATCCTTATGGCTAGCTTGGTAAGTTCAAAGTTAGGAGATCCCGTTATAGCATCTGTCAGCGGTGTGGGAGGAATAGCTATGTTGGGGATAGGGCTAAATATGTCCATAGGAACAGATATAAAGGTTGCCAATATAGCACCAGCAATATTTATACCTATCATACTTGGTCTATTCGGCATATTTTAAGAATGTCAACGTCGTATTTTAAGAGTGTCATAGGATAGTAAAGTTTAATAATATAGCTTAAAGACAAGAGTAAAATTTAAAAGTATAGTCTAAATTAATTTCAAGAAAAATACCGACCCTGGTTTTAGATGATGATTTTTGTTAATATCATTTATCCTAAAGCATGAGGTCGGTTTTTATATAATTATGTAAGAGGTAAGTTGCTATCTAGAGTTTTAAGAGAGTGTGTATTGAACTCCCTTTCTGCAAGGGTCTAGTATTATTGCCTGACCACCTATACCAAGCTTTTGAGCCTCTAGGTTTAGAGATTCTTGGACTGCTTTTGCCACTTCTTTTTTGCAATAAGATATAACAGTAGATCCAGCCCCACTAAGACAATAAGAGAATGCACCTGCGCTTATGGCTGTCTTTTTTAATTCGTCAAAACCCTTGACCAAGTGTTTTCTATATGGCTCGTGTAGGCAATCGTCCATACTAGAAGAAATAAGGTCTAGGTTTCCACTCATAAATCCCATAAGCATCAGGCTCAGTCTAGATGATGTCCTAACAGTATCTGATATAGATACGGATTGAGGAACAACCTTTCTTGAATCACTAGTTGATACTTCATAGTCTGGTACAAATAATACTAGAGAGAGGTCTCTAAAGGGTTCAATCTTATGGTAGATAACATCTCCTGAATCATCTACTGTAGATAGGACTAGGTTACCTAGTATGCTAGGTGCTACATTATCGGGGTGACCCTCTATTTTTGTAGCTAATTTTAGGATTTCCTTTTGGTCTAGAGGAAAGTCCATCAAATAGTTTGCACACATTAGTCCACCTACTATAGCTGATGCGCTTGACCCCATACCCCTTGCAAGAGGAATATTGTTGTGTATATGCAGTTTGTAGCCATCCGGATATTTGCCAATGTACTCAAACAAGCATTCCATACTCTCTGTGACAAGATTATTATCAGTGGTTATTTTCTTGCACTCCAAACCATCGACAAGTACAATCCTGTCATTATGTTTTTCGCATTCAAAAATGGAGTATTGAGATAGTGCCATGCCCAGGCAGTCATAGCCTGGTCCTAGGTTGGCAGTTGTTGCTGGTACAGTGACTTTAATCATGTGATACACCTTATCCTTTCAATAAATTTAGTACGCTGCTTATATCAGCTGGAATTGATTTTGGCTTTTGGACTTGAATCAAGCATGTGTCAGGATCTTTTAGGCCATTTCCTGTAAGAATACACACTACCCTGGATCCCTTTTTGATTTCTCCTTTTTCTACAGACTGGATTATACCTGCTAGTGAGGCGGCTGATCCCGGTTCTGCAAATATTCCCTCTTGGTTTGATAGGAGCTTGTAGGCCTCTAGAATTTTCTCATCGCTAACAGCCTGTATACTTCCTCCTGATTCATCTCTTGCGGACACTGCCTTGTCCCAAGATGCAGGATTACCAATTCTTATGGCTGTTGCTATTGTTTCTGGATTTTCAAAGGGATGTCCCTCAACTATTGGAGATGCTCCCTTTGCCTGGTAGCCTTTTAGGATAGGCAAGGTCCTTGAGATATTATTGTCTTTATATTCCTTGAAGCCCTTCCAGTAGGCTGTTATATTACCAGCATTTCCAACAGGTATTCCTAGGTAGTCTGGTGCATAACCCAGTGCGTCAACTATTTCAAAGGCTCCAGTCTTTTGCCCCTCTATCCTAAAGGGATTTAGGGAATTTACTAGTGTTATAGGCTCTTTTGATGTGATATCCTTGACCAGGTCTAGGGCTTGGTCAAAGTTGCCCTTGATTGCTACAACTTCAGCCCCATATTGTAGGGCCTGGGCTAGTTTACCCATAGCAATGTATCCATCTGGAATCAGGACTATTGTCTTTAGACCATACCTTGAACCATAGGCTGCAGCAGAGGCTGATGTATTACCAGTGCTTGCACACATTATATTTTTTGAACCGACTTCAAGAGCTTTAGCAATTGCCATGACCATACCCCTGTCCTTAAATGAGCCAGTTGGATTTAGGCCCTCGTATTTAAAGTACAAGTCTATACCCAGGTCTTTTGACAGATTAAGGCTCCTGATAAGAGGAGTGTTACCCTCATACAGAGATACCATAGGAGTTTTTTCGTTGATTGGCAAATAGTCTTTATATTGATTTAATAGTCCCTTCCAGTACATTTTATAACCCTCTTTCTATTCTTATGATCTTGGCCTTGCCATTTATTGATGACAGGTCTTCTATTTCTTTTACTGCCTTGTTGAAGCTTTCTTCAAGGCTTGTTCCCGTAGTGATAATATAATCTAGTGATGAGTTTCCATTTTGTTTTTTCTCGAATTTATCAAGAGTTTTTATTGTGATTTTGTATTTATCGAAAATATTTAATACGTCGGATATATTGATTAAATTTTTTTGAACGTTTAATCTTAAATAGTATGAAAAAGACTGCTCATCTATACTCAATACTCTTGATTCATTCAAAATTTTATAGCCATATTCAGGTTTTTGATTGAATGATATATTTTTTGCTATTGAAGCAATATCATTTACAACAGCTGAACCCGTTGGTAAATCACCGGCTCCCTTGCCATAGAACATAGTTTCACCCAGTTTGTCGCATATTACATAAACTGCGTTGAATGAATACATGACACCTGCTAGTGGGTGAGACGATGGTATTAGGCAAGGATGTACTCTTGCTACTATACCAGATTCAGTATTTTCAGCTATTGCTAGTAATTTAATTGTGTATCCTAAATTTTTTGCGTATTTAATATCTTCGAGAGTAATATTGTTGATTCCTGAAACGTAAACTTGATCAAATGTAACGAGATTGTTAAAAGCGATGCTTGCCAAAATGGCACATTTTCTTGCTGCGTCGTATCCTTCTAGGTCAGCGCTTGGGTCGGCTTCTAAATAGCCTAAGCGTTTTGCATCGTCGATTATTTTATCTAGAGAAAGTTCTTCAACCTGCATCCTAGTAAGGATATAGTTGGTTGAACCATTTATGATGCCACCAATCTTTTGAATTTGGTTTCCTATGAGCGAGAATTGTAGGGCTCTGAGAATTGGGATACCTCCTGCGACTGCTGCTTCGAAAAAAAAGTGACAATTGTGTTTTCTTGCCATGTCTGTTAGTTCTTTACCGTAGAGGGCTATCAAGTCCTTGTTGGCCGAGACTACATGCTTTCCTTTTTTGAAGGCTTGTTCAATCACCGATTTGGAGTATTCAATTCCACCCATAACCTCAACTACTATGTCAATCTCTGGATCGTCAAGTATGTCGTTTGGATCACTGGTTAGCTTGCTACCATGCAAGTTTACTTTTCTTTGCTTGCTGGTATCTTTTACACATACCGTCTTTACTCTGACAGGGGTCGTAGTGGATGTTTGTATTATTTCCTTGTTGTTGGTTAGTATATCAACCGTTCCGGACCCGACTGTTCCTAGTCCAAAGATTCCTACTTGTAGTTCTTTCATGTTATGCCTCCTTTTCTCTTGTGTTTGAGTGATATTTTATCATGAAAAGATGAACACTACAAGAGAAATTTATTAAATTATTGGAATTTTTTCAAAAAATAATCAAATTTTGTGATTTTTTATGTATTTTATTTCTTAGAGTGATTGATTTTTTTGAGACTGTGTGATAAATTTATTTATGGTGGTATTCGAAGGAAACTACACATTTTGAATAATTATTATATCTATTTATAGTATTACACTCTTATGGAGGTGATAACTTATGGAAAAGATAGGTATTATTGGTGCAGGCAAGGTAGGAGTGTCTCTTGGAAGGTGTTGGTCTGGCCTAGAAGGTCTTGACCTTATTGGATACTATTCACGTACAAAAGAGAGTTCTGAATATGCGGCACAATTAACAAATTCTATTAGTTTTGACGGGTTAAAAGACCTAGTCTACAAGTGTAATGTAATAATTATAGCAAGTCCAGATGATTCAATAGGGGATATCTGGCGTCAAATTTCGATTTTTAATGTTCAAAATAAGATAATTGCCCACTGTAGTGGGTCCTTATCATCAGAAATTTTCTTCGACTCATCCAAATTAGGGGCAAGTGTATGCTCCCTACATCCAGTTCTAGCAGTTTCAAGCAAGGAAGATTCCTACAAAGATTTAAAAAAAGCATTTTTTACCTTAGAGGGGGACCAGGTAGCTGTGGATTTTTTTGCCAAAATACTCGATATTCAAAAGAATCCATACAAGATAATTAGGAGTTGCGACAAGACTAAGTACCATATTTCAACAGTATTTATGTCAAATCTGATAGTTGCCATATCCAATATTGCAAGTGATTTACTTAGGTCATATGATTTTACAGAAGAAGAGGCTCTGTTGGCCCTTTCAAGTCTAGCCAAAAATAACATGGAAAATGTATTCGAAAATGGATTAGTAGCTTCTCTTACAGGGCCAGTTGAAAGAAACGATACAAATACTGTAATAAGACACTTAAGATCACTTGAAAGCCAAGGTCAAGAAGGAAATTTAGGTCAAATATATAGGTTACTGAGTCTTGAACTTGTGAAGATTGCTCAAATAAAGAACTCAAATAGAAATTATGAAGGTATGAGAAAAACATTATCGAAGGAGGAAGACCTGTAAGAGGGTCTGAAAAATCAAATGAAAAACACTGTATTAACATTTAAGGAAGCCAAGAAGAATAAGGACAAGCTGACCATGCTAACAGCCTATGATTATACGACAGCAAAATTGTTCGATGAATCAGGAATAAATTCTATTTTGGTGGGAGATTCATTGGGCATGGTGATGCTTGGCTATGAGGATACACTAAGTGTGACTATGGAGGATATGATCCACCATACAAGAGCAGTATCAAGGGGTGTAAAGAATGCCATGGTAGTTTCAGATATGCCATTTTTGTCATATAATACAGGAATTAGGGATGCAGTAATAAATGCCGGAAGATTGATGGCTCAAGGACGTGCAGACTGTGTAAAGTTAGAGGGTGGTAAGGAGGTATGTGATGTCATAAGGGCTATAACTGATGCAAAAATACCTGTATGTGCCCATATAGGACTTACTCCACAAGCTATAAATGCTCTAGGTGGATTTAAGGTACAGGGGAAAGACCTAGATTCTGCAAGAGCCATTATTGAAGATGCCCTAGCAGTTCAAGAGGCAGGGGCCTTTGCTGTAGTTCTTGAATGTGTACCAGCACCACTTGCCAGCAAGATATCAGAGATGCTGGATATTCCTACAATAGGTATAGGAGCTGGACCTGATTGTGATGGCCAGGTACTGGTTTACCAGGATATGCTAGGTCTATATAAGGACTTCACACCGAAGTTTGTAAAAAGATTCGCAGATGTAGGTCAGCAGATGGACCAAGGTGTAAGGGACTATATTCAAGCTGTGAAGGATGGTTCTTTCCCAGAACCTGCCCATTCATTTAAGATGGATGAGGAAATTGTTAAAGAATTATAAATCTTATAGTTAGGTCGATTTATTGACTAGTTAAAAAGCTTTAAAGACTACATATAAAATTGAGAATTTAATTTATTAATAAGGATGTGTTTGAATCATGAAGATAATAAAAAATATTGAAGAAATAAGAAATACAACAAAAGAATTGAGGGCGAGTGGCAAGTCTATAGGGATGGTACCGACAATGGGATGCTTGCACGAGGGCCATAAGAGCCTTATAGACAAAGCAGTAGCCAACAACGATATTGTAGTAGTTAGCATATTTGTAAATCCTACCCAGTTTGGACCAGATGAAGACTATGACAAGTATCCTAGAGACCTTAAGGCAGATGCAAGCCTATGTGAATCTGCCGGTGTTGACTATGTATTTACTCCAGAGGCAGAGCAAATGTATCCAGATGGATACTCTACATTTGTAGTACCTAGTGAAAAGATGACTGATATAATGTGTGGCAAGTCAAGGCCGGGTCATTTTAGGGGAGTCTGTACAGTTCTAACCAAGCTATTCACAATAGTGGGTCCAACTAGGGCTTATTTTGGAGAGAAAGACATACAGCAGCTTGCTATAGTCAAGAGGATGGTCAAGGATTTTAATTTACCTCTTGAAATAATTGGCTGCCCAATAGTAAGAGAAGAAGATGGCCTAGCTAAGTCTTCAAGAAATATGTATTTGAGTCCTAAAGAGAGAGAGGCGGCGACTATACTTAGAAAATCCCTCTTATATGCCAAGGACATGGTAGAATGTGGTGAAAAAAGTCCAGAAAAGATATACAATAAGGTGATAGAGGTCATAAAATCTGAAGAATTATCTAGGGTAGACTACGTTGAACTAGTGGACTTTGATACTTTTGATAGGATAGACACCCTTGCAGAGACTAACCTGATAGCGATAGCTGTATATATTGGAAATACAAGACTTATAGACAATATAGTAATAAATAGATAAGCAGATGTTCTTGCAGCTGGTGCAGTTACTGGTATACATGATGCTCCGATTCTTCTAATTGATGGTAAAAGCCCTAATAAGGAGTTAAGAGACTATGTACTAGAAAAAGGAATAGAAAAGGTTATTATAGTCGGTGGGGAAAATTCTGTATCAAATAATATATTTAACTAATAAACAAAAAACATAGATTTCTAAATATTTAAACCGATCTTCATGTAGTTATTGATTGACAACTATTGGAAGTCGGCTTTGTCTTATGTTCTTATATTAATCAAGATATAGACTCAAATAATTGAACTATGGTTAAATATAAAGTATAATAAAGGGTATTATTAAGTTTAGGAAGGATTAAGATACAATGTATATAATAATGGGGCTGGGAAATCCCGGAAAAAAGTATGAAAATACTAGACATAATGCAGGTTTCGATGTGGTTGATGAGCTTGCAAAAAGGTTAAATGTCAGTATTGATAAGATAAAGCACAAGGCCTTGATAGGAGAGGCTAGGATAGGTACTGAAAAAGTTATCCTAGTTAAGCCACAGACCTATATGAACCTAAGTGGAGAGACAGCTATAAGCATAAGTCAGTTCTATAAAATGGATTTAGACAAGCTAATAGTTGTGTATGACGATATTGATTTAGATATAGGTAAATTAAGGATTAGAAAAAAAGGAAGTGCGGGTTCACACAATGGCATGAAGTCTATAATCAAATGCCTTGGGTCCCAAGATTTTCCAAGGGTCCGTGTAGGTGTGTCTAAGCCAGAACCTGGAAGGGATTTAGCAGATTTTGTCCTATCTAGAGTCCCAAAGGACAGACAAAATGATATGGACCTAGCCATTGAAAAGGCAGCTTCAACTGTGGAAGAAATCATCAGGAGCGGTTTGGATGTGGCAATGAATAAATACAATGGATAAGGTTTGGTGAATATGTAATGGAAGATGTACTAGTATATCCTCTAAAAAATAGTAAAGATTATAATGATATATTGGATAGTATAGGTCAAGATGGCAACATCCAGATTACGGGTTTAACTTGGGCGGGTAAGCAGAACTTGGCTTATTCGTTGTTCAAAGACCTATCCAGGCAGGTTCTATATGTCGCATCAACAGAGTATGAGGCCAAGAGAGCCTACGAAGAATTATCAGTATATTTAAAGGATAAAGTATCTTACCTAGGCAGCAATGAAATCCTATTTTACAACCTAGATGCTAGGGATAGGAAGGTTGATGCTAGAAGATTAAAGGTATTTATTAAACTTATAAATAAGGATAAGTCTGTATTTGTTACTTCTGTAGACGCCTTGACTAGAAAGTATATGCCTAAAAAGCTAATAACTGATAATACTTTCAAGTTGAAGGTGGGAAGGACTCAAGATATACAAGAATTGACTCAAAAACTTGTTGACTTGGGTTACCAGAGGGTTGTCAAGGTAGAAGGTTTTGGACAGTTCAGTGTTAGGGGTGGAATAGTCGATATATTCACCCTTATGTATGATTTTCCTCTTAGAATAGAGTTTTTTGATGATGAGATAGATTCAATCAGGGAATTTGATGTATACTCTCAAAAATCTATAGACAAGAAGAAGTCTGTCACTATAACACCTTCAAGGGATTTTATATATCCTAAAGATGTGACTGGTGCTATAGAAAAGATCAAGTCTGAGATAAGGGATGATACAGATCTTGATGTGCACAAAAATTTAGAGCGAATTGAAAATAGAGAGTATTTTGATGGTCTTGAAAACTATATAGACTATCTATATGATGACCAGGACAAGAGTTTATTTGAGTATCTTGCCAAAGATGCCCTTATATATGTTGACGATTTCAACAGGTATAAGGAGAGGTTTAAAAATGTATCCAATGAATATAGGGACTTATACCTTTTAAACCTGGAAAGAGGTGTAGCTATTAAGTCTCAGGGTAGTATGTTGTATTCTATGGAAGATGTCTATTACTGGATGCAGGATAGAAAGCTTATAGTTAATACCCACTTGGCAAAAGCTATAAGTGATATGAACATGGTACACAATATATCTATAGAGTGTAGGGATATACCTTCCTACAATGGAAAGATTGACCTGCTAGTTGAAGATATAAAGAGGTTGAGACATTCAGGCTACAAGATTATAATTGCTGCTGCCACTAAGGATAGGGCAAAAAAAATAAATACAATGCTAAATGACAATGGTGTTGAGTCTTTTTACTCGGACTCTAGAAATACTGAGATTAAGACCTCTCAGGTAATGGTTATGGGAGTCAACATTAGTCATGGATTCTTGTATCCATCCATAAAGTATCAACTTATAACTGATAGGGAGATGCTCGGCAATAGCAAGGCTGGTAATAAAAAAACTAAAAAGAAGAAAATAAAGGCCAATTCTACAAAGATAGATTCCTTTATGGAACTTAAATTAGGAGACTATGTTGTTCATGAAAATAGCGGTGTTGGTAAGTATACTGGTATAGAACAGGTAAGTGTAAATGGTATAAAAAGAGACTATATTAAAATAATATACAAGGGTGGAGATAACCTTTATGTGCCTATTGACCAGATGGACAAGGTTCAAAAGTATATAGGTGGAGATGTAGAAAAAGTAAAGCTAAACAAGCTAGGTGGCCAGGAATGGTCTAAGGCCAAGCGTAAGGTCAAAAAAGAAATAGAAGATATGACCCAAGACCTGCTTGAATTGTATTCAAAAAGAGAGAGCAGGAAGGGTTACAAGTATTCAAAGGATACTATATGGCAGACAGAGTTTGAGGAAAAATTCCCTTATCAAGAGACGGATGACCAGTTGAAGGCCATCAAGGAAACAAAGAAGGATATGGAGTCTCAAAAGGCCATGGACAGGCTTATCTGTGGTGATGTTGGCTATGGTAAGACGGAGGTTGCTATAAGGGCTATCTTCAAGGCTGTCATGGACAACAAGCAAGTAGCCGTACTAGTACCTACAACAATACTTGCCCAACAGCATTTCAATACATTTACTGAAAGATTTGAAGATTACCCTATAAGGGTTGAAGTATTGTCTAGATTTAAGACACCAAAACAACAAAGAGAGATTATAGCCGATGCTAAAAAGGGCTTGGTCGATGTCCTCATAGGTACACATAGGATTGTATCAAAAGATATAGCTATGCCTAGGTTGGGCCTTATAGTTGTAGATGAAGAACAGAGATTTGGTGTAAAACACAAGGAAGCCCTAAAGAAACTTAGGGTTGATGTCGATGTCTTAACATTGTCGGCCACTCCTATACCTAGGACCCTGCATATGTCGCTAAGTGGCATCAGGGATATGTCTATAATAGAGGAGCCACCTCAGGAGAGATATCCAGTTATGACATATGTTACAGAGGCGAAAGAGTCTATAATTCAGGATGAAATCTATAGGGAGTTGGCTAGAGGTGGTCAGGTATTTTTTGTATACAACAGGGTTGAGGGCATAGAGACCATAGCATCTAAGATTAAGAAACTGGTGCCTGAAGCCAATATAGGTGTCGCCCACGGCAGGATGACATCCAGTCAGCTTGAAAATACAGTTCTGTCATTCCTTTCAAAGGAGTTTGATGTACTTGTCTGTACAACTATTATAGAGACTGGTATGGATATAGCCAATGCAAATACTATGATAATATACGATGCCGACAAGATGGGCTTGTCCCAGTTATACCAGTTGAGAGGTAGGGTCGGTAGGTCCAACAAGCAGGGTTATGCTTACTTGATGTATGAGAGAAACAAGGTTATCAGTGAAGTATCAGAGAAGAGATTAAAGGCTATCAAGGAATTTACAGAGTTTGGCTCTGGCTTTAAGGTTGCCATGAGAGATCTTGAGATAAGGGGAGCCGGAGATGTTATGGGTTCACAACAGCATGGACATATGGAAGTTATAGGATACGAGTTATATGTAAAAATGCTAAACGAAGCTATAAGAAAAATCAAGGGAGACCCTGTTGAAGAGGTTCTAGATGTAGAGATAGACCTTACAGTAAACGCCTATATACCATCTAGCTATATAGAAGATGAGGTGACAAAACTAGAGATGTACAAAAAAATTGCTGCAATAGATAGCAAGGAAGATATGTACGACATACAAGAAGAGTTGGAGGATAGGTTCTCAGATATACCTAAGGAGACGCAGACTCTACTAAATATTGCTTATATTAAATCTTTATGTAAGACATTAAAGATTAATAAGATAAAACAAACAGGTGATATGATCGACCTGGAGTCTTTCACAAAGTACCAGACCAAGGAAAAGACTGGATTTGATATAGTCATGGAACTTGAACATATGTTAGAAGGATTTTGTGGAAAACTAGAAAATCAAAAATAAAACTAGGAGGAAAGAAATTGAAAAAATTAGCATCAATACTATTAGCAGCTGTTATAGCTGTATCAACAGCAGCTTGCTCAAATAATGAAGTTGCAACAGTAAATGGAAAGTCTATTTCATCTAAGGAAATAGAAAACCAGTTGAAATTCCAGAAGTGGATGATGGAATCACAGTATGGAGAGGAAGTTTGGACTCAGATGGAGGCCCAGGACAAGAATTACCAGGAGACAATGAAAAAGCAGGTTGCGACAAGTGTTTCAAGAATAAGAGCATTTACTGACTATGCAGAAAAGAATGGTGTAAAGCCAGATCAGAAGCAGTTAAAGGAATTCCAGGCGCAGAATAAAAAGATGCTAGAAGATGAAAAAATGAAGAAGTCTTTTGAAAAAACTGGTCTTGATGAAAAATTTCTAGACGATTTTGCCAAGGAAAAGGCAACTATGGTGAGCTTATCAGAATACTTAAAGAAAAAGTCTAAGCCAACAGAAAAAGAGTTAAAAGACTACTATGAAAAGAATTCTGTAAAGGCAAAGGCTGCACACATACTTCTTACTACAACTGACACAAACGGAAAGCCACTAAGCCCTGAAAAGAAGGCTGAAGTAAAGAAGAAGGCGGACAAGATATACGAAGAAGCTAAGAGTGGAGTAGATTTTAAGGAATTAGCAAAGAAGAACTCTCAGGACCCAGGTTCTGCTCAGAACGGTGGAGAGCTTGGAGAATTTGGTAAGGGACAGATGGTTCCTGAGTTTGAAAAGGCTGTATTCAGTATGAAGGAAGGCGAAATATCTAAGCCTATTGAAACTCAGTACGGATACCATATAATAAAGCTTGAAAAAATAACTAAGTCAGAATTTGATAAGGTAAAGGCTGAAATGGAAGCTGCTCTTAGTCAGGAAAAAGCGCAGAAGCTAGCTCAGTCAATAATAGACGCTGCTAAGATACAGACTAACGAAGAAAACCTAAAGAAGGTTTCATTTGGTAAGGTAGAGAAGAAATCAAAGAAGGAAGCTGAACCAAAGAAACCAGCAGATGACAAGAAAGAGAATAAGGAAGAAAAGAAATAAATTAAGTGAATAAAAATGTGTCTAGTCAAGAGTTTAAAGTGGCAAGACAATAAAAAAGGACGACAGGTTAATTGTGTATTAGGAGAGTAATAAATATATTTTCTTAATAGGGGCAATTATAACTGTCGTCTTTTGTATACACATAATAAAATATATGATATCATATGTGTAAATCGAAGTGCGAGGAGGGGGTTGCTAGTGCTATACCTATCGAGTGAGTACTCTACTCCTATAGGGGATGTAGTCATGGCATGTGACAAGGAGCAGAAATATTTGGTTGGCCTTTGGTTTTTGGGTCAAAAATATTTTGCTGGTGGAGAAAAAAACATCAAAAAAATAGGAGACAACAAGGTATTTGAAAATACTAGGAGGTGGTTGGACCAGTATTTTGCAGGGGATAATCCAAGCCCGACTAGCCTCGATATAAAGTTTGACTCCAGTGATTTTAGGATGGAAGTATGGAATATACTCATGGATATACCCTACGGTAAAACTGTTACTTATGGGGATATAGCTGATATTATAGCTCAAAAAAGGTCTCTAAATTCAATGTCTGCCCAGGCTGTAGGTGGTGCTGTCGGCCATAATCCGATCAGCATTGTAGTTCCATGCCATAGGGTTGTAGGCAAAAAATCCAAGTTGGTAGGCTATGCGGCAGGTATAGACAAGAAGAGATGGCTCTTAGACTTTGAGTCAGGCAAATAGGAGGTGTTAATTACGCAATCAAATAGAAAGGTAAGAAGTAAACAAATAGATATGTTGAATGGTCCTTTGTTGGGGAAGATACTATTATTTGCTTTGCCCGTAGCTGCGAGTGGAATACTACAACAGCTATTTAACTCTACTGATATGGCTGTTGTAGGAAGGTTTGCTGGAAGTCAGTCACTGGCAGCGGTCGGTGGGAATGGATCGGTTATAAACCTACTTATAACTCTTTTTATAGGTCTATCTATAGGGGCAAATGTAGTAATAGCAAACTACATAGGACAAAATATGAAGGAAAAAGTACACGAAGCTGTACATACAACCATGAGTATAGCTATAGTGAGTGGGTTTGTATTATTGGTATTGGGGCAATTTATAGCAAGACCTACACTATTACTGATGGGAACTCCCGGTGATGTTATTGATCTTGCCACCCTATATTTAAAGATATATTTTTTAGGGATGCCTTTTTTAATGGTATATAATTTTGGATCTGCAGTTTTGAGGTCTGTGGGTGACACTAGAAGACCCTTGTATGCTCTTTTGGTGTCTGGTTTTATAAATGTCGGTTTGAATATGGTACTTGTAATAGTATTCAAGCTAGATGTTGCAGGAGTTGCAATCGCTACAAGTCTTGCCAACGGTGTAAGTGCTGGTATCGTAGTTTATTATTTGATAAATGAAGATAGTGATATTAAATTAAGTTTGAGAGAACTCAGCTTAAACAAGGACCATATGGCAAGGATATTTAAGATTGGTGCTCCAGCTGGTATACAGGGGATGGTATTTTCTATATCAAATGTATGTATACAGTCGGCGATCAATGGTTTTGGATCTTATGCAGTAGCAGGATCAGCAGCTGCAGTAAATTTTGAGATATTCACCTATTTTGTAACAAATTCTTTTGCTCAGGCTGCAGTTACATTTACAAGTCAAAACTTTGGAGCTCAAAAATACCAAAGGTGTAAGAGTATTTTTAGGATATGCATATGTATGGGACTAGTCTTTACTTTTATTATGAATCAGTCATTTATCCATTGGAGATATTTTTTTATTGATTTTTATACGAGTGATAGTAAGGTTGTTCACTATGCGATTATAAGGATGTTGGAGGTAGAGTTATTCACATCAATACCTGTTTTTTATGAGGTTGGTGCGGGCGCCCTTAGGGGTATAGGTCATTCTTTGCTACCAGCTATTCTGACTACGATTGGATCCTGTCTATTTAGGATTTTCTGGGTATTTACAATCTTTAAGGATGTGAGCAAGTTCTCAAAGCTTATGAGTGTATACCCTATAACATGGATTATAACTACTGTCTTGGTGATGTTCTTTTACTACAGGGTCAGAAAAAAGGAGTTTTATAGGCAGAGAGTATCTATAGATTCTAGTAATATATAGTTATTTTAATATATATGCTACTTATTATGCCTTAACTCTACTCCTTGTATAAAAATTTATACAAACTAAGTTGAGATATGGAATAAAAAAAGATGAAGTAAGACAAAAAGGTGATATAATATAGTAGGATATATATTTTATATAAAGTTTATTTTGAGAGGAGTTTTTAAATGAATATTAATCAAAAGGCCGTAAATACACTAAGAATATTATCGGCAGATCAGGTACAAAAGGCAAACTCTGGACATCCAGGACTACCACTTGGTGCTGCTCCAATAGCATATGAGCTATGGGCTAACCACCTAAACCACAATCCTAAGAACCCAAATTGGGTAAATAGAGATAGGTTTATACTGTCAGCAGGACATGGATCTGCTTTACTATACTCACTACTACATATGTTTGGTTATGGAAACCTAAGTATAGATGACCTAAAGAACTTTAGACAGTTCGGTTCACTTACACCAGGTCACCCAGAATACAAGCACACAGTTGGTGTTGAAGCAACTACAGGACCACTTGGAGCAGGTGTATCAACAGCAGTAGGTATGGCTATAGCTGAAGCTCACCTAGGTGGAGTATTCAATAAGGAAGGATATCCAGTAGTAGACCACTACACATATGCTCTTACAGGTGATGGTTGTCTAATGGAAGGTATTTCATATGAAGCCCTATCACTTGCTGGTACTCTAGAGTTGGGCAAGCTTATAGTTCTATACGATTCAAACAAGATAACTATAGAGGGTGATACAGATGCTGTATTTAAGGAAGATGTGGCTGGAAGATTTGAAGCATTTGGATTCCAGGTTCAGACAGTTGAAGATGCCAACGACCTTGAAGCTCTTTCTAAGGCTATTGAGATAGCTAAGGCTGAAAAGACTAAGCCATCTCTTATCATATGTAAGACACAGATAGGTTACGGTTGTCCAGCTAAGGTTGGTAAGGCAAATGCACATGGTGAGCCTCTTGGAGAAGAAAATGTTAAGGAACTAAGAAAGTTCTTAGGATGGGACTCAGAAGAAGCATTTGAAGTATCTGAAGAGATATATTCACACTACAGAGATCTTGCAGCTCAGGGTGCAAAGAAGGAAGAAGAGTGGAATGCTATGTTCAATGAATATGCAGACAAGTTCCCAGAAGAAAAAGCTAAGTGGGATGAGTTCTATTCAGATATAGATATGGAAACACTTATGAATAATGAAGAGTTATTTGCTAAGCCAGAAAAATCAATGGCTACAAGAGCGGTATCAGGAGAGATAATCAATAAGTTAAAGGATATATTCCCTAATATGCTAGGTGGTTCAGCTGACCTTGGTCCATCTAACAAATCAGAAATGAAAGACCAGGGATTCTTCTCAGCAGAAAATAGACAAGGAAGAAATATACACTTTGGTGTAAGAGAAATGGCTATGACAGCTATAACTAACGGTATATATCTGCATGGAGGACTAAAGGCATTCTGTGCTACATTCTTTGTATTCTCAGACTTTATGAAGCCTATGATAAGACTAGCTTCATTAATGGGACTACCAGTTGCCTATGTACTTACTCATGACTCTATAGGAGTTGGTGAAGACGGTCCTACACATGAACCAATCGAACAGTTGGCTATGTTAAGAACAATACCTAACCTAAATGTATTTAGACCAGCAGACTATACAGAAACAGCTGTTGCCTGGGTAGCTGCTATGGGATCTGAATCAACACCAACAGCTATAGCGCTTACTAGACAGAACCTACCACAGTTAGAAGGCTCTTCAAAGGAAGCTATAAAGGGTGCATATGTAATAGCAGAGGCTAAGAATAGCGACAAGATAGACTTAATAATCATGGCTTCAGGTTCAGAAGTTGAACTTGCACTTGGTGCTAAGGAAGAGCTAGAGAAGGATGGTAAGTCTGTAAGAGTTGTATCTGTACCTTGTATGGATATATTTGAGGGACAGGATGTTGACTATAAGGAAAGTGTACTTCCATCATCAGTTAGGGCTAGACTAGCAGTTGAAGCAGGAGCTACTATGCCTTGGTACAAGTACGTTGGTATAGACGGAGCAGTTGTAGGTATGGAAGGATTCGGAGCATCAGCACCAGCTAAGACTCTATTCGAACACTTCGGATTTACAGTAAACAATGTAGTTGAAGTAGCTAAGGGATTGATAAAGTAACTTAAAATCAGTTTAAATGAAATAGATTATTTAACAGCTAGAATACATGAGGGCTACCTACCCATATAATCTAAGAAAGTGAAGACTTAAGGTCTTACAAGGCAGATTACAGGGTAAAGGTAGTCCTTTTTTGTAATATAGATCTATAAAGAGAGTATAAATTTATGGATTAAGAGTAAATAAATATATAGATTAAAGAAATGTAATTTTATGGATGAAAAAAAGTTGATTATTTTGTGCATTATATTATAATATCATGTATGGATAGTCGTAAGATATTTTAAAAGAACAAAATATATTCGGCATATGTTTATATAACAACTTGAATTATGCGTTCGAATGTTTATGTACGTTTTGCTTGGGGTATATATTTATTATTCGCAAAAATAAAAAAAAACACTTTTTTGAAAAAAAGTTTTTAAAAAGTGTTGACGAAGCATAAGGCTTATGATAATATAATACTTGTCCTTGATGAGGGCGCAAAAAGAAAAGAAAAAGATGAACGAGTTACACGGTTCTTTTAAGAATTGTGCAAACTAAACCTAGAACTTGACGGTCAGGCCTGTTGAGTTTGGGTTCATTAGATGTGGTTACTATAGCAAAGAGGATACACCTGTTCCCATTCCGAACACAGAAGTTAAGCTCTTTAGCGCTGAAAGTACTTGGTGGGAAGCCGCCTGGGAGGTTAGGACGTAGCCACGTTATTCCAAGGTAGCTCAATGGTGGAGCAACCGGCTGTTAACCGGTAGGCTGTGGGTTCGAGCCCCACCCTTGGAGCTTTTCTTAACCTGGCTCCTTGGTCAAGCGGTTAAGACACCGCCCTTTCACGGCGGTAACAGGGGTTCGATTCCCCTAGGAGTCACTTATTTATGTGGGAGTATAGCTCAGCTGGGAGAGCATCTGCCTTACAAGCAGGGGGTCACAGGTTCGAGCCCTGTTACTCCCACCATAAATTATGCTGGTGTGGCTCAACGGTAGAGCAGCTGACTTGTAATCAGCAGGTTGTAGGTTCGATTCCTATCACCAGCTCCACTTTAAAAAATAATACGGTCTATTAGCTCAGTCGGTAGAGCACTTGACTTTTAATCAAGGTGTCCCGAGTTCGAATCTCGGATAGATCACTTTTCGGAGAGGTGTCCGAGTGGTTTAAGGAGCTGGTCTTGAAAACCAGTGATGCTTAACGGCACCGTGGGTTCGAATCCCACCCTCTCCGCCATTTTTATATTTTGGAGAAGTACTCAAGAGGCTCAAGAGGATCCCCTGCTAAGGGATTAGGCTGGATTAAACCGGTGCGAGGGTTCGAATCCCTCCTTCTCCGCCATTTGGACGAGGTGTAGCGCAGTTTGGTAGCGCACGTGGTTTGGGACCATGGGGCCGGGGGTTCGAGTCCCTTCACCTCGACCAACTTTAAAAGATTATCAGATGGACCATTAGCTCAGTTGGTTAGAGCGCCCGGCTCATAACCGGTAGGTCTGGGGTTCGAGTCCCTGATGGTCCACCATTCATTTGCTAATTGCAAATGTCAATATGAACTTTGAAAATTGAACAGCAGGTTAATTCAAAAGTCACATAGTGACAATTGATTAATCGTTTAAACCATGTAAGGAAACTTACTTGATTTAAACCACAAACAAACCAAGCCAGATATTTTAGAGATAACAATAGTCTGAGCAAGAACAAATTTTTTTATGAGAGTTTGATCCTGGCTCAGGATGAACGCTGGCGGCGTGCCTAACACATGCAAGTCGAGCGCGTCTGATTTGATGCTTGCATT
>NZ_KB906637.1 GCF_000381525.1 Peptostreptococcus anaerobius VPI 4330 = DSM 2949
CGATAAGCACGCAAATTTAAAGTACAAATTTGGAAATAGACACTTTTGGTCTGAAGGATATTATGTAAGTACTGTGGGATTAAATGAGGCAACAATAAGGAAATATATTCAGGAACAGGAAAGACACGATATAGCTTTGGACAAATTAAGTGTCAAGGAGTATGAAGATCCCTTTAGGGATGGCAAGTAATACAAATACACTTTAAAGGGTAGCGACGAGTCAAAGGCCGAGCTTGAACAGAGTGAAAGCCAGCGCCTTTAGACGCTGGCCGGTAACCCTTGGGCTTATAGCCCGTGTGCAAACCACCCGTTGGACGGGTGGTCATGATTTAAAAGTATATATTAAAAAATAGGAGGTTAATTATACAATCAACCAAGAAAAAATTATACCAATAAAATAGGATATCTTTTTTAAAATATAAAGATATTAAATATGAGAATTTATATTGATTGACAATGAATATCGTATATGTTATTATATGTATAGCTTATATAATCACTTATAAGCAAGATGAAGGTAAGCTTTATAGACATATATAGGTCGAATATATGTAAGTTGAAAAGTTATATTACAAAGGAGGATATATTATGAAGTTTAAAAAGTTATTATCAACAGTAATGGCAATGGCTATAGTTTCTGCGATAGGTGTAAATGCATTCGCCCTAGACAAGAGTGTGACTGTGTATAAGAATATAGCTAATAATGAGTTTTATACAGGAATGGGCGCACATGCAACCGAGGCATTTTCTAACGGGATAGTAGTGAATAATAATACAGACCTAAAGTTGGAAAGGGTGAAAACTAAGAAAATATATGTAGGTATATTTAGTGGATATATTTCTGAACTTACTTTGCAAGAACAGCCAGGCACAATTGATGGATATGAGTTTGATTTCACAGGAACAAATGTCACACCAACAACTCTTGCAAATACTTCAAGAAAGTATTACAGTGGTCAGGCTAAAATAAAAGTAGCTGGAATAACACATGGAGAAAAACACGTAGACTTGGAAATAAACAACTAATATAGAAAACCTAGATGAAAATATATATCTATTAAAGCTTGCTGTTCTTATATAAACATAACAATAAACAATAGAGTATCTTATAGGAAGGAGAATAAAATGCTTAAAAAAATATCAAGTATCTTGCTAGCGACAACAATGTTATTTACTGCGATCGGCAATATCAACATAAGGGCAGAAGCAAATGACGATGTCATTGATTATATCTCCCCAAATGAAGCCTACAGCAATTTTAAAGACAAGAGCTTCTTTTATAAAGTTAGGTATAATTCTGTTTTTGCTGGTTATGACTTGGGAACCTATATAGCCTGGTATGCTAATTTAGAAGACTATGGATTTAAGGGTGTAAAAAAGGGGTTTTTTGATGAAGAAAATCCGGACAGGATCGTGCATGAAGTAAAAGATGAAGACACCAGTGCGGTTGTACAGACTTATAAATCTATGATAAATGCAGATGCTCGAGATGGACAACATCGTGACTTTATGAATATGTCTATGTATAACCTTAGTAGTCTTGATTATGGACTTTATAATAAGATTACCAAAAAATTCGTTTCTAAGAAAAACACACCCATAAAATTTATGCCAGAGAGAGACTTAAGCGATGTAGCATATCCGGAAATTGCTGATGGACAAAGTAAAACTGTAAGGCTTGTATGCAAGGACAAGTACTGGATGGCTAACCTAAGCAGGGTGGGAGATAAATATAAGATAAAGGTGTATTTAACTACATATGAAAAAAGCAAAATAGAAGAAATTAAGTATAGTTATAAAATAGCTGGTAAAGAAATTATCAAAGAAGATGCCCAAGAAAAGACGGTTGAACACTATGACTATGATGGTGAAAAAATTACATATAAGTTAAAAGAGGCAGAAATTCAGCTAGATAAACTTACTCAATATATTAACATTGATTTGAAAAAGGAAAATTACCCTAATACAAATCGTAACGGGACATTTAAGTTGGAAATCATGATAGACCCTAGCTTTGACTCTGATTTCTCTAGTGACACCATAGGTTTAAAGAAACTGAACATCAGAGGATACCCTTTGTTCCTTTCTAAAAAACCATACACAAAGAAAATAGAAGACCTCTTTACAAAGCAAATATTTGCTAATTCTGATAGTTCAGATAATATTTTTTCATTTAGAAAAAATGGTGGTTATAATGTAGAAGATCAGTATAGGTATACTATTGATGGGAGCGACCCTACGATAGACTCGAAAGAACTATACTATTTTGGAGATGCCTATGATAAGGATGGCCAGGGTCTGCCTACATATAACCTTTCTATCAACGAGTCAAAAAATGGGGTAGGAAGAGAGGGCATATCTAACCAGTATCTCGAAGGGGGCAAGTTAACTATTAAGGTAAGGTCTTTTAGGGATGGACAACCTAGCTCCGGGATCTTTTCTTATGAATTAAAGGTTAATAAAAGAAGTATTGACGTGGCTACAAATTTAAAAGTAGTAAAAATAAAATTTAATGGACAGTCAAAAAGCTTTGACCAGGCAAATATTGGAATAAATCGTTATGTTTTTGATGAAAATATGGGAATAGCCCCACTATATTATGATACAAGGGCAGAAATAAAAAAAATAAATATTACTGATACGATCAAAGAAAAGTTAAAAAATAAAAAAATAGGTAGATACTACCCACTATCAATCAGCCTACTTGATAAAGATGGAAAGCCTGCTGATATACCAAATGGATGGGAAAATGAACAATTAAAGGATTATACTAAAGGTAAACCCCTTTTGACATTGTCATTATTAAATTTGGACGAAAATGAAGTTGAACCATTGAAGCTGAATAATAGCTTGAAACTCTATGAAATAAAGGATGATGGAAACATTCAAGAGGTAGTAGATGACTATAATATTGAATTAGCGAAATATGGACTAAAGGTAGTAAGTGGAAAATTGAATGCTAAAATACCTATTGATAAGCCGGTTTCTAAATATATAATGGCAGAAGAAAATTCATATACTGAACCTGTTGTAGAAGATTTAAACAAGCTAAAAACAAATACCAATAAGGAAATAGACAAATTACCTAATCTAAGTACCGAAGAAAAAACAAAGTATAAAAGCAGGGTAAATAGTGCGACAACAAAGGCTGAAGTAGAAAAAATACTAAAAGAAGCCAAGGATGCCGATGATAAAGAAGCCAAGGAGGCAAATGATAAAGAAGCTAATAAAGCTGAAGTTTATTCTGTTCCCGTTAGAATGTTACAAGCACATTCTGATACTGCTTCAATGGGTGAGAAAGCCCTTGATGGAAACGCAATAGTAAGAAAGAAGGACAATAAGTATTCATATGAAGTAGCCTTTAAAGGATTAGAGTTTATGAATATGTATGGACATCTATGGGGATTAAATATTTATGATAGCTCCTTTACTTCATCAAAATCAGAGGCAAGGGTATTAAAGAAATTTATGGATAAAAACTTGAAGGGAAAACAAATGGAATTCCCTAAGGTTTATGAATTTGATAAAAATTCTAAGGAAAATACTATCAATATTGAAGTATATGTAGATGCCATGGATGCAATAAAAAATAATGCCCAATCATATGATGATATAGTAAAAGGTGCAGGAAGGCAAAATGCCAGACTGTTCTTAGATTGGAGTAAGGCTAAAAAAGTAGAAGATAATCAAGGAAATGATAGCGATAATCAAGGAAACGATAGCAATGAAGTAGCAAAAAGATTGGCAGGAGATGACAGGTACGAAACTGCTATAAAGATAAGTAAGGATAATTTTAAGTCAGCAGATACAGTTGTTCTTGCAAGTGGTACTAATTCGGCAGATGCCTTGGCAGCTTCATCATTAGCAACATCAAAATCAGCACCAATACTTTTAACTAAGAGAAAGAAAATAGGAAAAAATGTTTTTGATGAAATAAAGAGATTGAATGCGAATAATGTAATAGTAGTAGGTGGAAAAGTTTCCATATCTGAAAAGGTGGTTTCTGACTTGAAAAATAAAAATATTACTGTAAAAAGACTAGCGGGTGATAATAGATATGAAACTTCCTATGAAATTGCAAAAGAATTGCTAAAGTCAAATAAGGCTAAAGAAGCCATCATAGTAAATGGCTTCAAGAATGCTGATGCACTATCAGTATCTTCATTGGCTACAAAGGAGAATTTACCAATATTATTAAATGATGGAAATCGTTTAAGTAAAGATATAAAAAATATTGTTGGAGATTCAAATATTAAGAAGATGTATATAATTGGAGGTAGAGCTTCTTTACCAAGGAGAATAGAAGACAATATAAAGGCTCTTGATGTAGAATACGAAAGGTTGGCAGGAGAAGATAGGTATGAGACATCTTCAAAAATAGCAAAATATGCTTACGAAAACAGTGATAAGGTTATTCTTGCAAGTGGTGAGAATTCTATAGATGCCCTGGCAGCAGGTGTTTTAACAAAAATGGAAAAGGCTCCTATGCTATTGGTACAAAAGAGAAGAATACCAAAGAGTATTTCAAATAGGATAGAAGAATCCAAAGCAAAAAAATTCTTATTGATAGGTGGAGAAAAGACTATTTCTGATAGAGTAAAAGACAAGGTAGAAGGACTTCTTAAATAACATTTCTCTCAAGATATTTAATTAAGGGAGGGCTTATCCTCCTTTAATTAAATTTATCTAAACAGTCGTTTAAAAGAGAACTGTTGAAGAAGTATAAAATATTGAAAATATTGATGGGAGGAAAATATTAATGTTTAAGAAAACATCATCTGTGGCCTTATCTTTGGCAATTTTATTGTCAACAGGTTCAGTAGCCCTTGCCAATCAAAATCTTCAAGGATTAGATTTAAATGTGGTCGAAAAAATTAACACGAAAAATATTAAGGGAGCTTCTAATCAAGAGGTAACGGATTTACAAAATGAATTAAAAAAATTAATTGACCAGGCAGAAGACACAGATACATTGGTATTAAAAACAGATGAAAGTATCAACAAGCTAAAAATTTTTGTAAAAACTGCAAAGACATATTTAAATAGTGAAGATACTAATAAACTTAAGTCTACTATTGAGGAATTAGATCAAAATTTAATTCAAATTGGGGGTGATGAAAACAATATCAAGGATATTTATTCATTGAAAACAAAGCCTCAATTGGAAAAGGGAGTCTATAATGTTCCCATAGTTTTGAGGAATTTTGAGTTAACAGAACAAAATTCAATGGGAAATAATGCTATCATGAGTAAGGCCAAACTAATTGTAGATGAAAGTGGAAAAATAAGACTAAGGTTTAACCTAAGAGGTCTGTACTTTATGGGAGCATATGGTCATTTGACGAATTTGTGGTATTATAATAATACTAAGGAAGAAAATGTTGATAAAAGTCACTTGGAGTACCTGGGGGAATTGACCAGAGTAAAGGTATTAAAAACTAAGAATGAACTAGATGCAGAGGGTAATTTAAGAGATTTTCTAAAAAGTGTTGAAATAAATATAGACAAGCATGTAGATAATCCCAAAAGATATCTTAAAGTAAAGGTTGATGCGATGGATATGCTTAATGGTATAAATCCATATGAAAATTTGGATGAAAATTCTACGTCACCTAATGCCATTCTTACCCTTGACTATAGGTTTATTGAAAAAGATCCTACAAACAATGAAAATCCGTATAGCCAAGGTGACGAGTTAGAACAAGCTAAAAAAGAAGCCAAAATAAGTATTGATAATTTGTCAAAATTAGACTCAAATAGTAAGGCTAAATACAAGGCAGATATAGACAATGCCGAGTCAAAAGAAAAAATCAACGAGGTACTAAAAGAAGCAAAGTATGCCAATGATAAAATTGAAAAGGATATTGATAAATCGAAAAAAGATGCAAAATCTGAAATAGACAGATTAACAGACTTATCAAGTGATGAAAAAACTAATTTTAAAAATAAGATTGATTCATCTACTTCAAAAGAGTCTATAGAAGCTATTGTCAAGGAGGCAAAAGACCTAAACAAGAAGAAAAAGGATAAAAATAAGAAAAAATCAGAAAAAATACAGAGGTTGTCAGGTGATAATAGATATGAGACTTCTGTTGAGGTAAGCGAAAAAAACTTTAAATCTGTAGATACAGTTGTTCTTGCAAGTGGTCAAAATATTGCTGATGCCCTAGTTGCATCATCATATGCCGATATTGAAGAGGCCCCAATACTATTGACAAATAAAAATTCTATTTCAGATGAAGTTCTTGATGAGATTGAGAGGTTAAAGGCGGATAAGGTAGTTATTGTAGGCGGTCAATCCTCTATCTCCAGTAGTGTTGAGTCTAGATTAAAAAAAGAAGATATAAAAGTAACACGTATATCAGGAAGGGATAGGTTTGACACTTCTGATAAACTATCCCAGGAAGTTAGTAGACTATCTAAAAAATCCAGCCAGGCTATCCTGGTAAATGGATATAAGAATATAGATGCTCTTTCAGTTTCATCTCTAGCAACAAAAGAAGACCTACCTATATTATTGAATGGTAGAAATACTTTAAATATGTCTGTAAAAAATAGGTTAAAACAGATGAATGTGAAGAAGGTATATATAATTGGTGGCAACAATTCCATATCAAGTGACGTGGAAAAAGAGTTGAATAGAATGCAAATATCAGTTGTAAGATTATCTGGAACGGATAGGTATGAAACATCTGCCAATATTGCCAAGTATGCCTATAAGGACTTTGATGAGGCTATAGTAGCCAGTGGTGAAAATCCTGTTGATGCATTAGCAGCTAGTACACTTACAGGGAAAAAGGAAGCCCCAATACTATTGACAAATAAAAATAAGATTCCAAAATCAATTAAAAAAATTATTGAAGATATGGATATAGGAAAGATTACAATAGTTGGCGGTGAAAACAGTATTACTGATAATGTGATGGATGATATGGAGGACATGTTATAAGTTTTTAAAACTTTGATACTTCCATATGCCATTTTAAAAAGCAAAATAGGAAAAAAGATTTATTTCAATAAGGGCTTAAGACCCATATTGATTTAAATCTTTTTTGTTATATATCAAATTATAGGATTTATAAAATTGGAGGTTGATAGTTCATGAGTATTAAGAAAAATAAATTTACCTTTATTTGTGCTCTTATTTTAATCTTGATGCCTATTACATTTTTGGCTTGTAAGCAGGATGAAATAGTTGCAAGTACTGATAAATTTGATGTTAGGCTAAGTGAAGTTAATGATAATATAAAGTTGGCAAAATTTGAATATAATTCTATTTTTGGTGATGATAGCTGGAAGAGTGTTGTAGTTTCATCTGACGGAAGTACGGAACAATTTAAGAAAAGCGTTATAGATTATTTAATAATGAGTCATTATAAGGATGAAGAAAATAAAAAGAATGGGTATTCATATTCAGAAGAGGAATTAAATGATATGCTTGACAGTGCTAAGCAAAATATTGAGGAGGATAAAATAAAAAGCAATGAGTATAAGAGTCTGAATATAGATGATCACGTACTAAAAAAATATATCAAAGACAAGATGATTGAGAACGAGAATCAAAAAGAATTTAATAAAAGGGTCAAAATCAAAGAGGAAGATATAAAAAAATATTATAAAGACAAGATAAATGAATTTAAAGAAAAGGAATTTGATTGTTATCAAATTTGGATAAAGAATCCTAATGATAAAATTAAGGCAGAAAATGCTTATAAAGACTTAAAAAAGGGCATGGATTTTTCTACTGTAGTCAAAAAGTATTCAGAAGATGAAAACAGTAAGAATAAGGGGGGCTACATTGGAAAAATCAAAAAAGAAAATTTGATTCCGGAATTACGTGAAAAGGCTTTGATAATGAGGGATAAAGAGTATACTGGAGTAGTAAAAAGCAAGGATGGATATTTTATAATAAAAATTGATAACCAAAGAAATTTAACAAAAACATTGGATTCTTGTAGAACAAAAATAAAAGATGATTTGTTAGAAAAATTATATCAGGAAAATAATAAAAAGATAATTAATAGAATTGGTGTGAAATACTATAAGGACAATATAAAGAAAATAAAGATACAATTGTAGGGATTTCTATCATAGCAAGTATTTTGAATAACTTTCTCGTAAGTGTAACATATGTATTGACAACTAAGATATTGACAACTAAGATTTTCAATAAGATATTTACAATTTATAATTGAGGTGCTAAAATTAAGTTGTATTTATGTAGGTAAAATAATAAAACAAATGGATTTATTATAGCCTAAATAATAGAGATTATACTTAGTAGGAGCGTGAATAGTATGAATAGAAAAGTACAAAAATTTATTGTAGCACTTGGATTAGTGGGAACTCTTGGATCATGTTCATTTGCAGATGTGGTTGTAGATGTGTCTGATGCGAGTTCAAAAGGTAAAGTTGCAATTGATAACAACCCAGTTATCAATGAACAGGCGAGTGACGGAAGTATTAAAGTTGTTGATACTAAAAAGTTGTCCGTAGAGAGGATAGCAGGAAAGAATAGGTATGAGACATCTTACAAAATAAGTGAGGCACTAGGTGAATATAAAAACATTGTAATAGCAAGTGGAGAAGATTTTCCAGATGCCCTATCATCAGGAATATTAGCTAGTTATCTAAAATCACCAGTTATATTGACTGAAAAGAACTCAGTAAATCCATATTTGTATTCTGCTTTAAATACACACAAGAATCAAAAATATTATGTTATCGGTGGTAAAAGTAGTATATCTGAAAAAGTCATGGAAGATATTAAACACTTTTCTCCAGACCTGACTAGCAGGATTTCTGGTAAAGATAGATATGAGACAGCCGGACTAGTTACTTCTAAGATAATTAGAGAGATATATAATAGCTATGGTTATCCAGATAATTTAGCGGTTTATGATGGCAGTGATTTTGCAGATGCGATGTCTGCAACTCCTTTTATGTATCAGTATGAAAGAAATAAAGAAAAAGAAAAACCAGTTACCGTTCCGTTGCCAAAGGGTTATAAGATTGATCATGATAAGTTAGAAGTTGTATTCGGTGGAGAGTCATTCCTTCCAAAGGGTAATGAAAAACTTAGATTAGCTGGTTCAAACAGATACAAGACATCTGTAGAAGTTGCCAAGGCATTTAAAACTGTCTTAAATAAAGATATAGATACAGTGATAATTGCATCAGGTGAAGACTATCCAGATGCCCTGTCAGCAGGTCCGCTTGCATCTAGCAAGAATGCAGCAATTCTCTTAACAGAAGCTAAGGGATTAAATCCAGATGTAAAGAAATACATAGAAGAAACAAAGTCAATAAAGAACGTAATAATAGTAGGTGGAGAATCAACAGTATCAGCCCAGGTGGAAAAGGACTTAGCTACAATAGCTAGATAATAAAGACTGAGATACAAGTCAAAAGACATTAAAAATACCGAAGATGGGGAAAAATCATCTTCGGTATTTATTTTATAAAAATTTTAGTTGTATAAGACTATCTCTTCTGTCCATCCTTCAAGAATCTTATCTTTTCAATTCCCATAGTTTCTAGGATTGTGTCAGTCTGGTGATGAACTGGTATACCCATCTTAGGAGCAACACCCATAACTGTGTTTGTACAGTCAGTACAGTTAGAGATTAGAACTTCCTGAGCTCCAGCCTTCTTAAGGTTAAGCATCTTAGCAGCCTGTCCAGGACAGTGTCCAGGTCTTTCACACTTAAGTGCGCCACCCTTACCTTCGATTGCCTGCTTACACTTTTCAACGCCTACTACTTGAGAACCCATGTAGCCGGCTATTTCTCTAAGTCTAGCTTCGTTACCACCACAAGCACATACTAGAAGACCCATCTTTGGAGCTCCCTTTGGATATGGCTTAGTAACTAATATACCACCTGTAGCCTTCTTAGTGTAGTCATCTACAGTAGTGCTAGTACCAGTGAATGGTCCACCCATTATGATTTCGCCGTATTCACCATACTTGAATATTCCACCAGCTCTATCTATAAGGTCTCCAACTCTAGTACCGATTGGAACGTTCATAAATATTTCTAGTGAGTTAGCAGTATTTAAGTAACCAGCAACTGTTATATTTTTTTCTATTAATGGCTTTAGGTCATCAACAGCATCTGCTATAGCGCACATAGTTTCAGAGTTTATTACAACAGCGTTTGCAGCTGATGGTAACTGGTCAGTATCAAGTTCGATACCTAGACATTCTCTAACTACAGCTCTTTCTTCACCCATTGGGTACATATTTGGCATAGCTTCGATTCTGATTCTCTCATCATCTATAATTGCTTCAAGAGCCTTTATTTCCTTTGGATGTATTTCCTTTAGAGCGAATACACCATGAGCAGCATTAGTAGCTTCCATACATAGTTTCATACCTCTAAGTAGTTTTTCAGGTTCTAATAGTAACTGGTTCATATTGTGAGAAAGTATTGGTTCACATTCTGCAGCGTTACATAGTACATACCCTGTACCACCAAGATCAGTACCAAGCTTAACGTGAGCTGGGAAACCTGCACCACCAAGACCTACAATACCTGCATTCTTTACAGTTTCAGCTATTGTAGCACCTTTTTCGATCTTTACATAGTCTTCTCCTTGAACATCGTTTGCTTCAATTATGATTTCATCTTCAGTAATATCAACAACCTTACCATCAACGCTGGCATGTAAATAAGCACCTAGTCCTTCAAATGTACCAACTAGTTGTCCTCTTTTAACTTCATCTCCAACCTTAACAACTGGAGTGTTCTTAGCGCCAATATTCTGCTTTAATAATAAATGAATCATCTTAGACATAATTTGCCCCCTTAAAAAATAATAGTAGTGTTATTAGCTAGTAATTTAGTAATGTTTTTGTTTTGCTAGTAAACAGATTGAATCTATCATTTTAAAAGTATGCTTAGCGGAAAAATCCACTCTTATAAGTGTATTATACCATACAGGTACAAAATAACAAGTACTTGTATAAAAAGATAGGTATAATAAATATTTATTTACTATATAAAAAATAAGTATAGCGGAGATACTGTTTGAAAAAAGGTGTAAATATTAGGTATAGAGTAAAAAAATAATTTACTTGGATGATATATATTGATTTCACAAAAAGTCTACCAATATGTGATATAATCTAATCTATAGATAAAAGTTGTGCTAATCAATGAGAAAGAGAGGTGGTTGTAATTGTTCAAAGTTCCTTCAAAAGAAAATTTAGAAGATGTTATGCAAAAAGACTTTGTCACAGCTGATGAAAACCTCAAAGTTGAGGATGTATTTGAAGACTTAATTACAAATAAAAAGACGGTTATAACGGTTGATAGGAATAAAAATATGATTACAGGCTATATAGGTATACTGGATATAGCCAATCTTGTTCAAAAAAAGGGAACATCATACAGGCAAGCCGTATTAAAAGATATAGTAAAAAAAGAATTTATAATGATAGACAGGAGCTATAATTTTAGGACCTATACTAAGTTTTTGGAAGATGAAAACTATATGTACATAGTAGTTGAGGATGACAGTGTCGTAGGATATTTAAATGCCTACTATGTAAAACAAAATAACTATCCTTTCCTAAATGAAGAATTTACTACCTTAAAGCATATAATAAACCAGGTGAATGAGGGCATAAGTGCCATAGACCGTGATGGGGTTGTGATATTATGGAATAAGTTTATGCAAAAAAGGTACAACATTACATCTGATGAGATAGTTGGTAGGAAAATGAGTGACTATCTAGTCGACACAATATCGGAGAGAGTACTTACAACTAGACAGGCCATGAGCGATGTATACTATACAAAAAAGAATATGGCAGGCACTGATTTATATGGAGTTGTTCATGCCTTCCCAGTATTTCATAAAGAAGAATTTGTAGGTGTAGTTTGTACAGAGGTAGATGTAACCGATGCCAGCAAGCTTTCTAAGGAGCTTGAACTTACACAAGAAAAAATAAAGTACCTTGAAGAAGAAGTAAAATCTCTTTCAATAGGTGAGTTTGACAAGATTTTAGGCAAGAGTTACCCCTTAGAAAAGGCTAAAAACATGGCAAAGCAGGTAGCTAAAACCAATTCATCAATTATGATAAATGGAGAAAGTGGTACTGGTAAGGAAGTTTTTGCAAGGGCCATACATAAGTATAGTGAGAGAGAGGGGACATTTATACCTGTCAACTGTAGTGCTATACCACAGGAATTATTTGAAAGTGAGTTTTTTGGATATGAACCTGGAGCCTTCACTGGAGCTACAAAAAATGGTAAGCCGGGTATATTTGAACTGGCAAATAAAGGAACCTTATTTTTGGACGAAATAGGGGATATGCCTTATAATATGCAGGCTAAGCTTCTTAGAGTTCTTCAAGAGAGGGAGATAATGAGGGTTGGCGGAAATGAGATTATAAAAATTGATGTAAGGGTTATTTCAGCTTCAAACAAAGACCTAGCTGCTATGGTCAAGGAAGAGACATTTAGGGAGGATCTCTACTATAGATTGAATGTCGTAGAGATAAACCTACCATCACTTAGGGAGAGGGGTGGAGATGTTGCAATACTAATATATGAATTTTTGGAAGAGCAGTGCAAGATAAATAATAAACCTTTTTTGAAAATTTCAAAAGAAGCCTTGGATATGCTTCAGAGATATGAGTGGAAGGGAAACATAAGAGAACTAAAAAATACTATGGAAAATATGGTCGTTTTATCTAACAGGGACACTTTGGAAGTTGAAGATATACCTGTATACATAAGAAATAAAGTTGAAAGCAAAGAAGATAAGGAGACTATGTACCCGATGGATCTTAATATGGCTGTCCAAATACTAGAAAAAAACAAGATACAGGAAGCTTTGGAAAAAACCTCTGGTAATAGGTCTAAGGCGGCAAAAATTTTGAATATACCTAGGACAACTTTGTATTATAAAATGGATCAATATGGAATTAGGGATAAATAGATATAAAAAATACAAGTAAAAAACTTTTGAAGTTACAGAAAAGATCTTGTAAGTGCATATATATATTAAAATGGAAAAAAGTGTATAAAAACTAGACATATGTTCAAAAAATAGACAAATAGTTATGTAGTTGTAAAATAAGCCTATAAGCAAGCCTATAAGCGGTGTTGGAGGGCTTATTTTTTTGTTTTAGTGCATTTTACTAATTAAAAAATGAAAAAGTTGTCGGTTATTAGACATATAGCTTTATGGTATTGTTTATATAGAAAAACTCTATTAATATAATTTTACATATAGCTAAATATACTTAAATAAACAAAGCAGATTATTAGAGTAAGTGAAATATGCGCTGTTTTGTAAAAGTTGGCATGTTAATTGCTATACTAATGTTAGTAATGTTTTTGTGTGTGGTTAATTTGTCTAGATGTAATTTGTGAAACGATTAGACAAATTATGGTATTATGGTAAAAAAGATCAATATATAAGACAAAATGTGTAAAAATAATCAAAAATAAACCTGGCGATTATTTTTTAATATTGATGATAGAAAAAAACTATTGGATTATATATTGAAAATTTTACGAATCTATTATATATTATGAAATATAAGATACTTGATATTATAACAAATTAAGTTGTATTAATCAAAAATAAGCATATCAAATTTGTTTTTAATATTATTGTATGAAAAGCCGATATGGCGGTTTATAACAGAAAATGTGTGTAAAAATAAACTAAATAATAAGCAAAAGATGATAGCTTACGTTTATGTAGTTGGTCTTCGCACTACTTTGTTATAAATTTATTTTTAACTATGTTAAGGAGGATTTTACTATGTCAATAACTAACGAAACAGCAAAAGCCCATGCTAATGATCCTGCAGTTTGCTGCTGTAGATTTGAAGCTGGTACAGTAGTTGAAGCTGCTAATCTTGAAGATCCAGCAATATTCCCAGACCTAATCGATTCTGGATTATTGGAAATTCCTGAAAATACTTTAACTATAGGTCAGGTATTAGGAGCTAAGTTAACTCAGACTCTAGATGCTCTTACACCTATGACAAGTGACAATACAGAAGGTTATAGCACTGAAACAGAAGAAGCTACTGAAGAAACTACTGAAGAAGAATCAGAAGTTCAGCCTGTTATAACAGGACAGTCAGTTGATATGACAACAAGTATAGTTGCAGGTGTACTGAAGATACAGATAGCTGAAGGTAAAGGTATAGACATAGAAATACCTATGATGTAGTTTACAAAAATAAGCACATTTCTAAAAACAATATATATTTTACATATATGTAAAATATATATGTATAGAAATTTGTTATAAATTTATTTTTAACTTTAATTAAGGAGGATTTTTTGCTATGTCAATAACTAACGAAACAGCAAAAGCCCATGCTAATGATCCTGCAGTTTGTTGCTGTAGATTTGAAGCTGGTACAGTAGTTGAAGCTGCTAATCTTGAAGATCCAGCAATATTCCCAGACCTAATCGATTCTGGATTATTGGAAATTCCTGAGAATGCTTTAACTATAGGTCAGGTATTAGGAGCTAAGTTAACTCAGACTCTAGACGCTCTTACACCAATGACTACTGAAAACACAGAAGGATATGCTCTTGAAAGTGAAGAAGAGGAAGAAGTAGTTGAAGAGGCTGCTGAAGTTGCTCCAGTTGATGCAGCTCCTGTTCAGTCAGTAAGCCTACCAGGTGGAGTATTAAAGATTCAGATAGCTGAAGGTAAGGGAATCAACCTTGAAATACCAATGGGTGCTGTTGGTGGATCTGCTACAGCAGGTGTTGCTAGCCCAGAAGGTCTTGTTGTTCCAGTTGCAGAAGCTGCTGGTGACGCAATAGTTGAAGAAACTAAGGTTCTTAGAAGTCTTACAAAGAAGCACTACAAGATAGAAAAGGTAGTATTCGGCGAAAAAACTGAAATCAACGGAACTACACTTACTATAAGACATCCAGAAGATATATGTGCAGAAGCAGCTGCTACTGAAGAGCTTGTATTAGATCTTAAGTTAGATATAATAACTCCAGATAGATACAATGAATACTCAGAAGCTATACTTGACCTACAGCCAATAGCTACTAAGGAAGAAGGCGAACTTGGTGAAGGTATAACAAGAGTAATAGATGGAGCTATAATGGTTCTTACTGGTACTGACGCTAATGGTGTTCAGATAGGTGAGTTCGGTTCTTCAGAAGGTGCTATGGATACAACAATGATGTGGGGTAGACCAGGTGCTGCTGAATTCGGTGAAATATTCATCAAGGGTGAAGTTACAATCAAGGCTGGTACTAACATGGAAAGACCAGGACCTCTTGCAGCTCATAAGGCATTTGACTACATCACTCAGGAAATAAGAGAAGCTCTAAAGGCTGTTGAAGATGACTCTCTAGTAGTTGATACAGAAGTTATAGAACAGTTAAGAAGAACAGGAAAGAGAAAAGTTGTTATAGTTAAGGAGATAATGGGACAGGGTGCAATGCACGACAACCTAATATTACCAGTTGAACCAGTTGGTACATTAGGTGCTAGACCAAACGTTGACTTAGGTAACGTTCCAGTTGTTCTTTCTCCATTAGAAGTATTAGATGGTGGTATCCACGCTCTTACTTGTATAGGACCTGCTTCAAAGGAAATGTCAAGACATTATTGGAGAGAGCCATTAGTTAAGAGAGTAATGGCAGATGAAGAACTAGACCTAGTAGGTGTAGTATTCGTAGGTTCTCCACAGGCCAACTCTGAAAAGTTCTACGTATCAAGAAGACTAGGTATGCTAGTTGAATCTATGGAAGTAGATGGTGCTGTAGTTACAACTGAAGGATTTGGTAACAACCATATAGATTTCGCATCACATATCGAACAGATCGGTATGAGAGGTATTCCAGTAGTTGGTGTATCTTACTGTGCAGTACAGGGTGCTCTAGTTGTTGGTAACAAGTACATGACTCACATGGTAGACAACAATAAGTCTAGACAGGGTATAGAAAACGAAATACTTGAAAACAATACACTAGCTCCAGAAGAAGCACACAGAATAGTAGCTATGTTAAAGAACGCTATAGAAGGCGAAGAAGTTAAGCCAGCTGAAAGAAAGTGGAATAACAACGTTAAGTTAAACAACATAGACGCAATTGAAAAGGCTCTAGGTATAGAAATTCCTCTAGAAAAGAACGAAACTTCACTTAACATGACTAGAAAGAGAAGTCAGTTATACGAAAGAGCAGACATAGAAGCTGGTATAGTAGAAGATACTTACACTCCAGTTGAAGGAGAAAGGTAGAAAAGTATAATAATAGTCACAACCTATTGCAAGAAAGGAAAATTACATAATGCAAGAAGATTTAAGATATATGTCATCTGAAAAATACTACGAAGGCGTAATAGTCAACGTAGAAGGTGGCGCAGTTACAATTGACCTTAAGGGTAGGTTAGGACAATTTAAAATACCAAATAGAATGCTTATTACTGACTATAATCCTCAGGTGGGTCAAGAAGTCGGGTTTATGTTAAGCAACCCAGAGGTATTACGTCCTGAACCCAACGAGGAATACATTAGAAAAATGGATGGTCAGCGTAAAATTGAAGAAAAGAAAAAATTTGAAAATCTGACTAGACTTGAAAAATCAATCTTGGAAAAAACGAAAGAATTAGAAGAGCTTGAGAAAAAGATAAAAGAACTAGGATTAGATATTTAAATTAATTTGAAGGGAGAAATTACAAATGAGTCGTAAACTTACAACAGTTCCAGGACTTCAATCTGAGATATATGTTCCAATAACACCTCCTCCAGTTTGGACTCCTGTTACAAAACCATTAAACGAAATGGTAATAGCACTTGCTACTGCAGCTGGTGTACATTTAAAGACAGATGAAAGATTTAACCTAGCTGGTGATACTGGATTCAGAATGGTTCCAGACACAGCTACTCCAGATGACCTTATGGTATCTCATGGTGGATATGACAACTCTGACGTTAATAGAGACGTTAACTGCATGTTCCCAATAGAGAGACTTCATGAATTAAAGGCTGAAGGATTTATAAAGGACGTTGCTCCAATGCACTACACATTCATGGGTGGTGGTGGTAACCAGCATGTCTTCACAGAAGAAACTGGTCCAGCAATCGCTGCTAAGTTAAAAGAAGAGGGTGTAGATGGCGTTGTCATGACAGCTGGCTGAGGTACTTGCCATAGAACTGCCGTGATCGTGCAGAGAGCAATAGAAGAAGCTGGTATACCAACTATAATAATAGCAGCTCTTCCTCCAGTAGTTAGACAGAATGGTACTCCAAGAGCGGTTGCTCCATTAGTACCAATGGGTGCTAACGCTGGTGAACCACACAATGTGGAAATGCAGACAGGTATCCTAAAGGCTACACTTGAACAGTTAGTATCTATACCATCTGCTGGTAAGATAGTTCCATTACCATTTGAATACCACGCAGCAATATAGTTGAATATTTAACATTATAGGTCTTGAACTTATTTAGTGTTTAGCTTATAATGACAGTAAGCCCATCCTCTATAATCTAATGATATAGGGGATGTCGGTTTACTTAGTTTAATTAAAGGTGGTAATGTATATGGAAGAAAAGATTTTAAGAAGACTTGTAATAAAACCGTTTTCCATAAACGAGGTGAAGTTTGGGAAAAGATTTGGAATCAAGGGTGATGTACTTGAAATCGTCGAGGAAAAGATCGAAGAGCTAAAGGCATCAAATGACTTGATTACAAATATTAGACTAGAAATCATCAAACCTGGAGACTATGATAGAGAAATCAACACTATTATGGATATAATTCCCATATCTACCAAAGTTCTTGGAGGATTGGGTGAAGGTATAACTCACACACTTTCTGGTGTGTATGTAATGCTTACAGGAGTTGACGAAGATGGAAGACAGATGCACGAATTTGGTTCATCTGAAGGAAATCTTAGTGAACAGATGATATTTGGAAGATGTGGTACTCCTGACGTGACTGATTATATTATACATATGGACGTTACGATTAAAGGTGGGCTTCCATTTGACAGAAATTTACCAAACGCATGTTTTAAAGCTTGTGACGATTTTATACAGGAGATTAGAGCTGTCCTTAAGAGCATCGATGGAAGACTTGCCGATGGTTCTCATGAGTTCCTAGATAAGATAAGTCCTGGTAAGAAGAAGGTTGTTTTGGTTAAGCAGGTTGCTGGTCAGGGTGCAATGTATGACAACTTGTTATTTGCACAGGAGCCAAGTGGCTTTGAAGCTGGAACATCAGTAATAGATATGTGTAATATGCCTATGATCCTATCTCCTAACGAATACAGAGATGGTATCTTAAGAGCACTAGTTTAGGGGGTGAGACTATGGGTATAGGTCCTTCAACAAAGGAAACATCATTACATATGTTTAGAGATCCACTAGTAAAAGTATTAGGTGAAGATACAGATATAGATTTTGCAGGTATAGTTGTAGTCGGAACACCTGATGACAACAAATATAAGAACTTAGTTGGGCAGAGAGCTGCTGCATGGTGTGAAGCTATGAGAGCAGATGGTGTAATCCTTAGCGCTGATGGCTGGGGTAACTCACACGTTGACTATGCAAATACATTTGAAGAAATCGGTAAAAGAGGAATACCAACAGTAGGTGTTACTTTTAACGGAGTTCAGGCAAAATTTGTTGTAACTAATAAGTATATGGATACAATTGTTGACATCAACAAGAGCGAGTCTGGTACAGAGACTGAGGTTGTCGGTGAAAACAATGTTGACATAATAGACGCAAGAAAGGCTTTAGTCTTCCTAAAGCTTAAAATGCGTAAAGCAAAATAATTAATAATACACTGGAGGTACTAATTATGAAATTTAGTAGAAGTATTCATGCAATCGATTCTCACACTGCTGGTGAAGCAACAAGAATTATAGTTGGTGGAATCCCAAATATAAAGGGAAAAAATATGCCAGAAAAGAAGCAGTGGCTAGAAGACAATCTTGATTATTTAAGAACTGCTGTTATGCTTGAGCCAAGAGGACATAATGATATGTTCGGTTCAATACTAACTCAGCCTACAGTTGAAGAAGCTGACTACGGTATCATATTCATGGACGGTGGCGGATACCTTAACATGTGTGGACATGGTACAATAGGTGCTATGACTGCAGCTGTTGAAACAGGTATTGTAAAAGTTACTGAACCTATAACTAAGGTTGTTCAGGAAGCTCCAGCTGGTATAATCAGAGGTGAAGTACTAGTTGAAAATGGTAAGGCTAAGAAGGTATCTTTCCAGAACGTACCTGCATTCTTATACAAGAGAGATCAGGAAGTTGAACTACCAGGATTTGGTAAGATCAAATTTGATATATCTTTCGGTGGAAGTTTCTTCGCTATAGTTAAGGCTGACCAGATTGGTCTTGATATAGTTCCAGAAAATGCAGGAAAGTTAAATTCTTTAGGTATGCAGTTAAGAGACATCATAAATGCAGAAATACCAGTACAGCATCCAGAATTACCACACATTAAGACAGTAGACCTAGTTGAATGGTGGTCAGAAACTGATACTCCAGGTGCAACTTACAAGAACTGTGTTGTATTTGGACAGGGACAGGTTGACAGATCTCCATGCGGAACAGGAACAAGTGCTAAACTTGCTACTCTACATGCTAAGGGTGAATTCAAGATGGGAGACAAGTTCTTCTATGAATCAATCCTTGGTACAATATTTGAAGGTGAAATCGTAGGTACAGCTAAGGTTGGAGAATACGATGCAGTTATACCTCAGATTTCAGGTTCTGCATATATCACAGGATTCAACCACTTTGTAATCGACGATGAAGATCCACTTAAGCATGGATTTATCTTAAAATAATAGTATTAAAATAAGCATACATCTCCTTTTAGGAGGTGTATGCAGTAATAACATAATTAAATATGACGTTGATAAATCGCGTTTGCCTGCGATAAATAAATTGAGCTATTTTACAATTAATTTTGGGGGTAATAAAGTATGATAGTTACTATATTATTATGGATATTCAGAATATGTATAGCAGGTACTGGTATACTAATGGTAGCAGACATTGCTAAGCATAAAGAAAATTTAGGTAACACATCAGGAGCTCAGGTTGGAAAATCTATTTTCATAGGTTTTATCACTAACTTTGGTGACACTCTTGGTATAGGTTCATTCGGTCCTATAGTTGCTCTATTCAAGTTATTAAAGGTTGACATCAGCGATAAGGAAATACCAGGTACTCTAAATGTATCATGTGCTATTCCAGTATTAGTTGAAGCACTTATATTTACATCAGCTGTTGAAGTTGAGCCTATCACACTAGTAGCATTATTATTTGCAGCAGCGCTTGGTTCATACATTGGTGCTGGTATAATATCTAAGATGGACGAAATGAAGATTCAGATAGTAATGGGAGTTTGTCTATTTGTAGCAGCTATTATAATGCTTGTAACTCACCCAGCTCTTGGATTATTTGAAGCAGGTGGTACAGCTAAGGGGCTTACAGGAATCAAGTTAATAATTGGTATAGTTGTTAACTTTATACTTGGAGCTCTTATGACAGCAGGTGTTGGTCTTTACGCACCTTGTATGGCCCTTATATTCTTACTAGGAATGGACGTAAAGGCTGCCTTCCCTATAATGATGGGTTCTTGTGCAGTACTTATGCCAACTTGTTCAGTTAAGTTTATCAAGGAACAGACTTACAACAAGCTAGTTTCTATACTTATAGCTATAGGTGGTGTTGTCGGTGTATTCATTGCCTATAAGTTCTTCTCAAGTGTAGATGTAAATAAGTTGAAATTCGTTATTATAGCTGTTATACTTTACACTGCTTACACAATGTTTAGTAAGGGTATGAAGACTAAAAAAGCAAGAGCTATGCAGTAAGCTTAGGCATTTTTAAGCGAATTGGTTTTAATTTAATAGTAAAAATATCCCTCTAGGATTTTCTAGAGGGATTTTTGAGTATGACGGGCATGCCGTCAGTCTGTGGTGAAAGTCCACGTAGGGCGTAGTTGCCGACGAACCTCATAGCAACTTGCAAGGTTATCACCGTGAGGTGATGGCGAGAAGAAGCAATAGCAAAATCGTAGCCTGACGTACAGAAACCTAATATAAAGGCTTACATAAAGGATGAGTGGGCTCAAAGTCACGAAGTCCAAAAGGCAAACGTAACTTATGTAAGTAAATTAGGCAGGTAGACGAGGAAA
>NZ_KB906638.1 GCF_000381525.1 Peptostreptococcus anaerobius VPI 4330 = DSM 2949
CCAGCCATTAAAACGGGTAGGGTAGTGTTAGTTTTATCTGCCCATTTAATTACTTTTTCTAGCCCCTCACCAAACTTAATAAGCCCATTAAGCCCACTCTTTGCCATATCGGTGCTAAACAAAGATGTTGCGACAGATGTCATGGTTTCTTTTAATTTATTAGCCTTGCCTGCTATAGAGTCCACATATTTAGCATTTTCTTTCTCTGCTGAGCCAAAATCATCACCCTGTGCGAACTCTTTTCTTATTTTTTTGAATTGTTCATAATTTCCCATCAAGGCTTGGAATACATTTGCTCTATGTTTACCAGCGATGGCTTCAGACAATCCGGCTCTTTGGTCATCATTTAATCTATTCCACTTAGGGTGTAACTCGTCAAGCAATTGAACCATGTTTTTAAGCTGTCCCTTTGCCTTGTCCTTATACACGTTTATACCTGCAATTTCACTTAAGGCTTTTGCTGTTTTATTAAGCTGTAATTTTCCATCTTTAGCACTTGCAGCCATACCGGCAAAGTTAATAGCTATAGACTTTAAACCATTACCAACCTTTTTAGGATTTTGTAGTGGTTCATTTGCTGCCGTAATTAGACCCATAGAGTCAGCATAAGAAATACCATAATTAGATAAAACAGAACCGCCATTTTGTATTGCTTCAGCAACACCTGCCGAAGATATAGCGTAATTATTTCCAAGATAATTTATCTTATTCAAAGCATCGTCCAACTGGGTTGTTTCTTTAACTATGCCCTTAATGCCCCTTTTTATCTTTGCAAGAGGAGTGATACCAAAAGCCTTAACTAAAGTATTTACTGCTTTAGTTGCTTCATCTTTATTCATATCACCAACATTAGCTAATATCATAGATTTTCTCGCCACTGCCATTGATGATTTCATACTACCCATACCTGATTGGATAGATGTAGCTAATGAATTTTGTATGTCTGCTGAGCTCATACCGACTTGTTTACCAGTATTAATAGCCCAATCTTGTATTCCTTTTATTTGTTTCTTGGTTCTAACATCAGCAGCCTTAGCTACCTTTTTAACATTTGTCATAGACGCATCTAGACCTTTATAGGTTTCGACCATAGTACCTATTTGTCTTCTTAATGCAGCCCCTGCCAAATATCCTACAGATGTTCCAAGGAATGAACTTCTAAAATCATTCCTAAACCTATCCATAGAGCTTCTATATCTACTAGCAACGGTCATTTGGGTATCTAATGCTTTTAGCCTACCCATATAATTACCTGAGCCAATGTTATCAGCCTTAGATAGGTCAACCAATGCTTTTCTATATTTATTTATTTCTTTTGGTTTTAAATTATTCTCAAAACTAGATAATCTCCTAGTTAAATTATCTAGTTTTTTTAAGCCCTTTGTTTGAACTTCTGTTTTTCCTAATTCAGCATTAAATTCTTTTAGAGTGTTTGTCGTACCACTAACGGTAGTTGGCTTAATACTATCAAATTTATTAGACAAGTTTCTTGATATTTTTTTTGCCCTATCTTGTGTAATAATATTGGAAAACCCATCTAAATTATCTTTTGCTTTGAAATATTTAGAGCCTACTTTTCTTTCTATCTTGTCAAGTTTTCCTATGTTTTTAACATAGTTTTGTAGAGACGCTGAACGTCTTTCTATGTTTCTTAAATTATCACTTGACATTGTATTTTTTCTGATGCTTTTTAAAATAGAATCACTTTGATTTTGTGCTGTATTTTTAAAACTTTTTGCTAAAGGATTCTCTATAGAATTAATAGTATTCTTTATTTTTTGAACATCCTTTTCAGCTTGAGCAAAACCTTTAGCTAACTCTTTTGTATTCCTGTCAAATTTAAACCCACTATTGATACCTTTAACATAATCTGCATAACTTTTACCAAGCCTAGATAGTTTTTTAGATTCATTAGCTATTTCTTTTTCAGTCTGTTTTATTTTATCTGAAGCTGTCTTTTTAGCTGAATCCGAAACTGCTCTTTGGTATTCTGCTTCCTGTTTTAGCCTTTTTCTATGTAGGTTATCAAGTGTTTTAGTTTTAGATTTTTCAAGATTACCTAAAGAATTTTTTTCGTATTTTTCTCTTTCTTTGACTTGATTTTGAATATTTTTGTTTATATTACCTGTATCAAGTTCTAATTTTTTCTTAATATTGCCTTTTTCTAATTCTTTGAGTTTTGCTTTTGCTTCATCAGTACTCAAATCTAAATTAGAGGCTATTTTAAACTCTGACAAATAATCACCACCTTATCTAACCAATAGGAACGCCCAAAGACCTCATTTTTTGTAAAAAAATATTTTTCCATCTCGAACCAGCCCAAGCATTCCAATCAGCCATGATGTGAGTCTTTTTCCTACCACGTCTTGTACCAGACCATGTTCCACCTGTTTCAAGACCATGCATTGGAAAGAAGTGAGGACGACCATCTAAAAGGATTGATTGCCAAGAGCCTAGTGCAGCACTTCCTGTATCTTCTATGCTTACCTCTATAAGAGAAGGTGAGCAAGCTGTAATTTCAACTGCATTAAATAGCTGTCCGGATATACCCCCAACCTGTGACTTTAATATATTCTTACCTTCTTTTTTTGCCTCAGTTCCCATAAATTGAGCAGTCTGTGCCATACATTTTCTTATATATGCCTCACACTCTTCTATAGACCCAAATACCATTTTGTACCTACTCTTTCTTTTCTTCTGATTTTTCTAAATCATTAGCTAATCTATTTAGTTCTTTTTCTGCTTTATCTCTACTATCTTCTAAAATTCCATTTATATTTGCCAAAATACATATATTTAAACACTGATTAAATATTATTGTTAAATGGAATAGCACCTCTGATAAAACTATATCTTTTGTATCAAAGTTTATTTTGTCATCTACTTCTATATTAGTAAAATTATCAATTAAGATTTTATAAGCCACATCTTCGTTTTCTTCTAAATCTCCATTCCAAACAGAGTTAAAATAGTCCATGATGGGCTGCATATTTTCTGTGTTAGGATTTAAAACATATACATATTCTCCATTATCTGAATTAAAAACGGGGATTATCGCTCTATATTTTTCTATTTTATTTAAATTACTTAACTTAATTTTTTCCATATTTTTTTTCTCCTTGTATTATAGTTTAACTTCCAAATTGCACTGTATTTCTATTTTTACTTTACCATTTACCTTGAGATTATTTTCCCCTTTAATTAAATAAACCCAATTCCTATCAACTAGGTGGAATAAATTTTCATCATTTTCCCCTATAACTAAGTGCATACTATTATCAATAATAATTTTTTGACCTTTTTTTAAAGAGGAAATCTTTAAGGGTTTTTTATTCTTAAAACTTGTATTCTCAATAATACATTCTGTGTTATCCAATGCTTCTATTGAAAATATAGGATATACTTTCTTTTCGCTTATAGATGAATTATTTATAGTAATAGACTTTTCATCGGAGACCTCAGTTGCCTTTTTTATTTTTTTTATTGGATGCTTATAATAAGGCTGAAATTCTATCTCAAGAATACCTCTTAATTCATGGTTTCTTTTCTTTTTTACTTTTGTAGCTATAAGATAAAAATACAAATCAGGGTAATCCATAGATTGAAATTCACAAAACTTGTCTTGAACCAACCAATTAAGTATTCTTTCTTCTTGTTCTTCAGTCCATATAGCACCTGTTGAATCATTCTCTAACAGACAAAATTCCAAAGTAATTGTATCTGGTGGGGAATCTTCGTATGTATAAAATGGATTTCCTCCAAATGAATTTTCTACTCTTATTTTGTTTGAAAACGGGATGCCATAATCCATTAAAACGTCGTTACTAGATGTATCTATAAGTGCAATGCCTTCAGAAGACGAAGTTTTACCATCAAAAATAAATTTATCAGAATGAAAGACCATATAATCACCTCTTTTCTTTTTTTTAATGTTTATTTAAGTGTTTGATACAATCAAGCAAATAAATAAAAGTTAAAAACAATTATCCAAAAAAATTACCCTACCCAAAAAATAGGGTAGGGTAGGTGTAATTAAAAAAATTACTTTAATTTTATCTTAGGGTCTAGCTTTTCAACCAATGAACTGATTGAAGCTTTTTCATCATCTAAGAATACAAGGTCTATATAATCCCCGTTTATGTCTGGGAAGATGTCTAGTTCCATTGGGAATTTAGATGGGTTATCAGTAGATAGTGACAATTCAGCATTCTTCTTAGCTTTTGCATTATGTATAGTCATGTGAAGTGCCATCATTTTACCATCATAAGCCTTATAAGCAACATCAGCTTCAATCTTAAAGTTAGGAGACTTACTCTTAGTAGAGAATTTAATTAGATTTATCTTAGCCTTTTCTTCCATATAGTAAACAAGTACTAAATCTCCCTGCTTTACACTTTCATCAGCTGAAAGGTCTAATACATAACCATCACTTGAGTCGTCACCTTTCTTTACAGTTAATTCCTTACCTAGTATAGTTTGTCCATCTATAGGGTCTAATTTAAAAGCTGAGACAGAACCTTCAACTGGCTTAACACCTTTTATTGTAGCCTTCTTACTTTCATCTAAGGTAACCTTTTTAAACAGACCAGCCTTATATTTTTCTGGAGTTTCAACATCACTTGATGCCATTATGGCAAGATGTTTAAACTGAATAACCTCAAATTCCATTTTTAACTCAGCAGTTACCTCACCGTCAAATCCTATACATTTATTACCCTTTGCTTTAGCATAGACCTCATCAGCACTAAACTTTAAATCAAAACTGTTTGCATCTTCTGAATAAAGAAATACCTTACCATCTGCTTTATTAACCATAAGTATATTAGCAGCATCTTTTATCGCAAATCTCATTTATCATACCTCTTTCTTATATTTTTTTTATAAAAAAATAGACAACCCCTAATAAATAGAGTTGTCTATTTTTAATTTAGATTCTTTTTGCCAATCAACTATATCCTCAGTTTTAATCAATCCTTTTCCTGTAGTTAATATTCTCATGCCTATATCGAAACTCTGTTTCAATCTACTTATTTCTATGGTTGAAATTAACTGAAAATAAGTCCAATTTAATATATCCAAGTAGTTTCTTTTATCTTGATGAACTACTATATTTATATAATCACATAAATGTAGAATACTTTTTTCTCTACGTTTTCTTTCTTTATCTTTAAACTTTTTTATAAGTTCTTTTTCTCTTTTACTTCCAGTGTTTTCTATCCAATCATCTTCTTTTTTTTCTAAAAGAGAATCAATATCTATTTTAAAGTATTTTAATATAACTTTGTTCAAGACCTCGATGTTGTGTTCATCTATTATAGCTTTGTCTTTGATTGTTATAAGAATTTTACCATTAATATTATTAATATAAAAATCTGAAATACTACAATCAAAGAAAAGGGATAACACTAAAAAATATATTTCTAAAAAACTATATCTCTTTTTTCTTTCTATAAAAACATCTCTGTAATTTATTTGTATATCTCTGTCATATTCTTCTGATATTAAAGATTTTGAAGTCATTTCCAACGGATTCAAACAATCCATTCTTGAAAAATCTAGTTCTGATTTATTCTCTTCTATATATTCTTTTGCCTGACTATAATACTGTTCAATAGCAATAAATGGGTATGTTATATCGGAATCATCAAATGGTAGTTCAATAAGCTGTTTTATAGTCGGTTGCTTGATTATCCCTAGACTATAAGTAGACAAGTCTATATCCAAGCCTGCAACCAATTTATTTTCTAACATTTAATAACCCCCTTTTATATTATCTGTTCTGAAGTACATCAGATAACCATTATATTCTATTGGCAAATCCTTTGTTTTATACATATTCAAAAAGGATGTTTTTCCTATACTGTCAATACTAAAACCATTAAGAACCCTTATGATTTCTTCTATTATTGCCAATACTCTCGAACCATGTACAGTGTCATCACAACTTTGATGTCCACAAACTCCAATCTCTATAATATTTTTTAAGGTGGCATCATGAGAGTGTCCCATTTCTTTCCAATTTTCTTTACTATAAATACTTATACTAACCATAATATCAGACTCCCTTTGAAGTTGTTCTATTCTTCTATTCATAAAAACTTTGTTTTTTAACTTTCCTACAGGATTTTCAACTTTTGGTAGTTCTTCAATCTCTAAGTCAAGTTCATTATTATAGTAAAGAAGTTTAGTTATTATATCTGACTCCATAATTTTAGAATAAATATCTGTTGTAACCCTATTACAATATCCTATTAAAGCCATTTTATTTCCTCCTTAATGTAACTGTTGTGCTATCAATCAATTCATCTGAGTTCTTGTCTATAGCTTTTATTCTTATCTTATTACCTATTAATCTAAAGTTATTAGAGCCACGAATAACAATGTTTGAATCTGTCTGTGATAATATGGTAAATGCCTCATTTTCTTCAATATCCCATTTAATGCCAGTATGTTTTGAAGATAGTTTTATAGTATACTCAACTTGCTCACCAATTATAATTTTAGTGTTACCTATGATTTTATCTTCTGGTATTATTGGGCTTTCCTCATTATCGTCTGCGTAGAAAGTCTTATAATAACTTTCATTATTGGCAAGTAGGGTAGAGTAGTTGTCACCTTTAATTACAGCTGTCTGAAGGATAAGAGATTTAATTAAACCATTGTATTCAAAATCGTTTATGTGCGTAATCCTAAAAGCCGTTCTATGTGTTAATAGAACTCTAAATCCTTCTAATATAGTCCTAGTAACTGGGTTAGAACCATACCAAATTTGTTTTTTTGAATCCATATGAGACATAAACAGACCGTCAGCCACACCATCTGAATACATTGTAAGATTTTCAGTAGATATTGGAATCTTATATATTTCTCCTTCATGCTTAATTGAAAAAGACCCGTTACATCTTCTCATTATAAATTGCTTTTTAGCACCTATAGGCTGGTGTTCTTGAAAAGTGATTAGCCAATCGCAATTATCAAACCTAACATAACACCCTACACCTACATTTAAGTCAAGTTCTGTAAATATCTCTTTTTCATCAAGTGAAGTATCATCATTATTCGCTATATCGTTAATAGCTATAAGAGCAGTCTTTGTCTTGCTTGTTATACAAACTTCGTCCACATCTGTAACCTTTACTTTATGTGCAGTTATAGATGTGTTTAGATATTTTTTAAAACCATCTATTGCTCTTTGCTTTTCAACATCTTTTAAAGACCTTAATTTATTATTTCTTAGAACTCTATCTTTATAATCATTCATACACATATCATTAAAGGACATTAGTTAAATCCTCCTATATTTTTATATGAATAAGCAATTATATTCGATTCTAAATCATTTTTAGTATTTTCATAAAGCTTGATAACCTTATCTAGCATATTTGCTCCTGATAGCTTTTTAAAATCACTATCAGTCACAAGCTGTCTTAGATTATCCTCTCTATTTAGTTTAGGGTGTAACCAATAAAATATCATTCCTTGTGCCAGTATAAACATTTCATCAAATGTTAAATCGGTTTCAAAATATCCATTATTATAAAAACATATTTCTACTGGTTCAGATAAAGGGCTTTCAAATTCAATCAATTCATCTTTGACATCCCAATCTATTCCTTTTTTATATTCAATACCTGTTTCTTCACCAATAATTTCTATATTTTCTAAATGGTCTTTTGGAAGAGAAAGTTGATATTCTCCGACACCTAACTTTAAAGATGAAAATCCATATCCTTGAATTTTCAAGTCTTTTTTACAATTTCTAAATTTTGATATAGAACCAATAAGATACTTATTAAGTTCTCTTCTAGCTATACTCGGTCTTAACAAAGCAAATAATTCATCATCTATTTGAGAGAGGAATATATCGTAAATAATGTCTATTTGTGTCATATGAATCCTCCCAATAAGTTATTTATTTTCAAATAAATATCCTTTACCCGTTATATTGGAAAGAATATTTTCTTTGTTTTTGTCATTTATTTCACCTTCTGATTTTAGATATAAGTATCTTGAAAAAACCAAAAGAAGAATATCTATAGATAGTTTATTACAAAAGGTATCAAATTCATCTAAACTTGAATCAATTATAAGTCCGTCTATATTTGTTATATTGTAATCAAATGGAGCGTAAGCAAAATCCAATCCTAGGGTAGCTATTATTTCTTCAAAAGAATAAACTTCACCTGTATTGAAAAATTCAACAATGCCCAAAGAAAGAGATTTTAAAAGACCTCTTGAGCTTCCCAACATTGATAATATATTTTTCATAGATATTATCTTGGTATCTCCGCTTTCGTTCCATTCTAGTCTCTCTTTTGTTCTTGAATCTAAAAAACAAGTAACACCTGTTGTAAGGTTTATAACTTCTGCTGTTATATAATCCTCATTTTCATTTATCCATCTCTTAATTTCAAAATATTTGGGATTATTTTCTGCTCTATTATTAACCTTATTTCTAATAATCTTTGCCATATTTTTCTCCTTAATAAAAAAAGGGGAAGAAACTCCCCTCATAACTATTACTGTATCTTGTAAGCCCCATATCTATTTGCAACTGCAATACCAAGATGGAACTTTCTAGCATAAGATAATTCCAACTGTCTATCAAGCCTTCTATGCCCGTTATCAAGATTATCGTTTATCCATGCTTCCCCTTCAAATCCACCATAAAGAATCTTATCTCCTTCAGGAATAACAAATAAAGTGTCATTTGCTATAGCGAATTTCTTAGTATCCTTATTATAAACGTTTTCCAACTGTACACACTTAACACCCTTGAACTTAGTGACAAATCCACCATTTCTGATATCTGTAGAATCAACGGCAAAATTTTCAATTCCTGGTATTTTTGATAGAGCTATTTTAGTGCCATATATAACAGCACCGTTACCAACTTTCTCGCACAGTTCTAAAAGCTTGCCTTCTTCGACATTTGAATGTGTAACCTTTAATTCATCAACAGTTATACTGTCATATCCCTTTGCGAAAGTTTCTCCAATAAGTTCTGCTATTCTCTTGTTAAAAGAAGCTACAACCCTATCAACTAGATTGTTTAAATCTATCTTTCCTAGCATAAAAGCATCATATTCAGTATAAGCGGCAAGACCTAAATCAAATGGAGTAGTAGGAACTTCACCATTAAACAATCTCTGCCTTCTTATATTATCATTACTTGCTGCTATAACAGAAACATCAAATAGTTCAGGATTATTAGTTACAAACTTAGGTTTCTCACCATAAGATGTATCTTTAAATTCCATAATAGGTGAGAATACCTCTCTAGTTATACTAGATGTTCCTTCAGTTACAAGAACTTCTAATATTTCAAAAAATTCATCTTTTATCTTGTTAAAGGCTCTTGGACTTCTATCCCCACCTGTCTTTTCATCAAACAATTTTCTCAGTGCATCGTTCGCATCTATCTTTGAACCATCTTCTGTAGAAAATGTCTGAACCTTCTTAGTATATATATCTAGTGCTAAACTCTTCAAATCCTTATTCATATCTATATCACCTCGCAAATTATATAAATCTTATTTCTACAGATTTCTGACCATTAAGAACCGGTGTTCCTATTACATAACCTATAGCACTTGTACCTTCTGTATCCTTAACCAACTTGTGAGAACTTGGATGTGGTTTTACTGCATCGCCAACATCGACAGTATTATGTATGAAATCTGCCTGCGAAACTGCTATCTCAAGTCCATGCTTTATAGGAAATGCTCTATACACCTTGTTCTGTTCTATAACTAAATCATTTTCGTTCTCATTCTGATATGGGTGGAATGACTCAGCTATGACAGCTATCTCTAGCTCAGGTTTCTTGCCATCCCCAAAAGCATCTGCCTTAAATACATCTTTTTCTGTTTCTGCCTTATCCTTTGTTATTGTTACAAACGCACCATTCTTAGTAGGTGTATTATTTCCAAACCTAACGCTTATTGGTTCAGAAAATGGATTTTTTGTTATATTTACTAATGCCATACTATTACCTCCGTAAAATTATTACTTACAACCTAGAATGTTATCTAGTAATCCATTGTAAAGTTTCTCTTTTTCTCTATTTTTTTCAGTATTATTTAAATTTATGCCTTTAAAAGAAAAATTCTGTTTTTTGTTATTCTTTAGTGCATTTTTTCCAATTATTACATAAAGTTCCTTTTCAAAATCTTCTAACGTAGCTTCAAAAGACAGCACTTTTTCTTTTATTTCTACAACAGAATCCTCATCAATAGAGAATTTTTCAAGAATATTTTTAACTTCTATTTCTCTTTTAGAATATTCATTGTCGTTTCTATATTTTTCCAAAACCGATAATTTTTTTTCTAACTCATTTATTCTGGAAATAAAAAGTCCTTTTAAAACTTCTAATGAGTTAATATTTGTTTCAAACAAATCTTTAAATATAGATAAATCTAATTCTTGAGTGTTTATATTATTAGATTCTTCTATGTCTGTGTCTTCAATCGGCTTTTTATCTTCAGTTGTATCTTCATTTTCTGTTTTCTGTGGTTCTTCCTCAGTATTATTTTCTTCTGCATTATATTCTTCTTTTTCAAAAGAATATACATCTGCTTTTGCTTTATTTATAAATTCTTTGTAATCATCAAGATTCCCAAATAGTTCAAGCCTGCAATTTTCGTCCATACCAGGAGTTATATCATCAGACAATATAGTTATGCCCAAGTAATCAAACTTGGTTATATGGAATATATTATCCACATCTGAATAACCTTCATTAACTGCTAATTCAACACTTACACATTTTCCATTTGTTTTTTCTATAAGTTCCAAGGTTTCGTTTGAATAATCTTTATAGATATATCCCGTACAACTCACATAGATCTTTCCATCTTTTGACGTGTATTCAACCCTTGTTGATTCTGGTATAATACCTACTGGTCTTTCAAGATAGGTTTCTTTGATACCATTATCAGTTAATGTGATTTCAATTTCATGTCCAGCAAAATCATACTCTCCGTTTTCATCTTTTCTTATATAAGCCAAGATAGGTTTATTCTTAAGACTAGGCTCAGCCTCTCTTATAGCTTCAATACTTATATCAGTATAATTTCTATTCTGATTATCATGTAAAAGAGTTATCTTTACTGGAACTAGATTTGAACTAATTGGTTCTGTAGATTGAGTAAATAAACAGCTCATATTGGCTCTTCTTTTCAAAATCTTTACCTCCAATTTTATTATTTGTTTTCTTTGAATATAAAAAAAGTAGGGTAGCCCCTACAAGAATAGCTTGTGTGTATACATAATGTTTTTCTTTGTTTTATCCTTTAATTTATTCCAAGAACCTGTATTTGAATATATGTATATATCATCAGATTCAGTCATTCTGTATTTTTTAATTCTAAAATATCCAGCTTTCTCCATATCTTTGGGATACCTAGATATTAAAAAAAGGTCTTTCATAAAATCACCTCTTATCCTTCACTGGAGGATATTTCTCCATCTTTATTTGTTCCCTCGGGTCTACCTGCTTTATCTGAGCTTATAGTGTGAGATGTAAGCATAGGGGTCATGTATTCTTCTAAATCTAATATTGATTCACTATAAAGAATATTTAAAGATTCAAGAGGACTAAATCCTTGAGTTGCCAAATATTTTTTCTTAGACCCATATATGGCAAGATTTTCTCTTTCCGTCTTTATTGCATTTTGCTTATTGTAATAAGAAGTTTCTAAAAATTTAACTTTCCATCCACCTTTTTTAAATTTTTGTCTTAACTCATAATTAAGCCATTTTTCAACAAGTCCTTGAATTTCAATCGGAACTAATGTATCTATTATAGAGCTAAGCATTATAGCTTCTTTAGTCTTTGCATTTCCATTAAATAAATCATCAGATATCCCTGCATTATCATAGACACTCTTTTTTATGTTATTTACGTGTTCATATCCTTTGAGTTTTCCATCTCCAAGAGTTATAGAATCTAATTTCATAGGCGTTGTTACAATACCTATACCTTTAGGAAGTGTGCTTTTTATAGCTTCGTGATAAGCACCTGCGACATCAGCATCTATTTGCATTTTCCCTGTCTTTTCATCGTGAAGTAGTTGTTGATATAATAATTTATAGTTATCAAGCTTATTATTCTCATTGTCAAGTGTTTCAGCATCAGATAAATTTAAAAGAACAGAGAATAAATGTAAATAATATGGCAACCCTTTGCTTTCCCATTGATTTAACTGAAAACCAGCACCATTTTCCCCAACTACATAATAATCTCCATTAAATCCCTTGATATTCTTCTTGTCTTTTGAATTTTTATATTTTATATAAGCCTTTGAGATTTCTTCAGGAAAATAATCCAACTGTGATTCAGATATCTTAGACACATCTATCCCGTATCTAAAAATACCAAATTCATCAAGCATAACCATCTTACATAATTTCTGTGGTATTTCTTGAATTAACATACCATCTTTGGTTTCTCTTTTATATATATAAACCTCACCATTTTGAAATAATCTTTTTGTTATCCATCTCATTAAGGTTTTAATCCCAAATTTTTCCAGATATTGAGCGACCTTTAATTCATCTTTCCATATTGCGTCTTTGTCTTTGTATCTAAAACTATCAGAAGAAAAGATATAGTGGTCTTGAGTAAGAATTAATGACTTATAGTTAATAAATTCTTTAAGCATACCATTAAGCTGAGTCATTTTGACCGATAAATCTTGAAGTGAGGATATGTTTGATTCAGGCTTATCAAGTATTCTGCTTAACTGTAAAGGACTTATGCTTGATGGTTTGTAATAGTTTTTGTTTATTTCTTCAATGCTTCTAACCTCAGATAAAGATTTTTGTCTTGAAGCAAAGTTTATATGATTTTGATTTACACCATTATCAGAATTTTCCATTTTCTCACTTCCTTTCTAATTAAAAAATACAAATTGATTTTCAGATTTATCAGATTTTAGCTTTTCTTCGATTATCAGATTACACAAATAATTTCCATATGCTAAACTTGAATATCTGTCTTTTCTTGCAGTATTTTTTTCTTTTATTTTTACTTTACCATTCAATATATCATACGCTAAGTTCACAAGCTCCCCAACCAAAAGAGTAGTCTGAGCAAAAGGAGCTAGGTATTTTGCTTGTTTCTCACCGGATAAAGAAGATAAACCGATTGTGTCATTAAGTAATTCTTTTGCATTTATATCGTTATCTGGTAACAAAAGTTTATTACTCATAAAATCAGATTTTAACTTCATAGCCATTTCATGATTTGATTCCAATGTGGCTTTCATAGCATACATTATAGCTAATGCTCCATCACTATCCGTTTCATTAAATTCTGTGTCCCCGTCTTTGTTGTAAGAAGTCCAAGCAGGGTAGGTTACCCCTCTCTCGTTATCATATATTTCTTTTTCTAACTCATTATAAACTGTCATACCTATACCATGAGCATCTATAATCATTCTATCGCAACCAAAGTCATAAAAAAGTTGCTTTAATCTAAGTGCTTGAAATTCAGCTTGAAGCCCGTTATATGATTCCATACAAACAAGTTCTTTTTTCCAAGTCTTACCCTTTGGTATAAGTCTAAGTAAGCTATATATAGAGTTGTCGTTTTTTGCACCAGCTTGTAGTGCTATATCAGCAGATAAAACTCTTATTTCACCATCTACTTTAGGTATATCCCAAGACTTAACTTGTTTTGATTTTTCATTTATCCAATCCACTGAGGTTGGTGGATAGAAAACATTCGTTATTCTTCTACATTTATCTATTTCATCTAAGTTAAAAAAAGCATTGGCATTCTCGCCAAAAAATACTGCCTCTGTTTCCATTAGGTAACTTATAGAATCCATTTGTTCTTTAAGTTCCTCAACTCTTGATTCACTTATCAAGCCCTCTCTAATAGATGTTGCTACAGGAATATTAATAACAAAATTATCCTTTCCATTTGCCATTTTTTTTACAAAGGGAATATAATAATCTTGGTAAAAATAATGTGCTTTTAACCATGCTGAGGTTAGATAAATTGTTTTATTTTCATATTCAGAATAATTACTATATTTAGGATTTCTCCTATAACTATATTCTGGTATATTATTAAGAAATGGTTGACATACCTGTTCTAATATCAGTTTGTCTAACTGCACAGCCTCATCAACTATAAGAATAGTTGCTCTTTTACCTCTTCTATTTACACTTGCGTTTGTTGCAGTGATAAATGAACCATTCTTAAAACGGACTGTTTTCTCATCTTGTTTCGATTCAAAATCCTTAATCTCTTTTCTAAGCATTACAGACATATTGCATAATTCTTTTTCTATCTTAGAATTAATCAATTCTATTGCCTGCCCCTTTGTCGCACACACGATAACTATCTTTGAATTAGGGTAGAGTATAGCCATACAACAAGCAAATAATGCTATTAAAAAAGATTTACCGACACCTCTTGTTCCTATGAATATGGAGTTAGTTTTTTTATCAAATTCATACAAAATTAACTCTTGAAACCATTTAAGTCTAATACCTAGATAGTCTTGTGCAAATCTATGTGGATTTTCTCTCCAAAACACAACCCACTCACTTAGAGATTTTTCATAGGCTTTTTGTTTATTAGGGTGAATAGTCCTTCTCTTTTTTACTTTAGTGTAAAATTCCCAATCTTTATTGTTTTTAGGCATTATTTCAATACCCCCAATGATTTATACATTGTTGATATCATTTCTTTTTGAACTAACTTTTCAATTTCGTCAACATCACTATATTTTGAATCTTTTGTTATCAGTGGAGCGTTTTCTGTAATACCTTTTATAAACATACCTACTAAAACATCATCAGACTGTGCTGAATTGTCTTGAGTAGGTTTTAATCTAGCATCATTCATTATTGACTGCTGTATCTTTGTTATACCATTTACAGTTTTTTGGTCTCCTACTTCTCTTGCTTTTCTTATAGCTAACTCATTTAAAGAGTAGTGCATATATAGATTTTTTTCTATAGGAGAACTACCTGAAAACGAATTTATTAATTCATTATACTGATTTTCTAATATATATATATCAGCTTTATTATAGTTTGTTCCCCAACGTTTTATCATATCTTTTGTAACCTTAAATTTATTTATATCATCATCAATACCAATACCTGCTGAACTACATTTTTCAGAGTATTCTTTGATTGACATTACTGTTTCTTTTCTGTTTGAGAAAGCCCCTCGTCTACCAGCTTTTTTCATCATTCCCTCTATATAGTTAGGAAATGTTAAATCTGGTTCTTTGTTTGACATTACTTCTTTAGCGAACTCAAGATTAAAAGGAAAATCAAAGTTTAAACAAATATGCATTAGTGCCATCATAAAATCCCCATCATACATATTAATAAGTTCTCTATATCTTTTGTTCAAACAACTTTTACAAATAGGGAAGTACCCTTCTGAGTTATACAGTGTGTTATTAACCCAATAATACTCAGCCATAATCTTATCTTCTTTACAAGCACCACATTTTGAAATAGAGGAGTACTCGGGGTTTATCTTATCTCTGTTTTGTTTTTCCATCCTCTCACTTCCTTTCTAATTAAACTACACATAATATAGGAGCTGTTTCCAGCCCCATAATTATGTGAGGAGAAAAAAAAGCAGTTGCTTAATCTAAGCAACAACATCAGCATATAAGATTCATATGCTGATGTTGTTGGGTATTATCCCAACGATAAATTTATATTATAAGTACATAGTTTTCCTTGATTGTTAAATACCATAAATTTCTGAACTGGTTTAGAGTTTTTCCTAAGATTATATGCGTATTCATCAGCACCGCTAAAAGACCCATTAACCAAAACCTCAGACTGATTAACAGTAAATTCATTTGCGTTATGAAAATGACCCATAAATACATAATCTGGTATCTTTCCTGTTATGGCTGTAATGTTCTCTATGGCTGACTGTGGTTTATCTTTATCTCCATGAACACCAACGCAATTAAATCCCATAATACCCAAACTTGTAAGCGTCTTCCCGATGCTTTGTATAATTTGAAGATTGGTAATGTTTGATGTTCTATGAATTATTAACTCTTGAATCAATGCTGAAAAACTATCTTCATTTAGGTTATCGTCTTTTTTTGGCATGATTCTGTCATGATTACCCTCAACCATAGTAAAGGTTACCTTATTCATTTTTTCGGACAACCTATACAATGCCCTAGATATCAACTCAGAAGCACCAATTATTTGTCTTGCCACATTCATTCTATTTTCTAATCTAAGAGTGTTGTGTATGTGTCCCGATATGGTATCTCCTAATTCATATACATATAAGTGATTTATATTATGTGTTGTGCAATAATCTAAAACTTTATCAATCAAGTAATTAAGTCTAGTAAAGGCAATATCTTCATCGTAAATATTAATTGAAGAATTAATACCAATACCATAATGTATATCTGATAAAAGTAACACCCCAACATTATGTGAATCTTCCTCTTGTGGTGATTTAAAAACTTCAAGAGGTTTTTCATAAGCTAATATTTCAAGCTCATCTCTCATTAAGTTTATAAAATCTTCAATTCTTGAAAGAGAGCGTATCTTTTTATTTGCTAAAGTTCTTTCGTCTTGTATTTGTTTTCTATTTTTTTTTAACTCTAGTATTTTTTCTTCTATATGATAAATATCATCATGATAGTTCTTGTTTTTTAAACTTTCTTCTTCAAGATATTCATCATATAGTTTTACACCATAAGACATCTTTCTTACATGGTCAGCTGTAAAATTAAGACCTGTTTTTTCAGATATTTCTTCCCATGAATCAGAATGCTCTCTGTTAAGTTTTCCAAGCATTAAATCTATTATCTTTTTTTTCTCCATCTTTTTTTTCTCCTTATTATCCAAAAAGAGCAACCTAATTAGGTTGCTCTTCAGACATTGTTAAAATTCTCTATCGTATCCTATGTTAATCGTTACTCCAGCTTGGTTGATGTAATCATTGAAAAAATCTTTTAAAGGAATTTCATTTATTACATTACCATTCTTATCTGTTTCGTGGAACATTAGTTCTTCACCTACATAAATCAGAGTGCCTTTTGTTGTAGATGATTTTATACTTGTCTTAGCCATTTTTTTCTCCTTATTTTTTTTATGGTATCGGTGATGGGAATCGAACCCATGACATCTTAATTAAAAGTCAAGTGCTTCTACCGACTGAGCTACACCGATATTTTTAATATAAGCTAGTAAATCACCTCAACTTTCGATAATAAGGCTAATGAGTTATGTTATTTCTAACTTATATTATCTACGGACAAGTGAGCATTGTTAAGAGGCTTGTTCGCATCTCTGCATATTCCCATATATACATATATTAGGACTATATACTCTTAATAACATATATAGTAAGGAGGAGAGGTTCAGGAGGGCAGTATATAGCCCTAGTATATGCATATATAATAACGTGTCGGATTTGCAGCCTTGTGGATTTCCTTAGCCAATTATATCATTGCTGAACCATTCTCAAGGGTTTATACGAAATTTTATATTTATAACTTAATCTTTTTAGGACTTGAAATTTAAAACTTAAAACTTGAGGCTTGAATTTTAGAATTTAAACTTTTCTTTTAATTTTAGGCTTCCGTCAAATTTTTCTGCCAGAATCTATCTTTAGTTTTCTTCTATTAGACTATGCAACCTCTAGTCAAAGGGATATAAGTATAGGTTTTCGCAAACCCGACACAAAATATTAAATTTTAATTTTAACCAATAACTTCTATGGACGTGATAGCATTAGATGTTGATAGAGCAAAATCTACATTTGCCTCAAATCCATTTATAAAATCTTCCAACTTTCTGATTTCCTCTTTGATATTTATAGGGTCAACAAGTTCATAAAAGTTATCTTCCTCAAAAGCCTTAATCAACTTTTCGGAATCTTTTGTATTATTCTTTTCTGACCCAATTAATACTTTAGACATTTCAGCCACTTTATCTTTTATATCAGAATTTTCATCTAATAAATTTCCGGAAGCATTTGCAAAATCACTCTTCAAACAGTCAAGGAAGAGCTTATATATAGGCATTTGATTTTTTAAATCTATAGCCTCAGCAACAGTCATTGTATTACCGTCTATAGTAACCTCTGTTATTGCATTAGATAATATTATTTCCTTGCTTATTCTATTTTTTAGAGATATTAAATCGTTTATCCTCTGAAGGTTTGCTTTTGCATTACTGTTAAAATCTGAATATTTTTCACCTTCAAAAACTACATCTTTACCCTTTTTTCTTATCGAACAAAATGTAGAGTTATTTATTTCCTTTTTTATCCTTTTATCTAAAAGTTTTTTCTTTGCTAAAGCTTCATGTATGTTCATCTTTATATTTTCCATAATTATCCCTCCAATTTTCTTAATATATATTCTGGTAATTCCTCTTTCTTTAGACCTAATAACTTAGGTTCTCTTGTAGAATCATATTTTGTCCTATCTTTTAATTCCTTTTGTAAATTAATACAGGGTTTTACCTTTAGTTTTGAATATGATTTACTTAATCTGATGTTGCCATCTCTAACATCTTTATAAACCACAGGAGGCATTTGTTCAGCATCATATCTGATTCCAAATAATTTAAATGAATAGCCTGAAACAATAAGTTCTTTAATACCATATTCAATACTATCAAAAATCTTATCTAAGTCCCTGTCGCTCAAAAAAAGATTACATTCTTTGTGAATCATATCTTTAATATACCTTTTTAAAAATTTTGAGGATATCGTTTTTGACCTCATATTTACCTCCTTTACATATTACCCTCTATATAATTAATTAGTGTAACTCCCCAATTTGTTAATCTAATTTTGCAATTTAATATTTTTAGATTTAATTTATATTAATTCATAACATTTATCGCAAAATCCTTTCTTGCTTTCTCGTCTTTTTCTTTTAAGTTGTGATTTCAGCTTAATGCAGCCACAAGCAGAACAGACGCCATAGTTACCTTTACAGACATTAAGATAATACCAATCCTCGTATTCTTTATAATATTGATTAGTAATTCTCTTAACAGCTGAGTTTAATATCTGAGATACATTAGGTCTTGTGGTATCTAATTTTTCAGCTATGATTGAAACTGAACAACCATCTCTATACAAAGACAAAATTTCTTTCTGTTTATCTGTAAAATTAGTGTGTTTAATTAATGTATCTAAATCCATTAAGATTATATTTAAATCATCTCCTATATCATCACTTTTAACCATGGGTAGTAAAAGCTTTATTATTGAAGAATCCATCATATCTAAATAATTCCAATCTGGTGAACCATTGTCTTTTAAAGGATTTTTAAATCTTATAGGCTTATGTTCTGACATATAAACATCAACCATATCTTTTTTAGTTATGAATATCAGTCTATTTATAATCTTTAATCTTCTAAGGTCTGAAGAGTGCAAACGTTTTTTTGAAGCTTTTAAGTTTGAATACATTTTTCTTTCTGATTTAAGATACTCTAAGAAGTTATTGTAATCAGTTAGAGTCTTGCTTTTTTTAATATCTTTTTCTTTTATCTCTATATCTTTTGATTTTTTATAGTTCTTTTGTCTTGTGAATATAGCAAAATCAACTTTATCCTCACCATCTTTATTCAACATAAGTTCTTTGACTTTTTCTTCCTCCTGTAAGGCTCTATCAAACATTTCCTTTGTGTGATAAATCTTAATCCTATCATCTTCTTTTTTTAGTTCTGGTGTATTTATTAAATATGAACTAATGGTTTCTAATAGGGTAGCAGTAAATGAACCTGTATATAAATCATCATTTTGATTTAAGCAGACCCTAATAGGTGAATTATCCAATCCAGTGCTTTCGTCAATACTTTGCTCAAATAGACCTAACCAAAAATCTTCAGGAAATTCAACCCCATTTATTTTTTCTATTTTCAAAATTTCTTTTACTAATTTTAATCTATCTTCATATCTAACTAGGGAATAATCTAGTTTGGATTTAATTTCTATATATTTTTTTTGTAATGTATTTTCATTTTTAGTACTCAATCATATTTTACCTCGCTTTCTTAATAATATCGAAGGTTCAAACGCCACAAGGCTTATTAGCAGCAATTTGTATCTTCTATAGTGAATTTGCCTTATATTTACGCTAAAATTTATTTAAATCTCTTCAAAATATAGCATCTTTTATTTAAAATTTTACAATAAAATAATGACACACATATTGATATTTCAATGTTTTATAGAGTTTAAAACACATTTTGTCTTTTTTTTTACTTCATGTTTTTAAAAAAAATCTTTCAAGTATTACGTGCAGCGTATATAATGGGGTGTCCCTTGGAATAATACTTAACTATTTTCCTTTAAATACATTATACCATAAAAAACTTTAGAATGGTAAAGTAAATTCAGAAAAATCAGAATATTTTAAAAAAATAAATTTAATTCAAGATAAGATTGTCTTAATTATTTGATAAAGGTTCAGACGCCACAAGGCTAAATAAATATTAAGTAAAAAAGCTAGAGTTGTTGCATTGCAATAGGTATAGGGGTGTGCTTATATTTGTGATTTGCTGGATTGTGGGTGATTTTGTATGATTTTGGGTGATTTGTATGTAGTTTAGGTATAGTTATTATATAGTTTGTTTAGTAACATAATGGGCTGAAAGCATTGAAAACACTAGTTTTCAGATTAAACACCCCCGTAGAAAACGTTTTCATAACATTGGAAAATAAATACTAATTATTTTCTAAAAACCCTACAGGCATTGAAAATACTAGCTTGTAGAAATTTACTTTTTT
>NZ_KB906639.1 GCF_000381525.1 Peptostreptococcus anaerobius VPI 4330 = DSM 2949
CTATCGTGATACTTTTTACCTGCAATTTTCATCTTCAGATTGATATTAGGGTAATCTTTTCTAAAATCGTTTAGGATATTTTTTGTCAGCATATCCTTGTTTTTCACATTGTCGCTAAAGACTATAATTTCAACATTGTCTTTTGCAGCTCTTAATAATTCTAAGGTTTTCAAGCCTATATAGTTATCTATTACATAAATGCTTTTCTTTGCAGACTTATATATTTTTGTATAAGCAACATCTGCTTCAATCTTATCTCCATTCATTAAAAGGAAATGCTTGTATGTGTCTGGATCTATAAAATTATCCATAACCTTTTTCAAATCTTCTTTTGTAGCCATTTGCGACTTTATTTCAGCTATATCCTTTGTGTTTTGATTTGTCTGTACTGCTATTTGTACCAATTCTTTTGAGCTAATAAAATCTTGATTTTCGATTATAAAGTCTTTCATCTGCTTAAATGTTCTAATTAAGGCTCTACTTTGCCTAATCGCAAGTTCACCTCTTAATACCGTCATAAGCATATAAATACCTTGTTCTGTAAAGGCATTTGGTAAGTATCTTGAACCGCCCCAACTTGAGGTGAAATTTTTGCACCTCAAGTTTTCAAATTCATTCTCGGTAAGTTGAAACATAAAATCTTCGCCTTCAAACTTCTCAATATTGTTTTTTACCTGTCTATTAAAGTTTTTTGTTTCATAACCATATATTTCAGCTAAATCTGCATCAAGCATTACTTTTTGCCCACGAATAAGATATATTTTTTCTTGTATAGTTTTATCATCTACAATAACTATCTCTTTATTTTCTTCTGCCATGAAATGCACCTCCAACATTATCTAAATTCTTTTATATTTTTCTACTCCACCTTCAGCTTTTCCGATGTGTTCCACATTTTTTACAAGTCTCTTATTTACATTTTCATAAAACCATCTGCCAATCAATGCCGGCGGTGTTGCGATTAACTCTCTCAAAACAAATTCTTTGCCTTTCGGTAAAGAGCTAATTTTGTTTAATAAGGTAGTATATAGGTCAGCATAGCTTGTATTTTCTTGTAAACTACTACACTTACAATATTCAGTAACGCTTGGGAAACCTCCCTCTATTGCTTTTTTAGTTAAAATTTCAAGTTCTTCATCGGTTACAGTAAATTGAATTCGCATTTATATATCCTCTCCTTATAACTGAGTTTATTACCATATCATTATCATTTTATCATAAATACGATATTTTTTCCATACCACAAATTTAAGCCCTTATACGATGTTTTTACAATTAGCCATAATCTGATACCTATTTTATTATTAACACTCTTAAAAAGCCTTTCCACCGTCTTATACGAGGTCTACAAGTGTTCACCCTTGTCATAATCTTCAAAGGTATATACTTTTGATTTACTGTTTTCCTTTAATTTCCCTTTGTCCTGTTCATACCAATGAACCAAGGTCGCATAATGGTCTTTGTAGTTTCTTCCTGTACTTTGCATATAGGTTGACAGCTTCTCTATCATTTTATCCCTATGACATTGCATTTTATCCTTTAATTTTCCATATTCTTCATCAGTTAAGGAAACATTTTTATATTCTCCATAAAGGGAGGGGGATATTTTTTCTTTCTCCCCCTCTTTTTCTAACTCTATATCTATCTCTTTCTCTATCTCTATCTCTCCGTTGCAGTTTTGTTGCAAAAGGTTGCAAGGTGTTGCACCAGTGTTGCATTGCAACGCTTTTTGTCCTCTTGATTTCCTCGAACGCCTTGTAGACGCTGTTTCTGAACCTATAAGACTTGGGATTTCTGTTAAAAAATACTCGTCATTTTCTGTGATTATCTCCATCAATCCTTGTGCTACAAGATAATTTACTGTAACCATTACATCATCTTCCGTTTCATCAATCGTTAATGCAAGCTCCTTGATAAAGTCTGTTTCTACTCCGTCATAATACAGCTTCCCACTATCTTTTAAGCTAAGCAAAAGCAATTTGAGGTAAATGATTGTATAGGTATCTCCTCCTGATATTTTTCTTAGCCTTTTGATTCTCTTATCTGTAAAAAAATCTTCTTTCAATTTTAACCAATAGTATCTTCTGTTGTCTGCCATTTTTATCTTTCCTCCCCTGTATTTTTATAATTTTCTTTAGCCTTTTCCTTGGCTTTTTGTTTGTACTGCTCCTTTCTTTCCTCTTGCTCTTGGAATTTTTTCAGCTGTGCAATAACACTTGGTTTATCTCCTCTCTTAATTGCCTTATCTATCTCAATAGATAGGTCTATTCCATACTCGTCATTGACAATCTTTACTGCATATTTGATATGGTCTATCTGCTTAAATTCGTCTTGTACTTTAACTTTATCTTCCGTTAAACTTTGTATCTCTTTTTCAAGGTTTGATATTTCTTTTTGCCAATCACTTAATTTTATAGATGATGTCCCTGTAAATTTTTCTATGGTCTTTCTTGCTCTTAGATATCTGTCTATTCCTTTTTTATGAGAATTATAAAAGCTGTCTTTGAATATGGTTTTGCTTTTGTATTCCTGATAAACTTCTTTGTTTTCTTTGATAGAGTCTATGCAGCTTACACATTGATTTAAGTCTTTTATTCTTTGTGTTTTTTCTTGAATATCACCACTTATCTTTTTACTTTGTTTTGCAAGTTCAAAGACTTTTCCTTGTAGGTCTGCTATGGTTTGAAGATGATTATCTTTTAGATAGTAGATTGCTTTTACAAATCTCTTTAGGTCTGCATTTCCCTTTTTTATCTGTCCATAGTAGGATAGATTTTTTATTTTTTCTCCCTGTATCTCGTTATAGATAGAGATATATTCATAGAGGTTAAAGAGTTCGGCTTTGTTCTCAATCTCTTGTTGTCTTGTTTCTTTGTACTCGTCATATTTTGCTTGAAATGTAGAAACAAGTGAGTTAAGCCAAGAGTTAATCTCTAACAATTTTTCTTTAATTGCCTTAACTAAGGAGTTGTGCTTTTTTATTTCTCGGTTGATGTTTCCTTTGTCGGTTTCGATTCCTTTTTTCTCTAAGGCGCTGGCACTTGCTCCCATGTGAATGGTTGGGATTTCTTCTATCCCTTGTCTTTTGTAGGAACGATGATCCACTCTCTTTTCCTGATGATTTTTTTCTAAATACTGATTACAAAGGCTTGCAAAATTCTCTCGCCATTTCTCTGCGTTGCCTTTATCGTTCCAGTCTGTCAGCTCTACTTTTCTTGTTTTATAGTTTCCGCTTTTTAGTTTTATCTTTTCTCCGTTTTCATCAAGAACATATTCTTTTTTGCTTTTTGCCTGCCACTCTCCTTTTTCATTGATTGGTCTAAGGGTAGTCATAATATGAGCATGGATATTGTTATTTTCTTCATCACTTTCATCATGGATTGCAAGGTCTGCTATCATTCCTTTTGATGCAAAATTTTCTTGTATGAAGTCGATAATGAGTTTCTTGTTTTCTTCAAAAGATAATTCTTTCGGTAAGGCGATAATGAAGTTTCTTGCAAGCTGTGCATTGCTTGCTTTCTCATTTAGTTCAACGCTATTCCATAAAGTAGTTCTATCTTTTAATGCTATGGGGACATTCTCCGGCAAGAAGATTTCTGAATGTAAAAGTCCTTTTTTATTATGGTAGTCGTGAGTTACTCCGTCCCATTCATTTGTTAATTTCTCACAGGATATATATGCTGCACTTGCAACTGCCGATTTACTTTTTCCTCTGCTTATCATTGATATACTAAAGTGAAATGTTTCTGCCATCTGTATAAGCTCCTTTCATTTTTTGTTTGTTTTCAGGTAAATAAAAAAAGCAGACAGGTTATTTTTGTATCTTTTCCTATCTGCTTTATCTGTATATTTTTATTAACTTTTGTATGTTTTAAGACTTGCTAAAATCCCTTAGTTTTTCTAAGGGCGCAATTATACACCCTAAAGGGTGCTTTGCGTTCTGCGAAGCTTTTTGCCCTTGCAGGGAGCTTCTGAAAAAACTAAGGTCTTTTATTCTGTCTACTCGCTGTCTGTTTCATCTTCCATATCTTTCCCATTTATCATTTCTTCATAGGCTTGTCTGTATTCTTCTGTGTGAGTAGCAACTTTAAGTAATTCTTCTATCTCCTCATTGGTAAACATTAGTGGATTTTTAACCACTCTTTCTACTATCAAGCCTCTTTGTATAAGCCTGTGATTTCTTCTTTTTCGTTCTTTTTCGTTTGCAAGTTTTTCTAATTTCTTGCCTTGATTTTCTAATTGTTTCAGCTTCACATTGCACTTTTCTCTTTCTTCCTGAAGTTCAGAAATTTGTTCCTGTACTTCCTGTAATGTGTTTTCTTTCTTCATTTTTCATTCCTCCATTTTGGTATCTGCTTGTTTCCATAAAGAAAGGTTAAGCACCTTTTTTTGACACTTAACCTTTCCAAGTTTTTAGATTTTATCTTCTAAAATCTTTCTCAGTTTTTCTAAAATCCTATCCCTCCTCCCACTGATTGCTTGATGTGTAACTTTCTCTTTTTTACCGATTGACCTTAGGCTTTCTTCTTTGTAGAAGATGGCTTCCATTAACTCTCGTTCTTCTTTTGAAAGAGTATTTAATGCTCTATGAAGTTCTTCAATTTGCATTTTTACTTCTACAATTTTTTCTAAGTCTATTTTTTCATCTATGATGTTGTCTATGAAGTGTCCGTCGTGATCCAGTCCTGAAAATGGTATAACATTATGCTTCCAATCTTTTCTTTGGAGATACTTTTCATGCTCTGTTATCTTCCAATAGGCTTTGTAGACTTCTTCGCTTACAGGTACAGCTTTGCCTTTGACATAAAGGTAATATTCTTTCTTTGCCACTTAGTTATCCTCCTTTTTTAAGTTCTCTGTTTTGCTTTTTGAGAATAAAAAAGGAGGACTTCTACACTTTGGCGTAAAATGTCCTCCGAATTGAAAAGAGTTTACCTTTTCTTTAGATGTATTTAATTGTTTGAGAGAATAGACAACTATAAGGCAAATAGAAATTTTTATTATTTATTTCTTTTGTATATAAAGATTTTTTCATCTTAATCACCCATCCCTTATAGTTAAATAATGTTCATACATCAAACCTTTCTTATTTTTTCTTTTGTCTTTTGAGCTACCTAACTTTTTGTAATTTCTTGTTTTCCCATTTTCCTAAGTCCATTAAGCATTAAAACCAGCCCAAGCAAAATCATACTAAAATCCACAATAGGTTCAGCCCACCAAACTGCTAATCTTCCAAATACCTTTGGCAATAACAATATCGCCGGAATAAATAAAATCAGTTGTCTAAGCATTACAATCATGCTCGCTTTTTTCCCATCTCCAATAGATTGGAAAAATGTAAGAGTCATAATCATAATTCCATACAGGATAAAGGTAGAATAGAACAACTTGAAGTTCATAACTCCAACTTCAATTATTTCACTTCTCACATTAAACAAAGACAATAATTTTTCAGAGAAAAACATGGATGGTATCCAAGAAATAGCAGCAAGTATTGTTGCCCCATACATGAAAATCTTCATAGTATCTTTTACTCTTTGATATTGTTTTGCTCCAAAATTAGCTCCTATAACAGGCTGTAAACCTTGACTCATTCCCCACAATGGAATAAATGAGAACATATAAAGTCTCATTGTGGCAGACATTAGAATTCCCCAATTATCTCCACCATAAGCGAAAGCCTGTTTGAACAAAAATGTTTGTTGTACTGCAAATAAAATTTGCATCATCATAGCCGAACTTCCTATACTAAACATTTCACTGTAAATTGCCTTGCTCTTTTGAATTTTATGGATACCAACAAAAGCACTTTTCTTTGAAAAATAGTGAAATGTTAATATCGCCTGTACAATTTGAGATATTACAGTTGCAATGGCTGCACCTTCAATTGCATACTCTCCCATCAACTTCATAAAAATAGGATCTAAAATAATATTTAATAAAGCACCTACTCCCATAATCATCATAGATTGCTTCAATGCACCTTCACCACGCATTGTCATATTACCTGCTTGAGCAAAATTCACAAATATTGAACCAAAGAAAACTACTCTTAAATATCTAACTCCAAGTTCTTTAATATTCCCTTTTGCTCCTACCAAATCCAGAAAATTAGGTGCAAATATCAATCCTAATATGGTAATTACTATAGAAAATAAAATTACCCAATAACAAAAATTACCAAATATTTTATCCGTTGTTTCTTTGTCTCCCTTTCCAATAGCCCTTGACAAAATCGACGCACTACCAACACCAATAAGTGCTGATATACCGCCATTTATTATTGTTAAAGACATTGATATACTAATAGCAGACATAGCATAATCCCCTATAATCCACCCAGCAAATATTCCATCCATAAATGGATAAAGTCCTATAACAACCATTCCTATAATTCCCGGAATAGCTAATTGAAACAACAAGTCTTTAGGACTTTTTGTTAAAAGTTGTGTTTTCATATCTTCTTTCATCGTATTGCTCTCCTTTACTTATATTTATTTTGTAAATTCATATATTGCACCATCGCATTGTTTTATAAATTCAAAATCATGCGTGATTATAATAATAGTTTTCCCTTGCTCTACCATTTGATTTAAAAATCCAATCAAAATATCCATTTGCATTTTGCAAAGTCCACTCGTTGGCTCATCAAACACTATGATTGGTTTTTGACTTACCATAGACATAGCAAGCAACAATCTCTGTTTTTCTCCACCCGATAACGAACTTGGGTGCATTTCTTTTTTATTAAATAAATGTACCTTTCTTAAGGCTTCATTTTTCAAATTATCCTGTTTTGTAACTGTTCCAATTTCTTGCCATACAGATTCTGTAAAAAGTTGATAATTAACATCTTGCATGACTGCAAAGATATTCTCATACCGTTTTTTGAGTTTTTCTCCCTTATAAAAAACTTCTCCCTTGCCTTTTATAGTTCCCATAAGTAAATTGATAAAAGTACTTTTCCCAACACCGTTTTGTCCAATAATGAAATTTATCCCGGTATTAAAAGAAACACTAAAATCAAAAATTGTATTCTTATCGTATGTTTTTTTGAAATGTAGACATGTTATTGATTCATTAGCAAAGTTTGATGGAGTATTTTTTTGCAACATATCTACTTTTTCATATTGTCTATTTAAGAAATCACTCTTAAAAATTTCATTGAAATTTCTTAAATTATGTTTTTCTGAAACTCTTACAAAGAAATCATCACTAAAATATTCTTTCGTGTATTCTTTAAAAGTTTTATTTTCTATTACACACAGCTTGTCTACAATGTCTTTCAAATAAAATAATCTATGCTCGACAATGATTATGATTTTATTTCTTTTTTTTAGCTCAATAATAGCTCTTTTTAAGTTCTTAATTGATTCATAATCCAAAGATGAGGATGGTTCATCTAAAAGAATAATTTCATTTTCTGAAATTCCGCTGGCGGTTATAGCAATTAGTTGCTTCTCTCCACCGGATAGTTCAAAAATATTCTTGTCCAACAAATCTTTACTACCTAAAACATCTGAATAATAGCGTATTTTATCTAAAATCAAATTTCTTTCTATACACCTATTTTCTAATTGAAAAGCTAATTCATCTGTAGAATTGATACAATAAAATTGTGTTTTAGGATTTTGAAACACTGTGGATATAAACTTGGATCGTTCTAATATACTCATCCCTAATAAAGATTTGTCCCTGTATAAAACATCTCCTTTTACATCTCCACAATCATATTCGGGAATAATGCCGTTTATTACTTTTAACAAACTACTTTTCCCCGTACCTGATTGTCCCGTTATAACAGTTACCTCTCCGGGTTTGAAATTTAGATTTATATTTTCTAATATGCTTTCTCCATCAAACTTTAATACTAAATTTTGTAAACTAAGCATACTTACCCCTTATATATAAATAGATTGCCCATACCATTATCAAAAAAAATATGCAATCAATGCCACCAATGCGAGATTCACTAATACTTGTTCGCTTTTGATTAACAGCTAACCCTTTTGTCATTGCGGATACTGTTAAATCATCTGCCGTCTTAGACAAACACATCAATAGTGGCACTAATCTATATTCAAATAATAGAATTGGATTTTTTATTAACTTTTTAAGCGTTAGTCCTCTCAAACGCATGGCTTTTTTTATCTGGCTATAATCAATCCTTGCGGCATAAAAGAAACGAACCATCACAGTCAATGGTATTGCTATTTCATCGGGACATTTCATTTTTTTCAATGAATAAATACTTTCCCCTACATTTGATGTGAGTATGGTATATTTCCCCATTAAAAATGCGGGAAGTATTTTCTTAACAACCATTACTAATATCAGTAAAATCGCTACCAAGGGACTGTATTCTAATTTAATTAAAAATCTATCAGCACCATAAACGAACACAAGAGTAGCCATCCCAATAATAGCTACTCTTGTATGTTTTGTATTTATTAAAAGCACTATCGGAATTACAGATATTATAAGGGCTTGCAAGAAATACTTTACTTGAATATTGCCTAAAACCATCACATATGAAAGAACTATTGTCATAAAAAGTTTTGTACGAAAATCAAGTTTGATTGTCATCCTTAACTCCTTATGAATCCTTATTTTTCCATACCAGCCTTTTTAAAATGTTTTTTTAGGAAAGCCATACCTATACTACAACCAATATATGCTCCTATAATTCCACCTATTGCCATTACGACAATAATCCAATTCGGCATTACACTAAGCATCTTATCAATAAATTCTTGGTTATATCCTTTCTCTAACATCTGTTTGACATATTCATTTCTTGATATAAAAATTGGCAACCAATTTCCTAATGTGCAAAGTGGAGCAATAGAAAATGCTAATCTTGCCTTTCTAACATCCGTATATTCTCCTGATTTCAAAATAACTTCAGCAATAATACCAGCAATAACAGCGGTCAATAATGCCCAAGGTCCATGTCCCATAGCAACATATACTAATGCAATAAGTAATGATTGAATAAACACCATTCCTCTTTTTTTAATCTTTGTGGAATACAGCATATTTACAGGTCCTACTAAAACTCCCTGTGCAAATGGAACAACCGGCATTAAAACTGGAACCATTCCTAAAAATGATCCAATCATCATAAATACAAAACCTAATACAGAAAATAATCCTATGTTGATTAAATCCTTTACTTCTAATCGTTTACTCATTTTAAACCTCCCTATCTCTTGTCAATATCAACAATGTAATTTACCATTGTTTCTTTTATATATTTTTTATGTTGTGAAAAAGAATTTCTTGCACAGAGAACTTCAGAACTTAATATCATCGCATTGATATAATTCACTAAAAAATCATCCTTAAATATGTCTGTTTTAATTCCAAGCTGCTTGGCGATTAAACTTAGCTCATTAGTCGCATTAAGTTTCAATTCTTGATACAATTTTTCCAAATCCTGATTATATTTTTTCGCTTGTAAAAGGAGTGTATACAATCTCATCAATTCTGTATCAGCCAGCGACTTATCAACCAAAATATCACCCATTTGCTGATATTTATCTTTTCCTCGATTGTTTTTTAAATACTCATTTATCAAGTTGTTTCTATAATCATTACCATCAAACATTAAGTCTTTAAGCATTTCATTTGTACTTGCATAATGATGATAAACACCCCCTCTACTCATTCCTACCTCTGTGATAACATCTTCCATTGTTGTAAGTTGAAACCCTTTATTTAGAAAGCATTCCTTTGCAGCTTCTCGAATCTCTTTTTTTCTAATTTGTCCAACTTTTTGTTTTTCTTCTTTCAAAATAAAGACCTCATTTCATATCGTAATAAAAACCGACACTACTGTCGAATTTTATTTTATCATAAACGATAGTTAATGTCAACTAACTTCATGATAATAACTACCGTCTTAATATGAATACTATTTCATATAATCTTTCATCGGTATCCCAACTCTTTTCAAAACCTTTAATTTCTCCTGTTTCTTCTGTTCTCTTCTTGCCTTATATTTATCTTCATACTCTTTCTGTTTTCCGCTGGCTTTTCGTTTCAGGTAATTTTGATGTAGCTTGTCTTTTCTTTCCTTGATTTTTCTTTCTTCTTCCTCAAGTTTTTGTTTTTCTTCTTCACTTAACTCCGCCTGTGGCAGTTCATAATTGCCTATGAAATTAAAGTAAATTTCTATCTTTTGCTTTGATGTCTGACTTCCTTTTCTATCTCTTTCGTGTACGATAATTTTTTCTACAAACTCATTTATCATTGTAGTTGTAAGTTCATCAAAGTTTTCATAACGACTGATAAGAGATATAAATTTCTTAGCTCTGTCTGTTTCTTTTTCATATCTTGATATTTCAAGCTCTAAGTCTTTAATCTCTTTGCTTAATGTAAGTTGCTCTGTTTCGTATTGGTTATTTAGGATTTCATAACGATTATTCGGTATTTTATTTAGAATCATATCTTCATAAATTCTGCACATCAGTCGTTCAAGTTCCTGAAGTCTGTTTTGGCTTTCCGTTAATTTTATCTTTTTCTTTTCTATCTCTACTTTTTCCTTTTCTTCCATTTCATTTTGAATAGAACGGATAAAGTCTTCATTATCTTCATCAAGGTTTTTTTTAATGTCTTTCAGTGTTTCCCTAATAAGATTTAAAACTGCTTCTGCTTTTATTCTGTGTGCTGATGGACAAAGTGTGCCGCAAGGTACTTTCTTGTAATTGCTGCAAACATAGTATGGGACATTCTTGTAGTTGCTTGTTCTATGAACATACATCTTGCTCCCACAATCTGCACAATACATCAGTCCTGTGAGTGGGTGATATTCGCCCCAACCGTCAGGATACCTTTTTACATTTCCTCTTATCCTTTGCACATTATCAAAGGTTTCTTGGTCTATGATTGGCTCGTGTGTATTTTCAAAAATAAGCCAGTTATCCTCGGATACATATTTACTTTTCTTATCCTTGAAGTGTTTTCTTGTTTTGAAATTGACTGTATGTCCTAAGTATTCCTGTTTCTTTAGAATACTTGCTATTGTGGAACTACACCAACGATATGGGTGTTCAAAGTTTTTGCTTTGATATAGCCCATAGCCTAATTTTTGTTGATGGTAGGCGGGTATATCTACTTTTTCACTCTCCAATATCTTTGCTATTCGATACGGACCATTGCCTTGCATGGTCATATTGAATATTCGCCTTACTATCTCTGCTGCTTTTTCATCTACTATCCACTTATTTTTATCTTTTCCATCTTTGATATAGCCATAAGGCGGTGTACTTGCCGTATGTTTCCCACTTTCGCCTTTTGACCTGAAAGTAGATTGGATTTTTCTTGATGTATCTCTTGCATACCATTCGTTCATGATATTTCTAAAAGGGGTAAAATCATCTTCTCTGTAAAAACTATCTACATTGTCATTGATAGCGATTAGTCTTACGCCCTTTTGTCTTAGTATCTCCATACATTGACCGACTTTGAGATAATCTCTGCCAAGTCTGCTCATATCTTTTACAATGATACAACCAATATTTCCTTGATTGACTCCGTTCATCATTGCCATAAATCCCGGTCTGTCAAACTGTGTTCCGCTGATTCCGTCATCTGTAAAGTGAATTATGTTTGACAGGTTATTTTTGCTTGCGTATTCTTCCAATATTTTTTTCTGATTGATGATAGAGTTACTTTCTCCTTGCAGTTCATCATCACGACTTAATCTTTCATAGAGTGCTGTTATCTTTTCAAAATTCCTCATTTTTACCCCCTTTCTCTTAATTTTTCAATAAAAAAAGAATTAAGAAGTACATATTTCACTAAAATAGTGATTAAGTGTTCTCCTTAATTCTATTACTCCCGCAGCCAATTTGTACTTTTTATATTGCTTCACTGCAAAGTGTGTCGGTTCTCTTTTCTCAAGTGCTTCAAGAGTCTATCAATCGGATTCATGTAGGTTTCATCATCTTCTCTTACCTCTGAAGCGTCTATCATATCAAGTAGTGTTGCAAAGTTCTTTTCTTCTCTTGGAGCTTCATACCAGATATATCCGATAAGTGCTGTATAGTAAAGTTTTTCAGCTTTCACCCAAAAGTCCTCACCTGCTTTTTCTCCTTCTCCCTTGGTGTTTGCGATGATTGTCTGAACAAGCTTTAGGATATCTTTTTCAGAACGAATATATGCAAAAGGATTGTATTCCATGGTTTTTTTGAAATTGATGGTATTTAGAATTTTAATCTCATATCCATTATCTTCAAGCATCTTTCCACACTCAAGAACTATTGTTCCTTTTGGGAAGATTTGTCAAGGACATAAACAAAATTTCTTTGACAAATTTATATCTTCTCTGTTTCTCTCTTGATTAGCTTTAGTATTTTATCCTTGTATGTTTCGCCTGTACCTTGCTTGAAATGTAGGTTTACAGTATATTTTGTCTTTCCAATATTCATTATTAACTGTTTATTGGGTGGTGCTTGTATTTTCCTTTTTTCTCCTTCCATAAGTTCTCCTTTCCGCTTTTAGACAAAGAAAAAACAGTAAACCTTTTTTTGATTTACTGTTCTTGTTTTAGTTGTTATTAAATTATACGATTTACAAAATTGAATTTACCTGTTTTCAATCATCAATTCTTTACATTTCCATTCTTTTCCCAAAACATGATAGGTTTCTGTCTTATCAAGAACTACATCATCAAAACCAACTGCTTTATAACAAAAATATGCTGGTTCATTATTTTCAAAAACGCTTAGTGAAACCTTTTTTGCTCCATAAATTTCAAATGCAAACTTTAAACCTAACTGAAGCATTACCTTACCATATCCTTTGCCACGATGTGAAGGGTCAACAACTATGAAACCAAACCTCAATTCATCAAAGTTTTTTGAAGGTCTTCGCATTGTAAAAAAGCCTATTATATTATCATCTTCAATAGCTGTAAAAGCCATTAGGTTATTAACAAAGCCAAATTTTTCTTTTGTTATTGGATATTCTCCCAAAACACCAGCAGACCATTTGTAAAAAGCCATTTCATCTTTACTCCAAGAAAGAATTATATCTGCATCATTTATATTATAAGGTCTTAATCTCAACATTACTTACCTCCGTAATTTTCAATTTATTAGTCTATATTAATTAACATTATATCATTTTTATGCCCTTTCTCACAGACCTAAATCTTGGCTCTGACTATGTGATAGTTCCTTTAGATGTTCCTGCAACTGCTCTATACAGGTTTTAACTTTTTCTGCCTGTTCTACTTCTTCTCGTATCTCTAATATTTTATTGTATAAGCTCTTTTTCTCTTTCTTCAAAGTGGCAACATCTGCTTTCCATTTAGATATATTTAAGGTCTTGCTTTCTCCTAAATGCTCTTTTAGATATTTCTTAGCACTTTCAAATAAAATAATCTCTGCGGTATGTTCGTTATAAAAATCTTCCCGTTTGCTTTTCTTTAATTTGGTATAGGCTTTGGAGGTTTCTTTATGCTTCAAATATTTCTCAGATTGGTCAATAAGCTGTGTTTTATCTTCAATGCTCTTTTCGCTGTCTTTGATGACTCTTGTGGTCTTGTAATTCTTATCTCTTAAAGTAAGTATATTTTCTTTTAGCTCGGATAATGAAGTGATATTTTTCTCTTTTAAGAATTGATAGCTTTCAATATTTTTTTCCAAGTCTGCATTATGGTTGTCTGTGTTGTTACGGATAAGATTTTCAAAAACGGATAGCAGATTTTCTCTGGGTGGGAGGGTGGACTTTGTATTTTGATTTTCTGCTTTTTCTTCTTTTCCAATTCCTCTTATCCAATTTAATAAGGCTTTTATTCTTAACTTGATTTCCTGTAACAGCCTATTCTGTTTTCTGATTTCTCGATTAATATTTCCTCTGTCGGTGGTTATGCCTTTCTTCTCCATTTGTGTTGCTGATACACCTAAATGAATAGTCGGTATTTGTTCTATGCCTTGCCTTTGATAAGAACGATGATCTACTTTTTCCTGTATGCTGTTTTCTTCAAGATATTTGTTTGTAATGTCTGCCCATGCTTTTCGCCACTGCTCTGCTTTGTCTTGTTCATTCCAATCGGTTGTATTGATTTTTTGGGTTTTGTAATTACCGTTTTTTAGTTTTACTTTTTCTCCATTTTTATCAAGGATATATTCTTTTTTTGATTTTGCTCCCCATGTTGTATCTTCGTTTAATGGTCGCATAGTTAATAATATATGAGCGTGTGGGTTTCCGTCATTTTTATCATGTAGGGCAATATCGGCACACATACCAACTTTCACAAAATTTTCCTTTACATATTATCGTACAAGCTCTATCTGTTTACTTCTATCTAATTCTTTAGGTAAGGCGATTTCGATTTTTCTTGCAAGCTGTGAGTTTTTACTTTTTTCTATTTTTTCCACGCTATTCCATAATGTTCCCCTGTCCGAAAACTCCTGTGGTGCGTTTTGTGGTAATAGAATTTCTGTATGGGCTATTCCGCCTTTTCTTGTAAAGTCATGAACTATGCTGTCATACTCATTTTTTATCTTTTCGCCGCTTCGATAGGCGGAAGCTGCTACTGCACTTTTGCTTTTGCCTCTTGAGATAATCTTTATACAAAGATGATATATCGCCATAAGATAAGACCTCCTCTCTTTTCTGATACGGGTATGGTGGCGATAGATAAGACTTCCTAAAAAAATCGGATTGCTTTTATCCGATTTCTTTTGGGAAGTACACAAGGGGTAGGAAATTTATTTCTATAGGGGAGTGTAGCTCCCCTGTATCAGCGTTAGCTGATATACCCTCTGCTAAGAGCCTTCGGAGAACGCACGCACCTGTTAAGGTGTATATGTGCGCCCTTGTAAACAAGGGACTATTCCTCTGTTTCCATTTCTTCCTCTTGATTTTCTGTATTTTGATTTTCGCTTTCTTCTCGCTTCTCTATGATTTTTAATATTTTTTGATTGATTGCTTCTTTAATATTTGAAAATGTGATTAGCTGATAAAATTCATCTTTGGTAAAGTCCTTGCTGTCGGTAAAGATACTTTCAAAAACTGCTCCTTTTTCATAAAGCCGTCTATCTCTCTTTTTTCTCTCTTCCTGTTTTTGCTGACTGATTAGCTTTTTTCTTTTGTTTTGTAACTGCTTGATTTCTTCTTCTGCCATTAAAATTTTTTCATCTATATTTTTCATTTTCTGTTTTCCTCTCTTTCTGTTTTTGAGCAAAGAAAAAACAGTAAACCTTTTTTGATTTACTGTTTCTGTGTTAGTCTTTTTCTAAACTTTGATTTCCTATTTCGTTTATAATTGTAGGATTTTATTGGCTATATCTTCTACAAATCGCTTATCATGTTCCACAAATATGAGTGTAGGTTTTGCTTCTTTTATAATTTCCTCAATCTGTATTCTTGATATTACATCTATATAATTCAGTGGTTCATCCCAAACAAATATATGAGCTGGCTTTGATAAACTTACAGCAATTAAAACTTTCTTTTTTTGTCCATCGCTATAGTTCTTCATATCCATTTCAAATAATTCTCTTACAAAATCTAATTTCCTAAGAATTGTTTTGCACAATGTTTCATCAACACCTTGCTTATGAATATACTCATTTAGGCTACCTGTTAAATTAGATGTATCTTGAGGAATATACGATATTTTTAAATTACTTGCCGATTTTATTTCACCAATATACTCATGATGTAACCCTAATAAAATTTTAATCAAGGTTGATTTTCCACTACCATTTTGACCATATATAGCCACTATATCGCCTTGTTTTATCTCGAAACTTACATTGCTTAATATCTGTCTCTCTCCATAGCATGATGATAAATTGCTAACCGATATTAGAGGATTTTTATGATGATGTAATGGATGCAATAATAAACTTTCCTTTGTTTCAATATCTTTTAGTAAACTCTGTTTTTCTTCTATTGCCTTGTTTTGTCTATTCTCCAAATTCTTAGATTTTTTCATCATCTTGGCTGATTGATGACCTATATGTCCTTTGTCTGGTTTTACACCTGATACTTTCACACCATTTTTAGTATTTTCAATTTTATCAGACCAAATTTGACTTTGTCTTGCAGCCTCTTTTAATCGTTTAATATCTTTTCTTAATCTCTCATTTTGACTAATTTCAAATTGGTCTTTCATCACTTTGTTTTCATACCATGATGTAAAATTTCCCGATTGGACATCAATATAATTCCTGTTAATAGAAATAACATGATTGATACAACCATCTAAAAAATCTCTATCATGAGATATAAGCAAAAATCCTTTTTTACTTTTCAGATATTCACTTACAATTTTTCTTCCGTCCATATCTAAATGATTTGTTGGTTCATCAATAAGTAAAAAGCCATCTTCTCTTGTAAACAAAATAGCTAAAAGGATTTTTGTTTGTTCTCCTTTAGAAAGCGTTTCAAACTCTCTGTAAACAAGGTTCTCATCTACATTTAGCAAATTAAGTTCTCTAAATAATTTCCATTCTTCCTCATCTGATATTAGTTCTTTATATAACTCAATTCCTAATTTTGAAGTATCGCTTATATTTGGTGGAAATTTAATAAATTCAACATCCTTGCTTATTTTACCTTGATAAGTTTCTTGATTTAAAAGTAACTTAAATAGAGTTGATTTACCAATTCCATTTCTTCCTATCAATCCTATTTTCCAGTTTGTATCAAAGGAAAACGATACATTTTCAAATATAGGTTTTAAATATCCATAATATGAGAAAGTGAGGTTTTCAATTTTAATTGCCGACATAAAAACACCCCCTCACAAGCCTATTTTGTTTAATATTATACCATTTTTAAGCCATTTTTTCTATATCAGCTTTCTGTGGTACTTGACAGTTGCCTATAAAGTTAAAGTACACATCAACTTGTTGTTTTCTGTCTTTCCCTTTTCTTCCTCCTGTTGCTTCGTGGACTACAACTTTTTCTATATACTCATTTATCATTGGTACTGTCAGTTCTTCAATATCTGTATATTTTTCTATCATTTTTAAGAATTTATCGGTGTCAACTTTTCTCTGATGATAGCTTTCTATTTCTTGCTCAAAATACTGTATTTGTTTTTCCAAGTCTTGTTGCTCTGTATCATAGGTATTAAATAATCTGTCAAAATGTTTTACGGGAATTTTTCCAAGTGCGTGGTCTTCATACAGTTTTGTAATAAGGGTTGTTAGTTCTTCATTTCTTGATGACAGTTTTTCTAACTTTTCTTTATCTCCTTGATACTTTTCTTCTCTTTTTTCGTCGGATAACTTGTTCATTACGTTTAGAAATTCTTGCTTTTCTTCTTTTGCAAAGTCTGTGATTTCTTTGATTGATTTTAAGAGAATTTCATTCACTGTTTTTACTTTGATGTAGTGCATACTGCAAGAGCCTTTTCTGTGTCTGTAATGTTGACATACAAAGCAATAATCACAATCATATTTCTTTTCTTTATGTTCTGCCGGCTCTCGATAGCTTAGCTTTCCTCCACAATCGGAACAGATTAAAAGCCCTGTAAATGGGTGTGAGGTTGTACCATACTTTGGACTTCTTCTTACTGTTTTTCTTAATCGTTGAGCGTTGTTCCATGTTTCTTCGTCAATGATGGCTTCGTGGGTATTTTTGAAGATAATGAGTTCATCTTCTTTTGCCTTTCTGCGTTTCTTAGTTTTGTAATCAAGGCATATTGTTTTACCAAGAACAGTGTGTCCCATATATTCTCTTTTTTCTAAAATATAACCTACTATGATCGGTGTCCAAAAATATGGGTCTTCTATTCCTCTTTTCTTTGAGCTATGATTATTTTCGGGGTAATGTATTTCTGCATAGGCTGACGGAATAAGTACTTTATCTTTGGTTAATATATCTGCTATCTGTGTTACTCCATATCCCTCTATTACAAGATTATAAATGCGTTTTACGACCTTTGCACTCTCTTTATCGACAAGTAGCTCCTGTTTGTTCTTTGGGTTTCTAAAATAGCCGTATGGAACGCTTGGCGATACTCTTTTGCCTTCTTCCATTCTTGCTCTGAATATAGATTGTATTTTTCTTGAGGTATCTCTTGCATACCATTCATTCATAATGTTTAGAAATGGTGTAAAGTCGCTTTCTGCTTGTTTTTCACTGTCTATTCCGTTATTGATGGCGATAAACCTTACTCCCTTTTCTTTGAAAAGTATTTCAGTGTAAAAACCTACTTTGAGGTAATCTCTTCCAAACCTGCTCATATCTTTTACTATCACAGTAGATACTTTGTTTTCTTCTATTGCTTTTATCATTTTTTGAAATCCCTCTCTATCAAAGGTTGTTCCACTTACTCCATCATCGGTATAGTGATAGATATTTACAAAACCGTTTCTTTTTGCATAACTTTCAAGTAGTTGCTTTTGATTGATGATAGAGTTACTTTCCCCTTGAAGCTCATCATCTCGACTTAAACGCCCATAAAGGGCTGTTTGTCCTGTTCTTTTCGTATTTGACATGAGAATTACCTCCTTTCCAAGTTTTATTATTTTCTCTGTCCCTAAAAGGTTAATCCTTTAGGATCAGTTACACAATAGCTACTGTGCATTTGCATTAAGTTCGGTTTTACATAAAATCGAGTTTTCCCAGAACCACTACCTCCTATAACAAGTACATTCTTGTTACGTGCATATTTAGGATTTTTAGGTCTACCATTCATAGTTAATCGTTCTGTTTGTGTAAGCAAGATATTGTTCTGTAATTTTTCATCCATGTATGGTTCTATATCTTTTCTCGTTCCCCATCTTGCTGAACCATACTCCTTTCCCTGTCTGAACTTTTTTGCATTTTTGTCTTTGCTGTAGACAATGAATTTAATTAAAGATGCTACTCCTATGCCTATTAGAATGTCAGTTAGATGAATGATTGGAATAAAGCTCATGGTGTTAATCTATAATATCCCTTGGAAGATTTTGTCTATTACATCGCCACCAGTATAGGCTCGTATATGGTGAGAGAAGATATTGCCAACATAGAAAAATGCAAGATAGGGAATGTTCTGCTTTAGAAACTTTGCCTTATCCTGCACCTTAAACAAGCCTTTGATGTCCTTTAGTATTTTCTCTATCATAGGCTCTGCTCCTTTTGCTTATTCTTGATTTTATCTTTAGAAACAGAATTTTTAGCCATATCCTCAAACTTCTCAATGTTTTTATGAATAGATTCTTTCCTTTCCGTTTTCTTTACTGATTCCGTAAATTGCAATATCAATTTGTACACTTTTTTGCCACTCTTGCAAAAATATCGGTACTTGTCCTAAAATA
>NZ_KB906640.1 GCF_000381525.1 Peptostreptococcus anaerobius VPI 4330 = DSM 2949
AGAAGTCACAGGGAAGATGGTAAGATTTTATATAATCGAAAAGTATTTACTAGCGAAAAAGATCTGATAAATCAGGTGGCAAAGCATGAAAGAAGATATAATAGTACGGCAAAAACAAGTTTAAAATTTAAAAGTCCAAATGAAGTTGTAGAAGAGTATTTCAAAAATACAGCCTGCTATTGTGAAAATTAAAATGAACTAAGTCAAGGTACGCAAAGCTTTACTCCTTGACTTATCCATTTATAATTTTCGATAAAATAGCAAGTATTTTGAAAAACTTTCTCGTAAGTGTAACATATGTATTGACAACTAAGAATCGTGTTGTAACTTTACTGTGAACTCTATTGACAAATCATAATAATTGTTATATAATAATCGTAATATAACAACGATTACAGAATGAGAGGAACTCTATGCCACCAAAAGCTAAAATATCAAAAGAAATGATTGTCAATGCCGCATTGGAAATTGCTCGGCTGACAGGTGCAGAAAACATCAATGCTCGTACAGTATCTCAAAAATTAAATTGCTCTACCCAACCAATCATGTACCACTTCAAAACGATAGAGGATTTGAAGAAGGCTACCTATCAGAAAGCGGATGAATATCACACCACATATCTCAGCCGCATCGAGGGAGATAACCCTATGTTGGGAATCGGAATGGCTTATATTCGCTTTGCGGCAGACGAGCCTTTGCTGTTTCGCTTCTTGTTTCAATCCAACAGCTTTTCAGGAAAAAGCATTGTGGAACTGATCAATGATGAAGCACTTGAACCAATACTGACTATTTTTTCGCAGGGCATCCAGATAGATATGATTAAAACGAAGGAGATTTTCCGGATTCTGTTTTTGTTTGTCCATGGTTATGCCAGTATGTTAGCGAATAACACGATTTCATTCGATGAAAAAAGTATTACAAACGACTTGGAATTAGTCTTGGACGGAGCAATTTGTATGAAGCAGAAGGGAGCAAAATGAAGCATCTGTATAAAAAAAGTGAGTTGACATTTTCTTTGGTTTTAGTTGGCTTGTATGTAGCGCTTTTCAGTATCGCAGACAACCTATCTCGTTCTATTGGAATAGAAAAAATACTGACAGCACCATTATCTGTTTTATTTGTTGCGGTTCTGTATGTATGGATTCATAAGAACGGGTTGCTCAAAAAATATGGGCTGTGTGCGTTTGACGGCAAGGCAAAAGACTATTTCTATTTTATACCGTTGTTCGTAATCGGAAGCTGTAATCTTTGGAACGGTGTCCAGATAAACTGTTCGCCGATGGAAACGGCTTTATATGTATCGAGTATGCTTTGCGTTGGCTTTATTGAAGAGCTGATATTCAGAGGTTTCCTGTTCAAAGCTATGGCAAAAGACGGAATCAAATCTGCAATTATTGTATCAAGTATAACATTTGGATTGGGTCACATCATCAATCTTGTTAATGGTGCAGAATTATTACCTACATTCCTGCAAATTATCTATGCAACGGCAATCGGTTTTCTTTTTACTATGCTGTTTCATAAGGGGAAATGTTTGTGGCCTTGTATTATCACACACAGCGTAGTAAATTCGCTAAGTGTCATCGGCGTGGAAAGCACCACAACAGAAAAAATCATTTCTGCGGTGATATTGACAGCCGTTTCTTTGGGGTACACTGCACTGATCTATAAAAATAAAAAACATTGCAAAACATAATACATAATTTATTCAGTAAATAGCAGGAGGTATATAGAATGTGAAAACAACCAATTTTATTTTATGCCCCGTCTGCAAAAACAAAACCCGGCTGAAAATGCGGGAAGATACAGAACTTAAAAACTTCCCGCTATACTGCCCGAAATGCAAACAAGAAACGCTAATAAGTGTAAAACAATTAAAAATCACAACACACAAAGATCCCGACGCAAAGACAAAGAGACAATAGCCCACAATAAGTAGCGCAAGCAGTAAGTCTGAAAAGATTTGCTGCTTTTATTGCGCCTATTTTTGGCAAACCGAACATTCCCGTTGTAGTAGGGGGTGACGGGGAAGTTTGCCCTAAAAAAATTGCGCCGGATTTAGCAGAACGGCATGGGGCTACCGTAGTAGTGATGAAAAAAGTAAAAATGCGTTTGGCATTTTCCGTTTCCGTCCGTAGAAGAAAGCAAAACCACAGCGGGCAGAATGAGCCGCTGCAATCGCTATATTGACGAAAGCAGCCACACCGACCCTTGTAGATTGCCGCAAAGTCAGCCGCAGAGGAAAGCGGCAGTTTTTCAGAGCAAGATTCTACCGAGGTTCCAAAATTCGCTTTTCGCTCATTTTGCCCCTGCGGGAATCTTGTTGGGGAGTGCCTTCCCCAAACCCTGCTTATACGGCTTGCGCCGCTTAAAAATCCCTCAAAATAATTTTTCGGATTTTTCAAAAACAGTTCCGCTTTACCCCCCCTGTTTTTCCCCTATTAGTGAGAGGATACCACACACAGAAAGGAGGTCTGCCGACCATGAAACGATACAACACGCCGCACCGCAGCCGGGTAGTCAAGTATGCTAGACTTAAGATACCGAAAAATAGGGTTTTATTAGGAGCTGACTCATAAATTTTAGGAAATACGAAAAATGCTAAATTCAACAAAAATAGAACGTTGAAATTTAGCATTTTTATTTTCCTTTTTTAAAAAACTTACTATATGTGAAATATGAGGGCGAATCAAGTTGATTATAGGGTATAACTTATACAAGTCGAAATACATTGTACTTACAGTTCAACGACTATCCTAGTATTATATTGTAGGTATATGTCTGCAAATAAGAACTATCAGAAGTATTTACATGAATAGTATTGTTTTTTTATTTAATAAGTGTTAAACTATAAGAAGTGAATATTTGTTTGTTGGTGTGAGGCTTTATTGGCTCACATTTTTTCGTGCATGGGCACATTATTTCTAATGGAATCAAATAGACATAAGGACAATTGAATATGGAGGTGGAATAATGAAAAAGAATATTGCACAGCAGGTAGAAAAACTTGTTCAGCCTATTGCAGACCTACATGGCTTTGAATTAGTAGATGTAGAGTATGTCAAGGAAGCTGGAATATACTACCTAAGGGTAATTATCGATTCAGAGGATGGAATCGGTCTTGATGAATGTGAAAAAGTCAGCAGGGACCTAAATCCAATTCTAGACGAAAAGGACATGATTGAAGAAAACTACTTACTAGAGGTATGTTCTCCGGGAATTGATAGGATTCTAAAAAGAGATCACGAGTACGAAAAATACTCTGGCAAGTTGGTTGAAGTAAAGTTATATGCAAATAACGATATAGTAAAGGGCAAGCACTTTGAGGCTGACCTATGCGGATTAGAAGATGACAATATAGTATTACTTTATAAGGGTAAAGAATTAAAGTTAAATAGAAAAGAAGTTGCACAGGTGCGTTTAGCAGTAGTGTTTTAATTTTGGAGGTAAAAAAGAAGATGAACGTTGAATTTATGCAGGCACTAGAAGAGCTTGTGAAGGATAGGGGTATAGACAAGGAAGTACTACTTGAAACAATAGAACAGGCCTTGACATCTGCATACAAGAAGAATTTCGGGTCTGCACAGAATGTTAGAATAGACCTAAACAGAGAAACAGGAGACATAAAGGTATACTCACAGAGAGTAGTAGTTGATGAACAGGACCTATATGATAATTTCCTTGAAATCGAGCTAAGTGAAGCAAGAGAAATCAGTCCAAATTACGAGTTGGGTGACATAATAGAACATGAAGTAACACCTATGGACTTTGGTAGAATAGCTGCACAGACTGCCAAGCAGATAGTAGTACAGAAGATCAGAGAAGCTGAAAGAGAAATGACATACAATGAATTCATTGAAAAGCAGGATGAATTAATAACTGGTGAAATATCTAGAACTTCTCAAAGAGATGGAAAGTGTATAGTATTCGCACAGATAGGCAAGGGGGAGGGTGTCCTACTTGCAAGTGAGCAGATCAGGGGCGAAGAATACAAGATAGGAACAAATATGAAGTTCTACGTTGTAGACGTAAACAAAACTAGCAAGAACCCACAGATACTACTATCTAGAAGCCATACAGGACTAGTTAAGAGATTGTTTGAGATGGAAGTACCAGAAATCCAGGACGGTACTGTTCAGATCAAGTCTATATCTAGAGAAGCTGGTTCAAGAACAAAGATGGCTGTATTATCTACTGACGAAAACATAGACCCAATAGGAGCATGTGTTGGTACTCAGGGATCAAGAGTTAGAAATATAGTAGATGAACTAGGTGACGAAAAGATAGACATAGTGAAGTACAGCGATGACATTGGTCAGTTCGTTGAAGCATCACTTAGCCCATCAAAGGTTACAAAGGTATTTATAAATGAAAAAGAAAAGTCTGCTGTAGTAATAGTACCAGACTATCAGTTGTCACTTGCAATCGGTAAAGAAGGACAGAATGCTAGACTAGCTGCTAGACTTACTAACTGGAAGATAGATATCAAGCCAGAATCAGACTTTACTGAAGCAGATGAAAGAGCCCTACTTGAAAAAATAGCTAGTGACAAGCTAGCAGTTGAGGAAGAAAAGGCTAGTAAAGAACTTGCAGAGGAAAATCCAGCAGAAGATATGGACGAAGAAGTGGCACTTGAATCATCTGAAGAAGCTATGGAGCCTGCTGATGTAGAAGTTGCAGAAGAAATCCTATCTGATGGTGAAGTAGAAGAGACATCAGGTGATCAGGCCTAGATAAGAGGTGGAATATGAAAGAAAAGAAGATACCTCAGAGAAAATGTATAGCTTGTCAAGAAAGAGACAACAAGAAGAAGTTGATCCGCATCGTAAAGAACAAGGACAATGAGATATTTCTAGATCCAAGTGGAAGGGCAAATGGTAGAGGAGCCTATGTATGCGCTACTCACGAGTGTCTTTCAAAGGCTATCAAGTCTAAGGCACTTAACAGGGCCTTCAAGATGGATGTAGAGGATGAAGTCTACAGGCACTTACTTGATGAACTTGACAAGGTCAGTTCAAATGAGGACTAAATATGATAGATATGAATGAAAAAAAGCTATACTCTATGATAGGATTATGTATGAGGTCAGGCAACCTGGTATCAGGTGATGACACTACTCTCAATGAAGTCAAAAAAGAGAGGGTGAGTCTCGTAATAATCGCAGAGGATGCTTCTAAGAATACGACAAAACTTTTTTCGGATAAATGCAGTTTTAGAAATATTGCCTACATCAAGCTTGGGACAAAAGACAAGCTAGGATTGGCAATTGGAAAGAGCCCGAGAGCTGTATTGGGAATTAAGAATAAAAATTTTGCAGACCAGATACTAAGACTAGTAGAAGAGGTCTAAGAGGGCAATTTTAAGGAGGTGTATTTTATGTCTATAACAAGCATAAAACATATAGCCGAAGATTATAACATGAGCGAAAAAGAACTTATGTCTAAGATTAACGACTTTGGTATTGAAACAACAGAAAACGGACATGTAGAAGGAGAAAACTTAACTTTACTAGTTGAGATGCTAAACGAAGAAATTCGTGAAGCAAAGGGAAATGTGGTAGAGGTTGACAGCAAGATAACTGTACAGGACCTAGCTACAGAGATGGACAAGCCAGCATCAGAAATCATCATGAAATTGATGAAGATGGGTACTATGGCTACAATCAACCAGGAAGTCAGCTTTGATATTGCATCACTTATATGCAGCGAGTATGGTTTTACCCTAATGAAGAAGGATAGCTCAGAAATAGAAGAACTAGAGATTGAAGCTCTAATGGATATAGAAGAGGACCTAGAAAAGGACCTAAAGCCTAGACCACCAGTAGTAACAGTAATGGGACACGTTGACCACGGTAAGACATCCCTACTAGATGCTATCAGGGACACTGATGTAACATCAGGAGAAGCAGGTGGTATCACTCAGCATATAGGTGCTTCAGAAGTAAAGATAAATGGCCAGAAGATAGTTTTCCTAGATACACCAGGACATGAGGCCTTCACTTCAATGAGAGCCAGAGGAGCCCAGGTAACAGATATAGCTATCCTAGTGGTTGCAGCCGATGACGGTATCATGCCACAGACAATAGAGGCTATCAACCATGCCAAGGCAGCAAGTGTTCCCCTAATCGTTGCTATCAATAAGATAGACAAGCCGGGAGCCAACCCAGAAAGAGTAAAGCAGGAGCTATCTGAACAGGGACTTCTAGTAGAAGACTGGGGTGGAGATGTAATATCAGTAGAACTATCAGCCAAGAAGAGAATTAACATAGAGACTCTACTAGAGATGGTACTACTAGTTGCAGAAGTAGAAGAGCTAAAGGCCAACCCAGACAAGAGGGCTGTTGGTACAGTAATAGAGGCAGAACTAGACAAGGGTAGGGGTCCAGTAGCGACTATCCTAGTCCAAGGTGGTACTCTAAGAGTAGGTGACCCAATAGTAGCCGGTGTAGCATCTGGTAAGGTAAGAGCCATGATCAACTACAAGGGTAAGAGAGTAAAGCAGGCAGGTCCATCTACAGCAGTAGAAATCCTAGGACTATCAGAAGTACCACAGGGTGGAGACCAGTTTGTATCTGTACCTAATGACAAGGCTGCTAGAACTATAGCAGAGAAGAGACAGGCTATCCAGAGAGAAGAAATGCTAAAGGCATCTTCTAAGGTATCACTAGATGACCTATTTGCCCAGATGTCAGAAGGTAAGGTAAAAGACCTAAACATAGTAATCAAGGCAGACGTACAGGGTTCTGTCCAGGCTGTAAAGCAGTCGCTAGAAAAGCTATCTAATGATGAAGTAGCAATCAACGTAATCCATGGTGGTGTTGGTGCTATAACAGAATCAGACGTCCTACTAGCATCTGCATCTAATGCCATAATCATAGGATTCAACGTTAGACCAGTGTCTGGTTCAGAACAGCTAGCAGAAAAGGAATCTGTAGATATCAGAACATACACAATCATCTACAAGGCTATAGAGGATATGAAGGCTGCCATGTCAGGTATGCTAGATCCAGACCTAGTTGATGAAGATACAGGTAAGGTAGAAATAAGAGAAATATACAAGATATCAGGAGTAGGTACAGTAGCAGGTTGTTATGTCCAAAGTGGTAAGATCATCAGAAACTCTAAGGTTAGAATAGTAAGAGATGGTATCATAATCCACGAAGGTGAACTAGCTGCCCTTAAGAGATTTAAGGATGATGTCAAGGAAGTGTCACATGGATATGAATGTGGGCTAAGCTTTGTAAACTACAATGATATCAAGGTAGGAGATATAGTTGAGGCATATATAGTTAAGGAAGTAGAAAGAACTATAGACTAGCCTCAGAAAGACGAGGTATAATATGGCTTCAAACAGGATTAGAAGAATCAGTGAAGAAGTAAAAAAAGCAATCAGCGTCATGCTGATAAATGGTATAAAAGACCCTAGGATAACATCTATGATCAGCGTAACTGATGTAGAGGTTACAAACGACCTTAGGTATGCCTTTGTATACATCAGTATACTAGGTGGCGACAAGGAAGAGTCACTAGAAGGTCTAAACTCAGCCAGAGGATACATCAGAAGAGAAGTAGGTAGACAGGTCAAGCTAAGATATGCTCCAGAGATCATATTTAAGATCGACGACTCTATTGAAAGAGGTATGTATATGGATGAGTTGATCAAGAGCGTCAACAAGGACGAAGAATAATAAGATATAAATAGATTGGTCGTAGGTTTGGTATTCTAAGCTTACGGCCTTTTATTTTTGATTCAGTAAATCAAATTTGTCTCATTTTTCTGATTGAATATTAAAATATTCGTATTCATCTATAGAATCATGATATAATATAAGATGGTATTAAAATATGGAGGTACAAATGTCACAGATAATTAACAGGAGTCTATCAAAGGAATTCCTAAAGATAATAAATGAAATAATCGATTACATAATAGCAAATGATAAATTTGTAGTTACATCCCACATAAATCCAGACGGTGACAACATTGGTTCGTCAAGAGCCATGTGTGGTTTTTTGAAAAAATTAGGCAAGCAAGTCGTATATATATTGGATGATCCATATCCAAGTGACCTAGAGTTTTTGTATGATAAGGTAGATATAGATAAGAGCAAGTCATCTAATATAAAAAGTCTAGCAGGATACAAGGTAATAGCTCAGGATTCCGGTTCATATGAGAGAATTTGCATGGATAAGGACCTACTTGAAACATCTGAGGGTATAATTTGCATAGACCATCACCACACAAATGGCGACTATGGATTTATAAAATACATAGACACAAGGGCGTCTTCTACTTGTGAGTTGGTTTACAATATTATAAAGACATACGAAGACAGGTTCGAAGATATAATAGACTCTGATATAGCAACTTGTCTTTATACTGGTCTTGTTACAGACACTGGTAATTTTCAGTATTCCAATACAGAACCATCCTCATATCTGATGGCTGCTGACCTAGTAACTAGAGGCGCAGATAAAAATCTTGTGATAGAAAAGATTTTTCAGAGTAAGTCTCTAGCCTACTACAAGGTACTAGGCCAAGTATTGGACAATATGGAGATCTTAGAAGGAAAAATATCTCTTGCAACAGTGAGCAAAAAAATGCTAGATGAAAATAATATAAACTATGACGATATAGATGCTATCACTCCATATACAAGGGATATAGATGGTGTAGAGCTAGGTATATTTATCAAGGAGAAGGAGATGGGTGAGATAAAGGTCAGTCTGCGTTCGAAGTCTTATGTGGATTGTACAAAACTTGCCCAGGTATTTGGTGGTGGTGGCCATGTTAGGGCATCAGGTCTGACCATCAGAGACAAGAGTCTTGACGAGGCTAGGGATATGTTAAGACAAGAAGCTGTAAAGTTTATATAGTTAGGCAAATATATATATGTAGATATATATAAGAGATATATAGTATAGATGTATAAATATATAGATAGATATACATACATATACATAGAATAAGAAATATATAATTAAAAGTGAGGATATAATGGATAGGATTTTTAATATAAAGAAACCACCTGGTATGACATCTCATGATGTTGTCTACAAGGTGAGAAAAATACTTGGTACTAAAAAAGTGGGTCATACGGGTACCCTTGATCCAGATGCTGTTGGTGTATTGCCAATATGTGTGGGAAGGGCAACAAAGGTATGTGACTTGATTTTGAACAAGGACAAGGCCTATGAGTGTGAGCTTACATTAGGTGTTGAGACTGACACCTATGATTCTTCTGGAGAAGTGATCTTTGAAAAAGACATATCTGACCTAACTGACGAGCAGGTAGTAGATGCTCTTATGAGTCAGGTTGGGGATATTGACCAATACCCACCTAAGTATTCTGCCCTAAAGGTCAAGGGTAAGAAGATGTGTGATCTCGTAAGACGTGGCAGGGCAGATGAGATAGTCCTAAAACCAAGACCTATAAAGATCAAAAAGATAGATATAAAATCATTAGATATTCCTAAAATATTGTTTGAAATAGACTGCTCCAAGGGTACTTATGTAAGGAGTGTATGTCACGATGTAGGCCAAATACTAGGTGTAGGTGGTCATATGTCTAGCTTGACTAGGACGAGAAGCGGCATATTTACCTTAGATGATTCGATTAGTCTAGAAGAATTGGAGAAGTTTAGGGATGAAGGAAGTCTGATTGGCCATTCGTATAGTGTTGAAGATGTGTTGGCAGATTTTCCATTTTTAAAAATAAAAGACAATGCCTCTAAGTACTATTCTAATGGTGGTATGATTGAAGAACGTAGGTTTATAGATGGAGACTACAAGAAGTACATAGACACTAGTACTGGGGCAAAAACAAACATCGAAGCTAAACAAGCAGATAAAGAAAACTTTGAACTAGATGTAAGGGTATATGACAGAGATGGATTTATCGGTATTGGAAAATTGAGCTACCACAATGATGCATTGATGATAAAGAGTGAAAAGATATTTAGGTTATAATTATAGTAAGTAAAATAAATAGCTTATAATGTTAATTAGTAAAAAGATTTAAATTATAGTAGGTGAATGAATGATTGTTTTTAGTAGGTTAGATGAAATAAATATTACAGATAAGACCTGTATTACTATAGGAAATTTTGACGGTGTCCATAGGGGGCACCAGACACTAATATCAAAAACTGTTGATTATGCAAGGATGAATGGTTTAAAGAGTGTAGTGTTTACATTTTCAAACCACCCAGTCAACTACTTTATTCCTGGTTCAGTGAAGAATATTATCACTATAGAAGAGAAGCTGAGGATTATCGAGAGTATGGGTGTAGATATATGTGTCAATATTGAGTTTAACTCAGATATGACAAGTATCTCAGCAGAAGACTATGTAAAAAAAATCCTACTTGGCAAACTCAACATGAGAAAGCTGATAGTTGGTCATGACTTCTCTTTTGCCAAGAACAGAGAAGGTAGTCCAGCCTATCTTGAAAGTGTCAAGGATGAGTTCGGATTTGAACTAGAGATAGTTGCACCGATACTCTTAAATGGGACTAGGGTCAGTTCTACAGATATTAGAGCAAATATAATAGAGGGAAATGTTACATCAGTTGCCTTTATGTTGGATAGGTTCTATTCTATAGATGGAGTTGTAATAAAGGGCAGGCAGATAGGTACCAAGATAGGGTATCCTACAGCCAATATAGACTATGACAGAGGTCTAGTCATACCAGCAGATGGTGTGTATGCGACACTTGTTGAGATAGACGCAAAGAAGTATAAGGGAGCCACAAGTATTGGCAACAACCCAACAGTAAATGGAGACAAGACTACAGTTGAGACATATATACTAGACTTTGATCAGGATATATATGGCAAAGATATTAGGGTGGAGTTTGTGGAGCTTATGAGACCTATGATAAAGTTTGAGACGATTGAAGAACTTACAGACCAGCTGAAGGCTGATGAAGAATATGTGAGAAATAAGTATAGTGATATTATATAGTACTAGTGTGAAACATAATTAAATATTTGATGATGTGCAGTACGGCAGGGATGTTGTACTGCTTGTTTGTCGTAGTCAGGTGTATATACTAAGAGTTTTTAAAAAGATGATAATGTAATAAACATCTTGTGAATTTCACATTAACTTCATACAAAAGTCTGAGATAATTCACAAAAGTATTTGCTATTGTTAGTATTTTATGTTATACTAATTGAGGTTAAACCTTGGCTCGGCTTTTGAGTCTCCACTCGATGCTTAGCTATAGGCGATTTTAAAATTTTTAGGAGGAACACAATGATAAACAAGGAACAGATAATCAAGGATTTTGGTAGAAAAGAAGGAGATACAGGTTCTCCAGAAGTACAGATAGCCCTATTAACAGCTAGAATCAACTACCTTAACGAACATTTAAAGGAACACAAGAAGGACCACCACTCAAGAAGAGGTCTACTAAAGATGGTTGGTAGAAGAAGAAATCTACTAGCTTACCTAAAGAAGAACGATCTTGAAGGATACAGAGCTCTTATAGCTAGACTTGGTCTTAGAAAATAATTTAAAAAGATTATCAAGATATCTTAAAAATGGTCTGACTATTGAGGTCAGGCCATTTTGCTTTGTACTCAACCACTGTAATGACAAACATAATAGTATACTTATAGGTCAATATGATGTATAATAGATATATTAGAGAATAATGAACGTGGGAGGTATTACCTTGGATATAAAATTAATATGTGATAGTCTTTGTGATATTCCAGATGAGATAATGGCAAAGGACTATCTTGAAATGGTACCCCTTACATTGATAATGGATGGTAAGGAATACAAGGATGGAGTTGACATAACTAAGGAAGAGTTTTACAAGATGGCAATGGAGTCAAAGGAAATACCAAAGACTTCTCAGGCCACGTATGTTCAATTTAAGGATGCCTTTGATAGGGCCCTAGCTGAAGGTAAGAAAGTAATATGTATAAATGGAGCGTCAACAAAGAGTGGGACTTACCAGTCTGCTGTCCTTGCTAAGAACGATACTGATGGTGAAGTACATATTTTTGATACTGAAAACCTATCTCTAGGAGCTGGCCAGTCTGTAATAAGGGCTTGCGATATGATTGAAGAAGGTCTATCAGTAGAGGAGATACTAAAGAATCTTGAAGATGTAAGAGATAGTGCTGTTGTTTACTTTGCACCAGCCAACCTTGACTACCTTAAGAAGAGTGGTAGGGTTACAATGGCTGCAGCTGTAATTGGAAATATGTTGAGTATTAGACCTATTTTTAAGATGGAAAAGGGTGAAATAAGTATAGATGGAAAAGTAAGAGGTAGCAAGAAGATGATTGCCTATCTGATTGATAAGGTAATAGAAAGAAACAAGGACCTGTCAAAGATAACCCTTACTGTTGGCCATGGTTGCAATATGGAAGACTTTGTGAAGCTAGCTACCGAGGTAGAAAACAAGCTAAAGGACAAGGTTAAAAAAGTATTGATATCCAAGGGTGGAGTTTGTGTTTGTTCACATACTGGTCCAGATATAATAGCTGTAAGTTTTTCTAGGTAGTTATTGGTTTTTGATAAATAATAAGATTTTAATTGATGGTTAATCAAGAAATACAAAGGAAGTTTAAGGAGGAAACTATGTTCGAACATAGAATTTTTGAAACAGAATTAGCTGGTAGAAAGCTATCTGTTGAAGTAGGCAAAATATGTGAAATGACAAATGGTAACTGTATCATGAGATATGGTGATACTATGTTGATGGTAAATGCTACAAAGTCAGCAGAACCAAGAGATGGTATAGACTTTTTCCCACTAAGTGTAGATTTTGAAGAAAAGCTATACTCTGTAGGTAAGATACCTGGAGGATTTTTGAAGAGAGAGGGTAAGGCATCTGAAAAGGCTGTTCTAACATCAAGACTGATAGATAGACCTATTAGACCTCTTTTCCCAGAAGGATTCAGGAATGATGTGCAGGTTGTTGCTACAGTATTGTCTGTAGACCAGGACTGTACACCTGATATAGTAGCTATGATAGGTTCATCAATAGCCCTATCAATATCTGATATACCTTTTAACGGTCCAACAGGTTCTGTATTGATTGGTCTAGTTGATGGTGAGTTCGTTATCAACCCAACACAAGAGCAAAGAGAGGTATCTACTCTTCACCTAGTAGTATCTGGTACTAAGGATGCAATCATGATGGTTGAAGCTGGTGCTGAAGAAATAGATGATGAAATAGTTCTAAATGCAATACTTTTTGCCCACGAAGAAATTAAGAAGATAGTTGCCTTTATAGAAGAAATCGTTGCAGCAGTAGGTAAGGAAAAGTGTGAAATAAAGCTACATTTACCTGATGAAGACCTAAGATCAAAGGTTGATGCTTTTGCTAGGGAAAAGATGAGAGCTGCTGTTAAGACAGTAGAAAAGATGGAAAGAACTGAAAAGATGGATGCTGTAAGTGCTGAAACTCTTGAGTACTTTGAAAAAGAACTAGAAGAATTTGAAGAAGTAGCTGGAGATATAGAAGAAGTACTACACGACATTATCAAGGACGAAGTAAGAAGTCTAATAGTTGACGAAAATGTTAGACCTGACAATAGAGCCCTAGATGAAATAAGACCAATATGGTGTGAAACTGGCCTAATACCAAGAACTCATGGTTCTGCAATATTTACAAGAGGTCAGACTCAGGTTCTTAATGTTACTACACTAGGAGCATTAGGAGATGGTCAGAAGTTAGATGGATTAGATGAAGAAGACAACAAGAGATATATGCACCACTACAACTTCCCAGCTTATTCAGTTGGTGAGACTAGACCTTCAAGGGGTCCAGGTAGAAGAGAAATAGGTCACGGTGCCCTAGCTGAGAGAGCCCTTGTGCCAGTTATCCCTTCACAGGATGACTTCCCATATGCTATTAGACTAGTGTCTGAAGTACTTAGCTCAAATGGTTCAACATCACAGGCATCTGTTTGTGCATCTACACTTTCTCTACTAGATGCTGGTGTACCTATCAAGGACATGGTAGCTGGTATTGCCATGGGTCTAATCAAGCACCATGACAAGGTAGCTGTCTTATCAGATATCCAGGGTATGGAAGACCACCTAGGAGATATGGACTTTAAGGTAGCTGGTACTGAACATGGTGTAACAGCTATACAGATGGATATAAAGATTGCAGGTATAGATGAACAGGTTCTTAGACAGGCTCTTAAGCAGGCTAAGGCAGGTAGAATGCATATACTTGGCGAAATGAAGAAGGTTATAACTGAACCTAAGCCAGAGCTTTCTCCATACGCTCCAAAGATTGTGAAGATGCAGATAAATCCAGACAAGATCAGAGACGTAATAGGACCTGGTGGAAAGATGATCAACAAGATTATAGATGAAACTGGTATCAAGATCGACATAGAGCAGACTGGTGAGGTATTCGTAGTAGGCGTTGAACAGGAAATGATCAACAAGGCAATCTCTATGATAGAAGACATAGTAGCAGAAGCAGAACCAGGCAAGATATACAAGGGAACAGTAACTAGAATAGAAAGTTTCGGTGCCTTTATTGAGATCCTACCAGGCAAGCAGGGACTACTTCACATATCTCAGATATCAAACAAGAGAGTTGAAAAGGTAGAAGACGTATTGTCAATAGGTGACGTTGTAGACGTACTTGTTACAGAAATCGACAACAAGGATAGGATTAACCTATCTATAAAGGCTATAAAGAAGTAGGACCTAGCTACTTTTAGATAGCAAAATATGATGAATATATATCCGGGTAAATAGATGACTTTATTTACTCGGATTTTTTGAATATAATACTATATTTGGAGGCATTTATATGAAATTAGATAAAAATAGGGTAAAAAATACCCTGATGTTTGAGGTCGGTGTTATAGGTATTGATGCCTGGATTAAGGACAACCAAGGAGGCCTAATGGACTATTTTTCCGGTTCAATAACTAAGGCTGTGATATATTATGTGATCTTGTTTATTATAGCTGCAGTCCTATATAACCTAGGACTTGAAAAAATGAGGAAGTACAACAAACACTAGGTTAAAATATTGACTACTATTGTCATATGTGATATGATGATAATGTACATATAATGCCTTAAGTCTTAAGGATTTGGTACATATGAAGGGTAAAAGCCTTATTTGTTAAGGATATCCAAGGGGCATATTCGTCAGGGTATGTTCCTTTTTTTGTAAAGTGACTAAAATATAAAGTGGAATCAAAAAGGAGATATTATGTGTGGAATAGTAGGTTATTTCGATAACACGAGTAATAAAGATATTGTAATTAAAAAGATGATGGACAGGATCATACACAGGGGTCCTGATATGGGAGACCTATATACTGATGATAGCTGTGGTCTTGGATTTAGGAGGCTTAGTATTATTGACCTATCTGAGGCAGGTAGCCAGCCTATGTACAGTGCAGATGGAACAAAGGTCTTGGTATTCAACGGTGAGATATACAACTATATGGATATCAAAAAGGACCTATTAGACAAGGGATATGTATTTAAGTCTGATACAGACTCTGAGGTATTGATACATGGTTATACAGAATATGGAACTGACATTGTAAACAAGCTTAGGGGTATGTATGCCTTCTGTATATGGGATAAGGTAGAGAAAAAGGCGTTTGGTGCAAGGGACATATTCGGCATCAAGCCATACTACTACTACCAGTATGAAGTGAATGGACAAAAATCTATGATGATAGGATCAGAAATCAAGTCATTCTTAGAGCATCCAGAATTTAAAAAGGAAGTCAATGAAAAGGCCCTAAAGCCATATCTTACATTCCAGTATTCTTCTCAGCCTGATGAGACATTCTTCAAGGGTGTAAAAAGGTTGAGACCTGGTCACTATTTCACTTACCAGAATGGTGAAATGAAGATTGAAAAATACTGGGAAGTGAATTTCAATGATGAGAAAAATACAATAGAAGAAAATATAAAGAGAATCCAAGATGTAGTAGATGATTCTGTAAGATTACACAAGCATGCAGATGTTGAGTTTGGATCATTCTTGTCTGGTGGTATAGACTCATCATATATAACATCTTGCTTGATGCCTGACAAGACATTTTCAATAGGTTTTGAGCAGGAGAAGTTTGACGAATCAACTCTAGCTGCTGACCTATCAAAAATACTAGGTATAGAAAATGTAAGAAGGACTATAACAGGAGATGACTGTCTAGGTAAGCTTTCAGAGATTCAGTACCATATGGATGAACCTCAGTCAAATCCATCAACACTACCACTATACTTCCTATCAAAGCTTGTAAGAGACAATGGAGTAACAGTTGTCCTATCAGGTGAAGGGGCAGATGAAATATTTGGTGGTTATGAGTGGTATGATATAGATGCAGGTCAGAGAAAGCTAAGACAGTTGCCAGGATTTATCCTAAAGCCAGCTGCTGCTATTGCCAAGCACCTACCAGAGTTCCACGGTAAGACAACATTGCTTAGGGCTGGTAGACCAGTTGAGGAGACATTTATAGGTGAAGCCTTGATATTTGAAGAAGACGAAGCTATGGACATAGTAACAGATAGGTTCAAGAATTCTAGAAGTGTAAGAGATATAACTAAGGAAGTATACGATCTTGTAAAGGGCAAGGATGATGTCACTAAAAAGCAGATGCTTGATATCAAGTTATTTATGGAGGGAGATATACTTCAAAAGGCAGACAAGATGAGTATGGCCCACTCTCTAGAGCTAAGAGTACCTTTCCTAGACAAGGAGGTTATGAAGGTTGGAGAAAAGATAGGATCTGACCAGAAGATAACGAATGGAACTACTAAGTATGTCCTAAGAAGGGCAGCCCAGGAGAAACTACCAGAAGAGTGGTTTAAGAGAAAGAAGAAGGGATTCCCAGTTCCTATTAGGATATGGTTCACAGAAGAAAAGCACTACAATTTTGTGAAGGAATACTTTACAGCTGACTATGTAGACCAGTTCTTTGACAAGGAAAAGATAAATAAGCTTTTAGATGATCACTACAATGGCACTATCAATAATGCTAGAAAGATATACACAATTCTTGTATTCCTTGTATGGTACAAGAGATACTTTATAGACGAAGTAGCTGTAAATTAATAAGATAGGCTTAGAGGAGTTGTAAAATGAAGAAAAAGTTAATAATGATTTTGGCGGCTCCTCTTGTTATACTAGGACTATACTTTGGACTGGTATACGGATATATCAACCCCATGGTGAAGGGGCTAGACATCCATATAAACGGAGGAACCTTTATCACTAATATAAATAAGTATGTAATCAAGGTTGGAGATAGGGTAAATATATCCATGGGTGACTATATAGTAGTCCCAAACTTTTCTAAAAAGCCAAAGTTGATGGTCGCAGTTCTCGACCAAAATAATATCCTAAAGGTAGAAGGCAACCAGCTGACTGCTCTTAAAAAGGGGTATTCATCAATAGGGATTCTAAACAAGAATAGGGTGCTTAGAAAAGTTGCAATAATGGTTGTTGATCCCAAGATATCCAATATGGAAATCGCCCTTGAAAGCCCACTAGAATACTATGGTGACTCTACTAGGGTAAACTCAAAGGTCGATATTGAAAAGTATAAGAAGCTTGAAAAGGGCTATAAATTAACCTACTCATCAACGCAACCTAATATTTTGAAAATAGATGGTGACCAGATATCTGCTGTTGGTGTAGGTGAAACTAGGCTAATAGCTAGGTATGGTAGGCAGGAAATCCAATCCAATATCAAGATACTGCCTAGGGTTGACGAATTAGAACTACCTAAGTCAATAAACATTGAGGAAGGCCAGACAGGTCACGCTAGTGCTAATATAAAGGTTAGTCCACAAGGATCTAGGTCAGTAATAAACTATAGGGTAGACAAAAACTCAGATGATGAAAGATGGGATAGTAACCTTGTAACACAGTATGGTGACAGCGGTCTTGAAAAACAATATGGAATAGTCGTCGATAAAAATGGTAATATACAAGCCAATAGACCCGGTATTTACAAGCTAAAGGTGAGGTCAGGAAGAAAATCGGACTCTACATTTGTCCATGTAACAGAGAAAAAATTTGAGAACTTAGATGTTCAAAATTTAAATTACAGTTCTAAGATAGACAAGGACAAGTTAAAGCTAGAGCTTGGTTGGGACCACAACAAGAGGATCAAGTCCTACAGGATGTATATAAAAAAGGGTGACGGTGACTTTGAGTTACAGGATATTATCAAGACAGACTCTTTTAAGGCAATTCCTAAAAATAGAATATCTATCAACAAGTACCTTGACCTAGGTGAAGACAAGTCATACAAGTATGAGTTGTATTTGGTAGGTATTTCAGGTGATAATATGACAAGAAAGTCAAATACTCTTGTAATTGACTCAAGTAATAGGTCTGATTTTCAAGAAAAGGCTCCTGAAAAATTGGATTATAAGATAAATCACGAGGACAGGTCAATAGAGTTCAAATGGGCAAAGATGAATGGAGCAGTTAACTATAGGATATATAGTGTAGACAAACAAGCCAAAGAAAAATTCTATAGGTTAGAAGCCAAGAACATAGTCAATGACCATACAACTATAGAGGCCAATGATGACAATATGAATAGGGACTATTATCTGGTCGGAGTAAATGAGGTTGGAGAAGTATCTATGTCAAGTAAAGCTATAAATATAAAACATAATTTTTGTAATGTGCTATAACATATGTTACACAATTGAATAAAAAAAGAGAGGAACTCTGATACAATAGTAATATCAACAAAACCATTTAGTAAAGGAGTCCTCTCATGTCTATTATAACAGAAGAAATGCGTTACCGCCAAAAATTATGTGAATTTGCTAAAAAATATGGAGTTACAAAAGCCGCAAGGCGATATCATACTAACCGTCAGTTTGTGTATAGACAACTAAAAAAGTATGATGGCACAGTAAGGAGCTTAGCATTAGGCTCTAGAAGGCCTTTACGCAGTCCAAATGCTCACACAAAATCTGAAT
>NZ_KB906641.1 GCF_000381525.1 Peptostreptococcus anaerobius VPI 4330 = DSM 2949
AAAAAAAAATAAATAATGGCGAAGATATTTTATCGAAGAAAAATAAAAAAAATATAACTCTCAATGATTGTATAGAAAGCTCTTTTGAAAAAGAAGAAATGAGAGGTAATAAAGTTTCTTCTAACACATTTTTATCTTATAAAAATATATATAAGAACCATGTTAAAGATGATATAGGTAGAAACTACATATCAATGATAACAACAGGAGATATACAAGACCTACTAGATGAAAAGGCTAAAGAATATGGTTGTGGTTTAGTATCTCAGATAAAAACTATAATCAAAAAGGGTGTTCAATATGCCCTTTATAGAGGTTATATTAATAATGATATAACAAATGGTCTTATAGTGTGGGGGAAACAGTCTAAAACAAGTGCTGAAACAAATTGTTTGAGTATAAGTCAAATATCTGATATATTAAAAGATACAGAAGATGAAGAATTGAACTTAAAAATTAAAATAGCACTTAGTATAGGTATAAGAGAGTCAGAGGTTTTAGCATTAAGCTGGGATAATATAGACTTTGAAAATAACGAAATAAGAATATGCCAGATAGTTACAAAAAAAGATGGTGAACACATAATACAAAAATTCACTAAGAATAAAAAAGACCTTGTTGTAAAAATGCCAAAACTTCTATCAGAAGAATTAAAAAAGTACAAGATAAAATGGAATAAAGAAATGCTATCCAAGGTAGGAACAAACAAACATAACCTTTTGTTCTACAGAAAAGGATTCAAACCAATACCTGTAGCCACATTATCAAATCAATTTAAAAGATATATGGAGTCTAAAGGTATAAATAATGTAACATTTCATGGTTTAAGACATTCTTACGCATCAATACTCTTTTATAAAGGTATGGATTTAAAAGACGTAGGGCAGATGTTAAATCACAAATCAAAATATTGCACTGATAGAGTTTATGTTCATCTTTTAGATGAAACAAAATCTCAAGCCATGAATGTTATGAATGAGATACTGCTATAAATCATTACTTTTTTCAATAAACTCACACAAAGAAGCACCCTTTAATTAGGGTGTTTCTTTGTTATTTAGAAATATGAGGTTCTAAATATATATAGCCATGACCTTGAGAATTTCTTGGTATATCAGGGATACTTTTTGTGTTCTTTATTAAAAGGGAATATATTTCTACCTCACTAAGACTCCTTTTATATTCTTTATTAGACCAATCCATCAATAAAGCTAATGCTCCTGATACTAAGGGTGCTGATTGGGAAGTTCCACTTAATGCTCTAAAACCTCCGTTGAGAGAACATCCTATTATATTTTCACCTTCAGCGACACAATCAACAAATTGATTTGTATTAGAAAATGTTGATATGGATAAATCTTTAGACATAGAACCAACTTGAATTACTTCTTCATAACAACCAGGGAATAATAATTCAGTTGTTTCACCACTTCCATCACCACTATTTCCACTTACACCGACAACAGATACTTGCATTCTCATTGCCATTTTTATAGCCTCATGTATTTGTGGTGCTTCTGCATTACCACCCAAACTGATATTTATTATATTTGCCCCTCTTTGGCAAGAGGCATATATTGCTTGTGCTATAATATCATAGTCAGCTATACCACTTTTATCTATAACCTTATATATCATTAGGCTTGCTTCTGGAGCAACACCTGTAAACTTGCCATTTTTATAGGTCTCACCAGCTATAAGACTAGCAACGTGAGTCCCATGTCCTATATAATCAGTAACATCATCTCTTTCTCCTTCATCTGTAAGGTTATACTTATGTATAATTCTGTCTTTTAACAAGGGATTTTCTATATCACAACCTGTATCAATAACAGATACAATAATGCCCTTCCCTTTAAATCCATTTCCCCACATATATGGAATGTTCATGTTTTCTATATAAGAGGGTAGAGTAGGCAAGGTTAGACCGTCAAATTCCTCTTTTGTAAAATAATCTCCATGATTAACTTCTGAATATTGTTTTTTTATTGGCATAGAAATCTCCTTTATTTAGGCATAAAAGCCTGTAGTAATACATCTTTTTTCTTTTCTTTCAAATAAGAACTTGTTGTTGAAACATCATTATGATTTGCTAGAGCTTGTAATACTTCTAAATTAAATTTTTGTCCATCGTTTTTGTCGCATATATAGTGATTCCCAGTGCTTAGCAATTCTAACGTTGTATGTCTAAAGCTATGAATGTTAAATGAATATTCTTTTCCTGTTATATTTTCTAAATATTTATTCCATCTTTTTACCCATGAATACATAGTGCCAATAGGAACTTCCTTAACTTTACCATTTCTTTCCTTTTTATACCATAAAAATTCCTCTTTATCTCTACCTCTTTGTTTAAGGTACGCTTTAAATGTTTTTCTGGTTAAATCATTATACATTAATTCAAATTTCTTGCCACCTTTACCAACAACAAAATTAGTAAATACACCATCAGGCTTTATACTACTTTTGTTAATTTGATAAATTTCGTTTCTTCTTCCTGCTGTATCAATTAATAGTGCTAAGAGTAGAGCATCTTGGTATAAATGTTCTTTCATTAAGTAATCATATAATGTATCTATTTCTTCTCTTGTAAGAAATTCTATATCTCTAACCTTTTGAACCTTTAGTCCTTTAATTTTTTCCACAGGGTTATTTATGTAGAAATCCTCGTAATCTTCATCATCTATTGCAAAACTGTAGAATGTTCTTAGAGTAGATAATACTCTATTAAGTCTAGCAGGTGAAACATCTTTATCTTGCATCTTTAGCATAAAATTTCTAACCTGCTTTTTAGTTACGTTATAGAACTCTGTATTATTACAATTTTCATACACATAAAAAGCAAAGATTTTTAAATCATTTATATATTGCAATATAGTAGTATCTGCTTTATTCGCTGCTTTCAATTCAAGTTTATACTCTTCTATAACCTTCTTATTATGTTTATTTATATCTTCTGAATATTCTTCTTTTTGAAAAATATTATATACATTTTTTCTAGCCATATTTCCTCCTTTATATTAAAAGTAATAAATATTACCTATTTTCTTCTATGAATTTTTTAACCTTATCTAGGGTCTCTTTTCTATTTACACCAGCAAGCTTCAATGACTCACTAGGTGCTTTATCACTACCTCCAACAAATATTGTCTTTTGATATTTGTCTTTAACATTAAGGTAGTCCTCTAAGTGCATTTTAGGAATAGCCAATTCTACCTCTATTAATTCAGCACCTATCTTATCAATATTGTTGTTATATAATACTAGTTGATAATCTGTTTTAGGATTAACATTTTCCTTTTCAATAGGAACAGATGGTTTAGGTTCTTCATTTTTTGGAGTAGAAGGTATCTCTACACAATATTTAGCTGATACAAAACCAACTCTAGGTATCTTATACCAAACACCATTTAAGCTAGACTTATATACCTTTTCTACATAAATAACAGAGCCATCTCTGTAAGTACCTAATTTCTTAGAGTCTACATTAGGATATTCTCTTATAGTTAGAGTATCATTAGGAGTACTAGTTTTTACAGAATATCCCCCATTTACAACAATATATTCAGATTGGTCGGTGTTATTATTTGATGGATTAGATGATACATTTTCACCTAGATATTTTCTCACTTTATCTTTAAATCTTTTGTAGCCTAAGTCTAAAGTTCTATGAGGGCAATACTTGCCACTCATTTGCTGATGAGAGTAAAGTTTATCAATACCCCAACCGTACTTCTTTAATATTCCAGCTATATATCTAGCCCCATTATCTTCTGCTTTTAAGAATGTTTCTTTATCACTTTTTGACCTTGCTATCTCTACACCAATATAATTAGTGTTCCCATATTGGTTGCCACAATGCCATGTGTTATAATTAAATGGAACACATTCTATGACCTTTGTTTCATCTACAACAGAGTGGAAGCTAGTCCAATTTGAGTTCCCCACCATGTAAGAAGCCTCTGCCTTTGCCTTGGCAGTATTCCATGTGTTATGTACTACTACAGCTTTAGGAGTCATTCTGTAGGTCATCTTTTTACCTCTGTTCCAACTTGGCACTGGCAAATCTTCTATTAATACACCACAAATTACACCGTTCATTATATCAATCCTTCTTCCTTTAATTTTTGAATATCTTCCTCTGATAAATCTCCGTAAACACCTTCATCATTAAAGGCATTTTCTTCTAAGTTTTTCTTATAGAGTTCTTCATCAAATATGTTCACTTTAATTTCTTCCATATAAATCCTACTTTCTATTTTCTTTTATAAATTGTTGAACTAGGTCAATAGTTTCATCTCTGTCTTTTCCAGCAATAATCTTAGCTACACCATCTGGAGCGTTAGAGCCGCCCACATGAATAACCCTTTTATATTTGTCTTTAACTGTGTTGTATAAATCAACACTTAAACTAGGTATATATAAATTCTTAGTAATCATCCTTGCTGGTATTTCATCAATCTCATTAGAATATATTACTAAGTCATAGTTTTCTTTTTCAGTAGAGTGGGGTAGAGTAGAGGAGTATTTATTAATATCTTTGTCATACTCATATAGCTTATATTTTTCTATCAATTCTATAAGCATATTTGCGTAGTCTTGACTTGTCGCATATCCTGCACTCTGTAAAGCCTTACAAGCTTTTCTATAGTCAACCTCACCAATCACATTTTTATAGTTTCTCTCTCTCCAAGCTGGAGTATGAAAAAATCTAGCATGGTCTACTAAAGAGCATTGCCAGTTCCTATATTTTCTGAAAGCTGCATCAATATAGAATTTTTTGTTATTCTTATCATACTCTGCTGTACGCACCGTATAGCTTTCACCCTTCCAATCCTCTTTAGCCTTGATACCAAATAGGTTACAAGCATTCTTTGCTAGTTCGCTTGTCCCCCAACCACTCTCTAAACACGCCTGTGCAATGGTTACGCTTGGAAGTATCCTGCCCTCGTGCCAGCCTGCTATAGCACCATCTTTTACTTTGGATATAAAAACATCCTGCTTTGTCTCCATGATATCATCCCTTTCATATAATAAAGGTGGTCATATAGACCACCTTATTTATTAAAATTTTACCTGGTAAACTTTATTTTATTTAGCGTTTAATCTTTGTTAATTCTGAAAATTTATTAAATATATCAGTAAAAAGTGTTGTATCTGTTCCATTTTTACCTATATTTTCAATTATGGACTTTATCTCCATAAAAAGATAACCTATATACAGCGTATATACCAACCCTATTCCTATGTATCCAGGTATTAATACACTTACAGGCAAGAATACCAAGAGTAAAAGCATACTGGCTATTTTCCTGAGTATACCATTAATACCTGCCTTTGATTTAAACTCTATCTTAGGGTTTACATAAGCTGCTATCGTCCCTGTGATAAAATCCACTATCATAGCTATTGCTATTAATGCCAGAATAACTAGTATCTTTCCCTCTTGTGTAGTTGCATAACCTTTTAAAAAATCAAATATTACCATCTTCATCTTCCTTTCCCTAATCATAAGTTACGTTGAAGTTCAAATCACCACCACCGTAGCCATAAGCACTTACATCAAAAGTGACGGTTCTTTTACCTAAGTTTCGTGACTGGAAGTACAACCCATCTCCACCCCAGGCTACATTAAACCTATGATGGTCTGATACATATCCACCACCACTTGAAGGCCAGTTTATTCTTGAGCTACCACTTATTGACAGCTCTTTGCCGTCAATGTTTACATATCTATATGTTCTTTTTCCGTTATATCTTAGTTCACCATCATTATCTATTCTATCTATCTTGCTATAATCAATACTTTCACCCCAATTTAATTTTTTGGATGTTCCCATACTTAAAGTTGTACCCTCTACATTTATGTACTTTCCAGATAACCAACCTACACCTTCATAGTAAAGCTGTCCATCATTTGAATCAATTTTAGTCAACTTATCTTTATCGAAGCCTTGAGGGAAGTTAATAGATTTGCTTGACCCAAGAGATATATTTGTTCCATTGATATTTACATACTTATTTGAAACCCATGAGCCATCATAATACAACTGCCCATCATTAGGGTCTATCTTAGTTAATTTGTTGGGGTCAAAAGCTTGTGGAACTTTATAAGATGAGGAGTTAGACATGCCAAAAGGTTTCTTATTGCTAGCATCTACAGTTACAAACTTGCCAGTTGATACTCCATTCATAGTAAGTTCACCAGTTGAAGCGTCAATTCCTATCTGTGCAATACCTATACCGATATCTGATATGCCTTCTAGAAGTCCTGATACTATTAAATAAATAATATCATATTTTGCCTTAGCCTTTTCTTCAACTTCAGCCGTATCAGAATTGAGAATTTCTAACTTTTCTTCGATCCTAGGATATATTCTACGTTGATAAAGTTCTTTAATAAAGTAGGTAGCAAACTTAGTATTCTTTGATTTGAATTTCTCCACAGTCTTCCCTATAGAATCTACGTCATTTAGTATATAAGTCAAGGCACTAAGATACTTTATCTTTTCTTTTATTGCAGAATCCTTGCTACTAATTAGCTGGTCTATTACTTCGCTTGCTTCTTCTTTAAGCTGCTTGTATTCTGCTAAATTTTCATCATAATTCTTAGGCATATTCTACCCCCTTGCTTTAGTTATTAGTTGCTTAAATTCTCCATTTAACTTTTCAAACTCAGCATTATTAGAACCTATCTTTTTGTCTAACTCTTCTAGGTGCGTTTGATGATTGGAAAATTTTTCATCTACATACTCTTTAGATACTACATCTAAATCCTTCTCTATTAATCCTAATAACTTCATCCATTCACCTCTTATCCAATAACAATTACCTTATACTTGTCCTGTTCTGGTGCTTTTGCAAAGTTAATCTTTACATTATTCTCATCTATATATTCTGTTCCAACAAGAACCACATCAAATGGAGCAGTATTTTCTCTGACTGCTACGATAACATCTTGAGTGTTTAGTTTGTGATTAACAGTAAATTCTTTGCTAGCACCATCACCAATGACCTTAACAAACTTATCTGTTTTCTTTCCTATTTGAGTAGTTAGAGCTTCTGCTACACCCTTATTAGACTGTATTAAATCTCCTAATTCTTTAAGAGTATCATAAGCTTCACCAGCACCATTGATTAACTTATTGATTTCAGCAGTAGTAAATTCTTTAGCCTGTTGTAGAGCTGTATTTGCCTTATTCTGTGCTTCTTGGTCTGTAACTTTACCAGCTAAGGCAATGTCTAATCCTGTAATCTTATTTGTAGGTATAGTCTTATCACTAGCTATCACACTATCAACTATCTTATCTGGTGTAAGCTTTTCTTCTAAACCATCTATCTTGTTGATGTCGATTTTAGAAGTACCATCATTAATCTTGGATACGATATTAGCACCATCAAGAGCATTAGCTAGTCCATTGATTCTTTCAGCATTGATATTCTCAGTACCATCATTAATAGTGGCTACTATATTAGCAGCACTAAGCTTAGTTACTAAGTCCTTAATTTTACTAATCTCTATCATAGCTGTACCATCATTAATGGCATTAACTATACTGACAGCAGTAGGGGATGCGTCTTTGGCATCCATTGCTAACCAAACTGCCCCTGTCCAAACATAAACCCTTTTATCAGCAGAGTTGTAGTAAACCTGTCCTGATATTGGGTCTGTCGGAGCTTGTGCCAATGTTTGTAAGACAGCATTAAGTAATTGATTCTTTGTCAAATCTAAATTGTTTAATAATTTCATTTAATATCTCCTTTGTTAATTTTATTAATTTAAAAAAGCCTTCCCAGAAAAAGGAAAGCTAAATTTAATCACTAATTTATTTTTATCTATGTATTCACAGTCCCCATGAACTATGTTGTTCCCAGTATCCACTATTGTTATAGATGGATGTTTATTAAGATTATGAGTTATTTCCCACATATCTGATGCTACATCTTGAGTATAAATATAAGTCTTACCTCCAGGGTGTTTTTTTAATTCTTCAAACTGCGTCTTAATATTATGTATGTCTTCATTTAAAGTTTCCATGTTAAGGTTTTTTAACTTATCTATCTCATCCTTTAATAATTTTGAATACTTATCATATGTATTTATGATTGTTTCAGCATTGTCAACAAGAGTTATTTCGCTAAAAAAAACTGAACGAATAGCCCTCGTACATCTCCCTTGGAATACTCCAGAAGATATGACTGCCTTGTCTTGAGATACCACTATTTCACACTCATATTTTCCCTCGCTCATAGTAGGGAAGTAGAAGTCAAAAGTATTTTTAATCCTATTATGAGGGGGCACTCTTAATATTTTGTCATTGCCAGTAACCTTGAAATAAGCATAACATTGTATGTTTTCGTCATACTTAAAGTTAGACAATATAACTCTTATTCCTCTAGCAGTTTCCCCAGCGTGGATAGTGGGAATATCTTTTGAGATTTCACCATCTACTATTGTTTGAAAACACACATCTGGGTCTTTTTTAGCATCAAATATAAATGTATGTAAAAATTCTATCATTGATTACCTCTTTTAATTTATTTTGTTTTATTGTCGCTATCTTTTTCCATAATATTATAGGATTCTAAATCTGCTTCAAGTTCTTTAATTCTATTTTCTTTTTGAATCAAAAGAGCATTTAATAGCAAATTTTCATCATCTATTCTTTTTAATTTTTCTAAAACTACCTGTAGATATATATCTTTATTTAAATCCATTGTTTTCTCCTTATATCAACCAATCATCAAACATTTTATCTCCACCTGTATATTCATCTTCTCCAGTATACCAATACATACCATGTGGCAATCTTTCTATATTAATTTTAGGCTTTCTGTTATTAACACCAAATCTAATCTTATACATATTACCATCCCAATCAGGAACTATAAGAGAATAACCTGAACCATATTGTCCTCCCTCATTTTTTAAGAATATTGACCTTCTGTCATGAACCCTGTTATCACCTATTTTTGCAGTATATTGATAATCTATTTTTTCAAGAGTAAATTGTTCAGAACCATTTAGTGTTATAGCAGCTCTATTACTACCAATCTTATAGTAATTACCATCATTCCACTTTAATCTAATAGCAAGACCAGTTCCAGTGTTATAGGCTTCAGTAGCGTCTATAGATGGTTTTCCACCTTTACTCTCATACTTATTATCCCTCGTGTCATAAAGATGTATGATTGCATTGCTACCATTGGTAGGAGGGATTAACATATCTGTTGAAACATAACCTTTTTTTATCTCAAGACCTTTTTCTGTAAATTCTGCTGAACTAGAATCTATTTTATTAAAAGCTATCTTTATAGAATCTGGATTTTGTTCTATAAAGGATTTTAGTCCATTTTTAGTTACAGTTTGACTAATCTGGTTTTTTAATTGTTTTATTACAGAACCATTACCATTCTTTTTATCGAATACCTCGTTAGTGATATTATCAACGGTTTGACTAATTTTACTATAGTTACCTTGAATGTTTTCTATCCTTCCACTAATCTCATCTTGGGATACTTTAAAATCTGAAATCTTAGTAATGATGTCATTTATTCTTTGTTCAAAATGAAAGCCACTAGCTTGACTATCTATTATTAATTGACCTAATATGTCTACAGTTTTCCCACCGTTTGCATTAGAAAGCATACCTAGGAGTGCTTTTCTTTGTAGATTTGTTTTTGTAACTATACCACCACATCTCATTAGAATATTAACATAGTCTACAGATGTACTTGTTTTTTTTCTTAGAATATCTTGTAAAATACCATCTAAACCTCTTTTAATAGGGTAGACTTCATTCTTATATGTATAAACAATGTTTGAAATTTCATTTATGGATTTACCAAATATTTCTGAATTATCAGGAAGAGTGTCCCATAGATTCGATAATAACTCATAAGAATCATCGCATATTTTTTTAACTTTATTTATATTTTGAATTTCAGATTCATTTAATTTGTCATCTGCTAATGCCCCCTTTAAGATATTACCTAACATACCATAATTAGACGTAACACTTGCATATGTAGCGACTAGTTTTTTAGAAAATTCTGTTTCTTTAAATTCTTTTTTTGTATTTTCTACAGATAATCTGATAGTTTCTGACATCTGATGTATCTGAGATGTCTTTTCAGATAATTTCCCTTGTGTTTCCTCTATCTTCCCAACAGTTTGTGTTATCTGATGATTTTGTTGTAATATATTTGAAAATTCTTTAGTTATTTTACCGTTTTCGTCTTTAAATTCATTATAAAGTCCATGTATTTTTTGTTCTATAGTTGAGTTAGATTCTGAGTCAAATTTAATTTGAAAATAATCTTTTTTTGAATGGCATATTGTTCCTTGTCCGTCATCATTAATCAAAACTAAAAACTTTTCTGCTGTTTCTTCGAGTATTTGATTTGTATAAAAAAATCTATCAGGTCTTTCAGCATCCCAATAGATATATTTTTTGACTGTGCAATCATCTGGAATAAAGTATAGCTTATTTCTATAGGTAACAACAGCGTTTGTTATTCTTAACCAACCTAGAGCAGGGGAGTTATCTTGTATCATTAATTACCTCCTTAGTTAATTACAGTTCCATCGGGTCTTTTCTTTTTTGGTAAATTATATTTAGATATAAATTCCTTTGGAACATTCATTCTGTTATATTTTAATAGTACATTTAAATATCTGTTTGAATCAATATCTCTTAGGGCATTCTTGGCATTGGTTAAGTAATCTGATATAGTTAATCCATCTTCTTTTTCTGTTTTTTTATTGGATAATGTTATCTTTAATTTATTATCTCTAACCATGTGTTTATATTCATTTAAAAATGTAAATTCCTCACTGTCTGTTTCTCTATCATATAAAACAACTAAATCACCAAGAGATAAATCACCGTTCCAACTTACCCCATACGGTGTTTTTATTCTATCTAAAAAATTTGCAACATCAATATTCCATTTTCTTGTAGGGTAACTTTTGTCTAATAACTTCTTTTTTGATAATACAATTAAATCTTCGACATACTCAGTTAAAAAAGAATCATTTTTATATGTTTCTGTATAGATATATTCCTTTAATTCATCAAGTAGGGCAGTAGTGAATATGAGTTTTCCATCATCATCTGTAGCTGTTGGTTTTTTACATAATTCTACGATATTATCTCTTGATTTGGTCAGATTTCTTATATCTTCTTCAAGTTTTTCGATAGCACTTTTTATTCTATCTCTTTCATCTCTCTGTTTTGTTATCTCTTTTGCTAGTTTTCCGATAAGTTCCTTATCCTCTTTTGGGGGTACGTTATATATTTCCAATTTATCATTTAGCATATACAACGTTTTTTCTGCATGAATAAAATCTTTACCCAGTATATTTTTCTGATTTTCACGATTAACAATTTCATCTGCATATAGTTTCCATGTAGGTTCTCTTTTTTCTACCATTTTATAATATTTAGTTAGAGCGTTCTTTAAATCTAAACTCATCTCATTTATTTCCATAAAATAAGAAAAATTTTCTATATATTTTTCACCAGTACAAGTAGCACTAATTATATCCATATTTTCGTTGCCTTCAATTACCATTCTAGTAACCAATTTATCCGTATTGTATTCTTTTTCAAGAGATTTGATATAATTATCCTTAGATAAATACAATCCTATGTGGTTTTCTAGTTCAATCTCATCATATAAAATTACAATTTTATTTATAGTGTCATAATCTATACAGCAATCAAAAGAAGAACATACATCTTTTTCAAGAAAATCTAACCATTTTTTGTTGACACTTTCTATATGTCTAATTTTTGGTGTACCTTTTAATTCCTCTAAAGCCTTATCTATATCAAAACTAGGGGAGTTTGATTCTTCTATTTTTTTTATTAGCCCCTCAATCTCTTTTTTCTTTTCAGCTATTCTTTCTTTAATTAATTCAAACCCATCTTCTCTAAGTTGTTTTGCTTTCTTTTCTATATCCTTACCTATAGCCTCAGACAGCTCTTTTTTATCTTTTTCTATAAGTTCTTTTCTTTTCATTATTTCATCAAGAGAAGTCTTGTTTTTATCTTGTATGTCTTTAATATTTTTCATACTGATTAAGATTTTTTTATATTTATTTATATAAGGTTCTACAGGGAATTCATATCTTATAAAATCGGTAGCCTGTATTTTCCATCCAGTTTCAGAATATAGGTAGTCAGAAAGAACTATATTATCTTTATCATCTATCTTATCAATTAAGGTATAAGATGTATCCTCAAGCGAAATATCTATCTCTTTAAGTCTAATTTCTTTTGATTTTGCCTTTACTTCTATATAATCATCATTTGTTATTTCAACACTCTTGATTATAAATATATCCTTACCGTTTAATTCAAGTTGTCTTTCATTCTTTAAAGCAGAATAAAGAGGGTATGTTTTTTGGCTAAAGTCTAATAAATCCATATAATACTTAGGAACTTTTAAACTTATTGTGTGTGATGAATTTATCTTTTTAGAAATTTCCGTAATAGCATTTTGTGGTATTTGTCCTAAGGGTTTACCACTTATAGTTTTTAATATCAATTCATACTCAGTATTTTTTGAATCTAGATGTATTTTTCTATCTATTATTTTTCTCACCACCTAAATAATAATGTTAGGTAGGGAATACCTACCCAACATTACCTACTATATTTTTATTATTCTTCCTTATTTCTTCTTGAACAATCTTTAACATTTCACTAAGATATGCTTCACTTAGATTCCCGTTTATAGTTACAAGAGAACCGATATTCTGAGTAATGTTATTTTTGTCTTTGCTTTTTGCCAATTCTCTAAATTTTTCATTTTGTATAAATCCTGTATTTAAGTCAGTAGGTATACCTATGGCACTTAATATATTAGAATAGTTAACTGAAACATTTTTGGCACTAGCTAATTTTGCTAACATTTCAGCTTTTTCAAAAGCACCCATAACACCCAAACCACCCTCGTGTTTATTCATGTAATCTATAAGTGCTTTCTTAAGGTCAATTATATTCCCATTAACCTCTATAGTACCTCTTGCTATTGCTTCTAAGGCTTTTCTTCTTAAATCGTTCTCATTAGTAGATTTTTCATCTTCATCTTTTTGCTGTTTAACTCTATCATCAAGCCTTTTTGATTCATCATCATAACCCTTAAGAACTATATCATCTGTATGTCTTTCAACTGTCTTATTAAAATCTTTTTGCTTTCTATCGTATTCTTCCTGTAATTTTTGGAACTTTTTCTGACCACTTTGAGATGTATCTCTTGAATATATATTAAGTTTCTTTCTTAGTTTTTCAAGTTCTTTCATCTTTTCAGCAATATCATCTTGATAATCAGCTTCTTTTCTAGCAAGAGTATATTCTTCTTTTCTCTTGTCTATAAGTTTCTTTCTTGCATCAACCTCTTTTTCAATATCTTTTATTCTATCTTCTGTAGATTTTTTCAACATAGATATTATCTTATCCTCTATATTTTTAGTGTCCTCTAGTAACTGCTTATTAGCATCTTTGATTTTTGAGTTATGCTCTTCCCATTCTTTTGTTGCGTTTGGCAACTTATTTTTGATTATATCAAAATAATTGTTTGCAAGTCCTTTGATTTCATTATATAGAGTTGATTGGTCTTTAAGCTGATTTATTCTTTCTTGGTAGTTTGTTATTTCACCATCAGAACTAAAAGTAAATCCATAATCTTTTAATTTAGACTGAAGATTACCTTGAAGATTTTTTAATGTAGATATATTAGACTCAAGGGCATTTTTCATATTTTCATATTCAGCAACTTCTTGTTTGAGAATGGATAATCTATCAGTGTTAAATGCATATTTTAGCCTTATTCCCAATAAGTTTAATTTATCATTTATACCTTTTATTCTATTATCCATTAATTTTGAAACAGCATCAAAATTTTCGTTCCATGCCTCTATTCTAAGTTTATGCCTCTCATCATTATTGTTTTCTATTTTATACTTATATTCAGACTTTTTATAATCTATATCAGATAATTCATCACTATTTTTAGTGTATCTTTCTATCATTCTTATTTTATCTTCATATGCTTTTTTTTCATCTTCAAGTTTCTTTTTATTCTTATCTTTAGATTTTTCTAACTTTTTATTTATTCCTTCAATTTTTTTCTTCCATTCTAATTCTTTTTGAAGTTTATTTTGAATAGTACCATCATGAGCGAAAGAGACTTTATCTTTTCTTAGAGTATTTCTTAAATTACCCCTTTCTTGAATAAGTGCTTTTTCTTTTGCTTCAGCACGTCTTATACCTTCTCTTAACTGGTCGCTTTGAAGTTTTAAGAATGCTTCTTTTGTTGCCCCTCTTGCTCTTGATAAATGTAAATCTATCTTTTTTACAGCTTGGTCTACTCTTGTTAATGCTCTATCAAAAGAATATAGAATATCAGCATTTTCTTTAAAAGCATCATTTAGCTCTTTGACTGAAAATGTAAGTTTGTGAATAGTAGAAATACCTCTATAGGCATAACCCTCTAATTCTCTAATCTTAAATGATTCTGCGTCCCCTATGTAATCAGCTATAATTTTCTTCTTTGGTGAACTACCTGCTGCCATTGGGGAAGCGAAAGATGAAACAGAACTTACCACTCCACCAACACTTGTAGTTCCAGCTACAGCTGGAGTAGATGTCATAAGAGGATTTAATTGTGTATTTCTAGGTGCAGGTAAAGATAAACCAAGAATATTATTTGAAGACCTATTATATTTAGAGTTCCAATCCAAATATGTACCACTAATACGATTCCCTTTTTTTGGTTTTAAGCCACTAAGCATAGATGATATAGTTTTAACCATAACATTTTTTACAACCGAAACAGAAGCAGTCCTTGCCCCACCAAACGAATTTAAAGTAGCTAATGCACTTCTGATAACACCGCTTGCATAGTCTAACGCTCTTAACGTAACATTTTTACTACCAGGTATACTTCTTACAGCACTAGCTGCTAACCTTGCTATAGCAGATATACCATCGTTACCTTTAAGGTTTGTATTTTTAGATGGAGGAATACCTTGAATAGCACCTTTAACCCTCTGTATGACGGATAACGCATTTCCTAAAGATGCTTTTATATCAATTTTTACATTTTTCATTTTTGGAAGTTCTGGCAGTTTAGGTGTATTAAACTTGAATTTTGCACCGATATCCATACTAGGCAAACTAGTATTAAAAAAAGTACTCATAGGATTATTTATTGGTTTGAGGTGCATAGGGATTTCTATAGGAGAACCAGCAGATAAACCATCAATCTTTGATTTTGCTCCATCAGTATTTGCTTGTACATCTTTTTTAATAGGCTTGCCGTCACCCAGTTTGTTGACATCATTTTTTGCTTTATTTGTGTTAGCTGAAACATTAACATTTACCTTTTTATCGGGTAAAGAATCAATATCCTCTTTTGCAAGTGTTATCTTCCCATTGTCATAATCTACTGATATGACACTTCTTATTTCTGGGGGTAAAGCATTAACTAAGTCTTGTATAGTTTGTATTTGTCCATTTTTAAAAGCATCTGTATTAGCTATCGCATTTATTATAATATTCTTAGTGGTTTCATCTGGAATAGAGGCATTTAACATATTTAGTGTGTTTATTACCTCAGCACCATGTTCACCACCAACAGCATTAAACACAAGACTTTTAGTAGTATTATCGGGAATACTATTAATCATACCTTCTATTTCTTTTAAACCAGAAACCCCTTCTTGATTTAAGATGAAATCTATAGTTTTGGTAATCTTATTACTATCCATGCCTAAGTCTTTACCTGTATTGTAAAGTTTTTCAGCTGTACTCATACCTTCTATATCAAGAGGGTGTTTATTTATAACACCTTGCAATCCGGAATTTAATGAGCCAAATTTACGCATCCAAGCATCCCAATCAGTATTACTTTGAATACTGTTCGCAAAGCTTTTTGCATTATCACTAAGTTTGCTGAAATTATCGGATATCTCTTTGGCTACAGGATTGATTTTCGACATCCTTGAAACAATTTCATCAGAACCATTTTCGAGAGCATCCCTCAAGCCTGAAGATGATTTAGAATATTTTTCCCAAAAATCATTTTTATCTTTAGATATCTTCCAATAATCTGCTGACGTTTTTCTAAAATCATTGCTTTGTTCACCATTTAACTTCATTTCCTTAATTTGATTTTCCATCTCATTAAGCTGTCTATCTGTTAAATCAGAATCAGCAAGTTTCATTTTAACCTCTATTGGAATTTCTATTTTTTTATCTTTATAGAAGTTATCCACATTTTCAAGATGTGCTTGTAATTTGTCTATATTTTTAAAATCTTCAATTGATTTAGCTGCTGATTTTGTTTTATCACCCCATAATGCCCAAGCCTCAGCATTAGACATTATTTCTCCAGTAGGTAGAGTAATATCTTCCCCACCTTTTTTAAGACTTCTTAAACCATCTTCAAAATTTTTAAGGTTTTTCTGTGCATTGGCACTAGAAAAATCAAAGTTCTCCAATGAATTAAGATATTTAAACATACCACTTTGTGCAGCTTGTCCAGCATTTTGGTTTTCATAAAGACCCTTAGCTATATTTTTTATATTATTAGGTAGAGCCTCATTATTTGCCATCTGTTCCCAATTAGATAGAACATCTCCTCTTGATTGTGCCTTCATTATGCCATCAATAGATTCTTTAATACCTCTATATCTTTGCTGTATTTTATCAGCATAAACACGTTGAGAATCCGTTCCATATTCAATATCAGATGGTTTAGCACCATGCTTACGCATAAAATCTATTTCTCTTTTTTCTTCTAAAGACTGATAGCCTCTATTAACATCTCTTAATTTATCTGCCCATGCTTTTGCTGAGCCACCACTAGCTTTAGAGAGTTTATTAGCTATCTCATCAATACCCTTAGAATAAGATTTATAGTCTTTATCAAGTTTGTATACGTCATTAAGCTTTTGAAGTTCTCTACTAAAAGCGCTTATTTTATCAGGACTTAACTTGTTCCCAACTCTTATTAAATCATTGATATCACCATTTAAATTTTTAGATAAGCCCCATTGCATCATAGAACCTAATTCAGATATTGCTTCTTTATTTTGGTCTTTTAACTTACTAAACCCTCTTTTATTAGCTAATTCAGTTAGGGCAGTTGATGTAGCCTGTGCATTAGCTGAGTCGAACTTAGATACAAGTCCTTGCCACTTTTGAAATTTGTCATTTACGCTATCTTCATATGATTGATATGCTTGATTGAACTTTCTTTTTCCTTCAGCGAAGCTTTTAGCACTCTTGAAATGCTCACCAAAAATTTCAGATAATTTAGAATTATAATTTTTTGATTTGCCGGTTCTAGAATCTATGATTGACCTATATTCAAGTCCTTTACTTAAATCCTTTATCTGTTTTAAAACACCACCTTGAACACCTACTTTTTCACCTTGTGTCATAAGAGTGGCATTTTTAGCTTGTATAGTTCTGTTATTGGCTCTTAGTAACTCATCTTGTCTTTTCTTTGCTATTTCTAATCTTTTTCCTAGTTTATCAGCACTAGTTGTTAAAGACAATAGAGGATTGCCGTTTTTATCATATCCAGATACTAAATTAGGGAATATTTCTGCTAGTTTTTGAGCCATCTGATTAACTCTATTCATATCAGCAATTTGGTCATCAGTCATGCTTTTAGTATCCATTTTTGAATATTGTCTTTGTTTCTGTGCTATCGTATCTATTTCTTTTGCATTTTGTTTTACAAAGGCAGTGTTCTCAGATATAGACTTGCTCTGCTGTAGTAATCCATCTCTGTGTTCTAATGCCTTATTTTTTGCATTCTCTACGCCATGAGCAAAATTATCCCATAATTTAGCACCGTATTCAATGCTCTTACTTAAAACTAGGGTAGTAGCACCTACAGCAGCACTAGATAACAGGGTAGTACCAATAGCCCCCATAAAGGATTTCCCTAATTCTTTAAAAGCCAAACCAGTTGTTTTGATTTTACTACTATTTTTCTCTAAATTTTTACTTGCATTACCTGTGCTTTTCTCAACATCAAGCATAATGCCATGTGCTTTTTTATGACTTCTTGTACCTTCCTCAACAGAACTAGAATACTTCTTTTGTTCAATCTGTCCCTCTTTAAGTTTCTCATTTAACTTACCATGTTTTTTACTAGATAAATCAATAATAGAAGCATTATCAAAATCTAATTTATTTTTTTTCTCTGTTGTTTCCCTTTTTTTAGTAGTATCTTTTTTTGTGCTAGAAGATATTTTCTTTTTATCTTTTGTATAATTGGACATCCTTTCCCAAATGGGTTGGTTTTTT
>NZ_KB906642.1 GCF_000381525.1 Peptostreptococcus anaerobius VPI 4330 = DSM 2949
AGACGAACATCTTCGAAACCGTATGAGAATAGTCATCTGGAAACAGTGGAAAACCAGTGAGAAAAGGATGTGGGGGTTAAAGAAACTTGGCGTACCCGAATGGATGGCAAGACAATCCGTAGGATTTGCAGACCATTATCAGGCGGTAGCAAAAACAGCCGGACTTCGCAAGATAACAAAAGAAATCCTCGCAAAGCGAGGACTCATTAGTTGTTTAGATTATTACATGAATTGAACCGCCGTATGCCGAACGGCACGTACGGTGGTGTGAGAGGGAGGAGAAAGTCCTCCCTACTCGATTGTATTATGGGGGTATAAGGTTAAATCATAGGGGTAAAGATGGTCTCTTTTTATAGTATGGTAGGGGTATTTGTGTTATAATAGATGTTGAAAAGCAATTATAAATTAATTAAAATAGATGCTAGGAGATTTAGATGACAGCTAAAAAAGACTTAAAAAAGAGAAAATCAAAGAAAAAGGCCAACAAGGCTAAAAATACTAGAAATAGAAATAAGAAAAACCTACAGACGAATGTACCATTGGACGTAAGGGTCAATACTGACAAGGGATTGGCTATGGTATCACTATTACAGACGGTGATTGTAATGATAGCTTCTTTATTGACATTTTTTGCCAATCCAAAGTGGAGACTAGGAAGAAGTCTCATAAAACAGAACAAGTTCTTGATGGATAATCTATTCACTCAACCTGTCTTGTTGTTTATAGGTGGGGTCTTGACTATCTGTTCTGTGTATTATATTTATATGTCATACAAAAAGCCTGAACTGAAGAAGTTCTTTAGTCTGGGTGCCTTGCTATTGGCTATCGGTGTAGTGTATTGCGTATATGACAAGGTGAGGACGTTTAATGTCTATGCCTTTGGTGTAGTTGCTGTTTTCTTGGCTGCTATGCTTCAGATGGCCAAGCTAAAGGAAGTTGCTAGGATTGAAGCAGGACATCCAAGTAGTGAAAAGACAGAATAGTTTAGAGTATTTAAATTTTAAAATATAATTTATGAAAGAGGTGTTTGATATGGCAGTAGTTGAGTTGACAGTTTGCCCTTTAGGAACAGGAACAACAAGTGCAAGTAAGTATGTTGCAGGAGCACAGAAGGTATTAGCAGACCAAGATAAGGTTAAGTATATGCTTAATCCAATGGGAACTGTTATGGAAGGCAATATAGATGAAATATTTGCCCTAGTAAGAAAGATACAGGAAGATGTGTTTGACAAGGGTGTAGACAGGGTTTATTCAATTATCAAGGTAGACGATAGAAGAGACAAGGTTGCCAGCATGGAGCAAAAACTTGCCTCAGTAAAGAGTAAGTTGTAGACCTAAGTTAGAGGATTAAGAGATTGTAGATAAGTTGTATTTTAGTGAGAGTGGAGATAGATATGTATCTGCCACTCTTATTAATTATGATAATATGGATATAGATACAGTTGTATATATAGAAGTATACTGATTTAAAGAAAGGGGAAAAAGTGATAGATAAAGAATATATAGACCAGATTGTAGAGGCCCAGCCACTTAGGATAGTGGTATCATGTCCTAAGAGCAAGGAAAATGAAATATTAAAGGTTAAGTATAGCCTAAAGTCGAGTACTGGAAAAGTTGAATACCAAATCGAGAAATTCACAAAAAAGCAGGTCTTCCATGAAAATATAGGTGAGGACTCACTTGGTCAAAGTCTAGAAGAAGTAATGGAAGATTATAAGCAACTGTCTGCTGAGTCGAATGACTACAGTATTGACCTTAGATTATCTAAAAAAGGCAAGGTATTTTTCTCAAAGAAGTCTCAAAAGAACCAGATAAAGATAAATACAAGTCACAATAAAAAGAAAAACTATATCTTGGAAGAGGGTATGGACATACCTGCCTTAAAGGACCTTGGTGTATTTACAAAGGATGGCAAGGTCGTCAACTCGAGGTATGATAAGTATAAGCAGATAAATAGGTTTGTTGAGCTTATTGACCATGAAATCAAGAATATAAGCGAGGATTACCAAAAGGGAAGTGACAAGTGCCTACATATACTTGATTTTGGTTGTGGTAAGTCTTACTTGACATTTGTACTATACTATTATTTCACAGAGATTAAGAATATGAATGTCAAAATAACAGGTCTTGACCTTAAAAAAGATGTAATTGACTACTGTAATGATGTAGCTGAAAAATATGGCTATGACCAGCTTCGTTTTGAACTGGGGGACATAAATGGATACAAGTACGAGAATAAGGTAGATATGGTTATTAGCCTACACGCTTGTGATACTGCTACAGATTATGCTATTTACAATGCTATAAAGTGGAAGGCTAAGATGATATTCTCTGTTCCTTGTTGCCAGCATGAGATAAATGCAAGCATAAGACCTAGTAGTCTAAATATAATATCTAGGTATGGAATAATACAGGAAAGAGTATCTGCCTTGTTGACAGATTCAGTTAGGGCGAACATACTCGAGGTTTTGGGCTATAAGACTCAGCTACTAGAATTTATAGATATAGCTCATTCTCCAAAGAATCTCCTTATAAGGGCTGTCAAAACAAACATTAGCCAAGAAAAGAAGGCTAAGTCACTTTTAGAGGTTGAAGCCCTAAGGTCTGAATTTAATTTCGATCAAACCTTATACAAGTTGTGTAAAGATGACCAGCTGATATAGCCTATATTTCTTTTATTCTAGGATAAGTTAATTTAGTAAAAAATTAAAAAACAAGATATTTGTAAGTTTACCTAGGAACAAATATATGTTTTAGATAACTAAATAAATTGATTTAGGAAAAATATAGGATTTTGATATATCATATATAAATAAATAATTTATTACTATATATATGGAATTTTAATTAAATAATAAAAGACGATGAGGGGATTATGAAGAGGATTAAGTATTTATTGTTTCCACTTTTTATAGCGGGAATTTTTTGTGTGGGGCTAAACTCATACTTAAATAAACAAAATGTAAGAATGTTAAATGAAAAAAATCTTTATGGTATGCTTTACGATACAAAATCTCAGGTAAAGGACAAGGGTTACTATGCAAATGAATACCTGACAGATAGAAATTATATATTGATGATGGGGTCTTCAGAGCTTAGTCACTCTACAGACCAACACCCAGATAATTTCTTTAACACTGGAAGGACAAAGAACGGAATAATTACTAGTGGTAGGGCCTATACACAAGACCTTCAACACGCTAGTATGGTAGGTAGTTTTAATAAGTCTAAAAATAAAAAAGTAGTGCTTTTGGTTTCTATGCAGTGGTTTATGGATAAGAAAGGTGAGAGGCCAGACCGTTTTCAGACTAGGTTTTCACCGGTTATTTTCTATAAGTACCTAGAAAATCCAAAGATATCTCATAAGACTAAGGTCAAGTATGCACAGAGGGTAGCAGAGCTCCTAGAAGGTACTGGAGACTTTAAGGAAGAACAGCTTTACGCCAAATTATTTGTAAAGAAAAATGGTGCTAACAGGCTTATTATGACAGCTATGAAGCCGTATTTTTCCTTGAGAAAGAGTATGGTTAGACTAAAGGACAAGGGAATACTTTATTCTTCACTTGTGGGTCTACCTAACAAAGATCCTAATATGCCACGCAAAACCATAGATTGGAAGGCTGAAAGGGAAAAAGCTATAAAGGATGCCGAGTTTAGAGTAGGTAAGAAGCCAGGAATATTTGATGGTAAGCCTATGTTTATAGATAAGGGTTATTTTAGGGAGTACATGAAGAATAAGGAAAGATCTTATAAGGGCATGTATAACTATGTAAATATGCTTGATGCTAAGGAATTTTATGACTATAAGATATTCCTCGATACTTGCAAGGAGACAGGTGTTGAGCCGACAATAGTTCTGATACCAGTAGTAGACCAGTTCTATGACTATGTGGGAATTGACAGGAATGAAAGAGCTGCATTCTTCGCAAAAGTTAAGGAAGTAACTGCACCTTATGGATTTAGGGTGATAGATGAAAGCAATAGTGGTTCTAGTAGGTACTTCTTAAGAGACGTTATGCATCTGGGAACAGTTGGATGGACTGACGTATGTAAACAGATATACGATATATATGAAAAATAACTGAAGGTGTATTTTATTAGAAGGATTTGATGATGAATCCATATCTGGTCTTAGTACCAGTTGGTTAGTATTGTGAGGGAAGATTATGATTGAAAAAAAGAAATATATGATAATGTCGCTAGTAATTACCTTGGCTGTAATAGCCTGCATATTGGTATTTACCTTCTTACCTTTTAAGGAGTTGCCATTTATATATAATGAGTTTTAGAGGGGAGCATGAATAAATATATGATAAATATAGTAGAATGCGTAAAAAAATATTCGCAGTCAGATAGGTTGGCAGTTGTTTGTAAGGGAGAGAAGCTATCTTACAAGGAACTTGATGAAAAGTCCGATATACTTGCCAACTATATGATAAATAACAAGATAGATGATAGACCGGTGGCTATTTATGCCAATAAAGATATATATATACTAGTATGTATGATAGCTGCCCTAAAGACAGGAAATGCCTATGTACCTATGGACATAAGTTTTCCAGAACAGAGGGTATCTGATGTAGTTGAAGCTGTTGAGCCAAGGGTTATATTTGATTTTTCAGATGGAGAATACTTCTATGAAGATTCCAAGCAGTTAGAAAAGTACAGTGGAATAAAGATAATAAATAGGCAGGACCTAGTAGGGATATTAGACAGTGATGATGATAAGCTTAAATGTCCAGTAGACAGGCAAAGGTGGGTAGATGGTGATGATAACTCATATATCTTATTTACTTCTGGTTCTACAGGCAAGCCAAAGGGAGTACAGATATCTACATACAATCTGGATTCCTTTGTAGAGTGGATGAGCCCTATACTTGGTATAGATGGTCAGGAGATAGTGGTTATGGACCAGCCAGCCTATTCATTTGACCTGAGTGTATCTCAGCTATATCCAGGCATATGCAATGGAGCAACTCTTTATAGTTTGCCTAAGGACTTGATTTCTGACTTTAAGGGACTACTTGAGGAAATGAAAAAGTCCAACATGGAGGTTTGGGTGTCTACACCATCCTTTGCAGGTATGTGCCTAGCATCTGATGAATTCAATGAAGACCTACTACCTAAGCTTAGGAAGATGTTGTTTATCGGTGAAGTCCTTCCCGTTGAGACTGCTAGAAAGCTTAAGGAGAGACTTCCAAAAGCAGAGGTAATAAATGGCTATGGACCAACTGAAGCAACTGTTGGTATCAGCCATGTAGTTATAAATGAAGACCATTTAAATTCTGGACTACCCCTACCAGTAGGAGTTCCAATGCCTAATTGTCAGATTAAGATAGTCGATGAAGAGGGCAAGCCATTAGACAAGGGTCAAAAGGGTGAGATCGTTATAGTAGGTCCATCTGTGTCTAAGGGATATTTTAAGAATGTAGAAAAGACTAGGGAAGCATTCTACTATGATGGGGATAATTCAGAAGATATAGACCTTTCAAGAAGGGCATATAGGACAGGTGACCTAGGCATGATTCTTGATGATGGGAATATAAAGTATGCAGGCAGGAAAGACTTCCAGATAAAGTTAAATGGATACAGAATTGAGATTGAAGATATAGAAAATAATCTTAGAAAGCTGTCTAACATATCAAATGCTGTAGTATTACCTGTATATAAGAATGAAAAAATAGCATTCTTAAAGGGTGTTGTATCCCTAAAGGTTAAAAACGACCTAGGTAACATGAAAAACTCTATTGCAATTAAAAAAGAGTTGGGTCAGTTTTTGCCTGAATATATGATACCTAGATCAATTGTAGTTATGGACCAGCTACCTATGAATACAAATGGTAAGATAGACAGAAAAAAGATAGCTGAAGAAGTGCTATAGGAGGATAAGATGGTTTTTTCGCAATATGAAGGATACCTATACATGTATATCTTGTTTCTAACTATGATACCTGCTATAGGGCTTGGCCTAATGGGCAAGAAAATAAAATACTATGCCATGACCATAACCTGTCTCATGATATACCTAATAGTGGGTATAAATGTTCAGTTTGGTGTTCTCCTGGCATTTATGATATGGGAAGTAGCCACTATCCTTATATATATGAAGATCAGGCAAAATAGCAAGAATAAGTGGACTTATAGGTTGTTCTTGTTTTCTGCTATGCTACCCCTATTAATCAACAAGATAAGTCCAAAGACTCCTATGGGAGCTATAGGCTTTATAGGTATATCCTATCTGAGTTTTAGGGCTATACAGATAATAATAGAAATATATGATGGAAGTATAAAGTCTATCAAGCCACTGGATATGATTTACTTTATCTTGTTCTTCCCGAGTTTGAGCTCTGGACCTATAGATAGGTCTAGAAGGTTTGAAGAAGAGATAAATACTGCTATACCTAGACAGGTATATATTGACGAATACCTGCTACCAGGTTTTAAAAAGATTGCTATGGGTCTTTTGTACAAGTTTGCCATAGCTACAGTCCTACATATGTTCTGGGTCAGCAAGGTAAAACCGGATGTAGGCATACTACCTATAATCAATTATATGTACGCCTACACACTATACCTTTTCTTTGACTTCGCTGGATACTCATACCTTGCAGTCGGAACGAGTTATATATTTGGTGTTCACGCACCGGACAACTTTGACAAGCCGTTTCTTAGTAAGGACATGAAGGAATTCTGGACAAGATGGCATATATCTCTTTCAAGATGGTTTGGTGACTACCTATTCTCAAGGTTTGTCCTTGATTCTATGAGAAAAAAGAGGTTTAAAAAGAGGGCCACTGCATCTCATGTAGCCCAGATGATAACTATGACTACTATGGGATTTTGGCATGGGCTTACTTGGTACTATATAGCATATGGTATATACCAAGGCTTGATGCTAGTGTTTAATGATATGTTTACCAAGTCATCAAAGATACACAAAAAGTACAAAAAGAATAAAATTTATCAGGGAATACAGATATTTGTTACCTTCCATATAGTTTGCTTTGGTATGCTGATATTCTCAGGATTTTTAAATTACTATATACCATCAGGAGGAATTTGGAAATTTTTACCTAGATAATAGGGTGATAAGTAAGCTATAGTAAAGGATTTTAACATAAAATACTTGAAGAAGTCAAATAGGGGGGGAGACCGATAATGGATATTAAAGAAAAAGTAATTGAAATATTTGAAGAAATATTAGATACAGACGAAATAAGAGACAATATGGATTTAGATATGTTTGAAAATGAGATGCTAGATTCATTGGCCATAATAGAAGTTCTACTAGGTATAGAGGATAAGTTGGGAATTTCCCTACAGCCTACTGACCTTGAAAGAAAAGATATGGCTACTGTAAACAACTTGATTTCTTTTTTAGAATCAAGATAGTTAATTGAAAATAATCTGGGGATAAAGCCTATACCCAGATTTTTTTATATAGAAATTTATTTTCTTTTAATGATATAAAGTAAAATAGAAGAGTATTCTTGTAATATTGAAATTGAAATATATAAAATTTGTAACAAATTGGTTAATTAGGGGTGTAATATTTGACTTTTGTGGTAAACTAGTTATAGTGCAAAATTGTACTAATGAAATATAGGTTAAGGTATTTAATAATTTCAGAAGAAGAAATACCGTGTGTAAAATTGTACTAATGAAATACAGGCACGAAAATACTATGAAAGGATAGAGGGAATGTCGAGAGTAGAGCGTAAAAAACTTGAAAAGGAAATGAAGAAATCTAAAAAAGTATTTAAGTTTAAAAAAGATGGCAGTGCTCCTAAGAAGCCTCTAATAGATAAATCCTGCAAGACTGGTCAGGGACAAAATACTAATATAGATATTAATATAGAAAACAAAAAGCCATCTAATCAGGATAAGCTTAGACAAGACTTGGCAGATAGGCCGGAAAATGTTAAGGATATACTAGACAAAAGTCTTAAAACTGGGATTGGCAATCCTAACAAGGTTATGGTGAATAGTTCATCAGCTAGGACGATAACTGCCGACAAGATAGTTTCGGTTGAAGATGAGAGAATGTATTTTGAAAGAAAGCAAAAACAAAAGTCAATCGGAATTGATGATTCTAGTTTTATGACTGTTGATGATATCATAACTCTTGAAGACGAAGAAAGTGGCATTATTCCTAATTCTAATTTGGACACAAAGACTCAGGAGAGTCAAGAGGATAATATCAATGCTATTAAAAAGATACATATTGAGAAGGCTCCTTTTGAGGATGTTGTTAAAGTTGCCGAATCTAGGAAGCAAGCCAAGGCTGACTCTGATATCAAAGATAAGAAACTAGGGTCTGAAAAGCAAGATAGTAAATTAGAGTCTGACCTACCATATAAGGCAGAGGATAATAATCACAAAAAGGATTTATATGACAAAGATGGAGATATAGTTGCTATGGAATATAATAAGAAAGATGAAACTTCAAAGTTGTTGGATTCTGTAGACTCTGTCAATAAGGCCACGATTGATGACTTATACGAGGATGCAGAAAAGAAAAAGAAGCCTAAAAAGACTGATAATAAGGAATTCAAAAAAGAAGAAAATAAAGAACCAATTAAAGAAAAAATAGATAAAAAATCAAACTCAAATAAGAAAGTGAAAGAAGGCAATAGTATTATGAATAGTGAAAGTAAATCTACCGGAATTATAGCTACTGAGAATAGCAAAAGAGGTGGAGGATTTAATAAGTTTTTATTTGGACTATTAGGACTTATACTCGTAGTATATGGTGTAGGATGTTTTATTTTTAATGGCAGGTATTTTCCAAATACAAAGATAAATGGCATCGATGCAGGTCTTAAGACTCCTTCAAGTGTAGAAGATATAGCATCTAAAAATGCTGAGTCATATTCTATAGATATAACTGGTAGAAAAAATGTTAAAGATTCTATAAAGGGGTCAGATATAGGTCTTGAATTCGTAAAGGATGACAGTGCAAGTAAGATTAAAAAAGACCAAGGCTCTCTAGCTTGGCCACTTGCATTTTTTACTGACTATAAGTATGATGGCAAGTTGAATATAAAGTACGATAAGGATAAGTTGGATTCTAAGCTTGCTGACTTACATATCAATGATAAGAAAAATATAGTAGCTCCTAAGAGTGCTGTTCCAAAATATGATGAATCTAAGAAGGAAGTGACAATAGACAAGGGAGAGTTGGGATCAACTCCTATAAAATCAAAACTTGTCAAGTTCTTAGACCAGTCAATATTGGCCCAGAAGACTAAGGCTAGTTATCCAGATTCAGTTTATAAGGCTCAAAAATACAATGCAGACTCTACTAAGGTAAAAAAGGCAGTTGCTACAATCAAGCCTTATGCAGATACAAAGATTGTATATGACTTTGAATATGAAAAGCACCAGATTCCTGGCCAGGATATAGTATCTATGTTCGACCTTGATGAAGAGGGAGAATACAATGTCAAGTTATCTAGGGACAAGGTTAGGGAAGTTGTAAGAGGTCTTAGCAGAAAGTATTCTACATATGGAGATACAAGAGAAATACAGTCAGCATCAACTGGTGGCAAGTTAAAAGTCAGCGGTGGTATATATGGTTGGTTGATCAACAGGGAAAAAGAGACTGATGAACTATACAAGATAATAGAAAAGAAAAAGAATGTAAATAATAGGAAGCCTATATATTCTCAAACAGCTGTATCTAGACAGAAGAATGACATGGGAGATGAATTCATAGAAATAGACTTGTCTAAGCAGCATATGTGGTATGTAAAGGGTGGTGAAGTTCAAGTATCAACACCTATAGTATCTGGTAACCCATATAATGGAGATGCTACACCTACTGGAATCTATCCACTTAACTATAAGACAAGAAATGCAGTTCTTAGGGGACCGGGATATGCATCACCAGTTGCTTACTGGATGCCTTTTAATGGAAATATAGGTATCCACGATTCTAGTTGGCAGGCTGCTTATGGTGGATCTAGATACTTATATGCTGGGTCTCATGGATGCATAAATACTCCTTACAGCAAGGTAGCACAGATATACAATTTAGCTAAAGAGGGAATGCCTGTAGTAGTACATGACTAGTAGGTAAATTAATCTATATGATTAAAATTAAATAAGAGGTAATATATAACGTTGATAGCCTTGATCACCAAGTTGTGGTTGATCCTATCAACGTTTATTTTTTGACCTACAAGTAGTATCAATAAGTCCATGATAGCATTTACATATACTAAATATAGTATTGATACATAAAATATACGCCTTGTCAATACTGTATATTGATTTTAATATGTGCTAAAATAGGGAATGTGATTGCATATATTCGAGGTGCTTGGGTATATAATAGAAGGTGAAAAGAGATTCTATTTATGTCTGTAATTAGAGATTTATAAATAGAAATAAACGGATTTATTTTTGGAATTTATAAGGAGAAGGATAATGGCTAACACAAAATATATTGAACTAAACAACGAAGTAATAGTGAGGGATGAACATGGTAGGTACCAACTTGAAAAGGACAAGGAAGCCCTAGCCCTTTACTTAAAAGACTCCATATATGAAAGAACTATGCATTTTGCTAGTGAACTTGAAAAGATAGATTATCTTGTTGAAAACGCCTATTATGAAAAAGAAATAATAGAAAAGTACAGCAGGGAATTTATTGATGAATTATATAAGTACATATGTAGTTTTGGCTTTGAGTTTATGTCATATATGAGTGCGAGCAAGTTTTATGAAAATTATGCCCTTAAAACTGACGATGGTAAAAAAATCCTAGAGAATTATGAGGATAAGATACTTATTTGTTCACTAGCCATAGCAAGTGGTGACACTAGGGTAGCAAAAGATGTCGCTAAGAGACTTATAAAACAGGAATTTCAGCCTGCTACACCTACATTCCTAAACCTAGGAAGAAAGAGAGCGGGTCAGTTGGTATCTTGTTTCTTGCTTACAGTTGAGGACTCTTGTGAGGGTATTTCTTATGCTGTTGCTTCAGCCAACCACTTGTCAAAAATAGGTGGTGGTGTAGCCCTTAACCTTACAAGACTTAGGGCTAGAGGAGAGTCAATCAAGGGCATAGAGGGTGCCAGTGGTGGAGTAGTAGGAGTTGCCAAGATGCTTGAGCAGTCTTTCTCATATTTTAACCAGATGGGTGCTAGACAGGGAGCAGGAGCAGTCTACTTAAACGTACTTCACGCAGACTTTGACGCCCTTATGGATACTAAGAAGATCAATGCAGATGAAAGGGTAAGATTGGCAACCCTATCAATAGGTGCTATAATACCAGATGTATTTATGAAGTTGGCAGAAAAAAATGAGGTCGGCTATGCCTTTTATCCTCATTCAATCTACAAAAAATATGGCCTACATCTTGATGACCTGAATATGAACGAGTGGTACGACAAGCTTGTTGCCGATCCTGACATCAGAAAGAAGGAGATCAATCCTAGGGTAATACTTACTAGAATAGCTGCGACACAGATGGAATCGGGCTATCCTTATATAGTCTATATAGATACAGCCAACAAAAACCACACCCTAAAGGGGCTTGGCATGGTAAGGATGTCAAACTTGTGTTGTGAGATCTTCCAGTATCAGAGTCCATCTCATATAGAAGGCTACGGTTCAAAAAACAGCCAGTGGGGGCAGGACATATCTTGTAACCTAGGATCTTTAAATATAGCCAATATCATGGAAGGCAAAGAAATGGGTCATGCTATAGATGTTGCTATAAGGTTCTTGACAGATGTCAGCGATAGGACTAATATAGAGGAAGTACCAACAGTTAAAAACGGCAACGACAAGTCTCATTCAGTAGGACTTGGGGCCATGAACCTACATGGTTATTTAATGAAAAATAATATTAGGTATGATTCTGATGAAGCGGTAGATTTTTGTAATGTCTTCTTTGCTATGATGAGATACCATGCAATCAAGACATCTATGAATATAGCCAAGGAAAAAGGACAGGCCTTTGATGGTTTTGAAAAATCTGAGTACTCAAAAGGAGAGGCCTCAGATGTATTAGGCAAGTACTATCAAATAGACTACCTACCAAAAACAGACAAGGTAAGGGCCTTATTTGAGGGTATGATGATACCTAGGAAAGAAGACTGGAAAGACTTGCTTGACCAAGTCAAAGAGGTTGGTATATACAATGCCTACTTGATGGCTATAGCTCCAACTCAGTCTATATCATATGTACAGAATGCCACTTCGTCAGTTATGCCTATAACAGAGCAGATAGAAGTGAGGATTTATGGGGATTCGACAACAATCTACCCTATGCCTTTCTTGACTAATGAGAACCTACTGTTCTATAAATCAGCCTACAATACAGATATGCTAAAGGTCATAGATGTTGTAGCAGCAGTACAGGACCATGTTGACCAGGGGATATCCACTACCTTGTTTGTAACAGACGACAAGACTACTAGGGATATAGCTAGGTACTATATATATGCCTACAAGAAAGGCTTAAAGAGTTTGTATTATACTAGGACAAAGATGCTTAGGGAGTTAAATAATGAGTGTCTGTCTTGTTCTGTATAGTTTTGGAGGAAGAGATGAGTAAAAAAAAGTTAACTAGAGAAGAGAGAATACAAAATATAAATAATTCTATCCATAAGGCTGTAAACTGGGATACAGAGGACGATGATTTCACTCAGGCCTTTTGGGACCAGAATGTAAAGCAGTTTTGGCTGCCAGAAGAGGTGCCTATATCAAAGGATATACCTAGCTGGGCTGAACTTACAGAATCAGAGAGGATCCTATATAAGAGAGTCCTTGCAGGTCTTACCCTACTTGATACTAAACAAGGAAATGACGGTATACCATCAATGATGGATCTTACTGAGAACTTTCAGAGAAAGGCAGTCCTGTCATTTATGGGTACAATGGAAGAAATCCATGCCAAGTCTTACTCAAGTATTTTTACAACCTTGCTATCAAAGCATGAGATTGATGACCTATTCTTATGGATCGAGGAAGAACCACTACTACAGAACAAGGCTAAGATAGTCTTGAGGCAGTACAAGAATGTAGAAGATCCAAAGAGTCTATACATGTCTATGGCTACAAGTGTATTTCTAGAGTCATTTTTATTCTATAGTGGATTTTTCTTTCCCCTATATCTAGCTGGTCAAGGAAAGATGATAGCAAGTGGAGAGATTATATCACTTATCCTGAGAGATGAATCGCTACATGGCAAGTATATAGGACTATTGGCTCAGGAGAAGCTTAGAGAGTTTTCTTATGATGATAGAAATGAGTTGAAGGATGCTGTCTATAGACTTTTGAAGGAGCTTATGGAAAATGAGGAGAAGTACACAAGGATGCTTTATGAAGGACTAGGCCTAGAGGACCAGGTTATAAATTTCCTAAGGTACAATGCAAACTCAGCCCTAGTTAACCTAGGCTTTGAAGAGTTCTACAAGGTAGAACCGGTCAATGCCATAGTCCTAAATGGTTTGTCTACTGAGACAAAGACCCATGACTTTTTCTCAACTAAGGGTAATGGATACCAGAAGGGCATCTATGAAGACCTTGAGGATGAAGATTTTAAATTTGATAATATATAAGTCAAAAAGCTGACCCAAAAGGTCAGCTTTTTATCTTAAGCATAAGTGTTTTTATATGTTTTAAATGAAAACGTATAAAAACAAGAACTTGGGAACAGTGTAAGTTAGGGGACATAACAGAGTCGTACTATGGAGGTACGACTTCAGTTAATAATAAAGAATATTACGGTAGTAAGATTCCGTTTATACGTTCAGCAGAAATAAATAAAGATAAGACTGAGTTGTATATTACAAAAAAAGGTTTAAATGATTCTTCCGCAAAAATGGTTTCAGTGCTAACATCTATACAAACCTATCCACACCCATGTCCAAAAAGACCTTCTTGGCCTTTTCAACATCATCCTTTGTTGCAGGTTCAACATCCTTAAGGCTGTATTCTAGTCCTAGCTGTTCCCACTTAGGTACACCCATGACATGGTAAGGAAGAAATTCAAACCTATCGACATTATTTAGGCTGGCTGTGAAATCTGCCATAAGTTCTAGGTTTTCCCTTGAATCAGTAATACCCGGTATCAGGACGTGTCTTAACCAAACAGGGATATTTCTTTCGTCTAAGTATCTAGCAAGCTGCATGGCCTTTTCTGAACTGGCTCCTGTTAGCCACTTTGATCTTTCAGGGTCCATATGTTTTAGGTCTAGTAAGACAAGGTCTGTATAGTCTAGCAATTCTTTTATTTTGTCTATCTCTACAAATCCACTAGTATCAAGACAGGTATGGATTCCATTTTCCTTGGCTAGCCTAAATACCTCTGTGACAAAGTCTGCTTGTAGGCTTGCCTCGCCACCTGATACAGTTATGCCTCCTCCTGATGTTTCGTAGTATGTTTTGTATTTCATGTATTCATCTATAACCTCATCAGGTGTCATTTCTGTTCCGATACCAGTTTCCCACGTATCTCTATTGTGGCAAAACCTACATCTTAGGGGGCAACCTTGTGTAAATAAGACAAATCTTATGCCTGGGCCATCTACTGTGCCAAATGTTTCGTATGAGTGTATTCTTCCTTTTGTCATTTTATACCTCCAAATATCAATAGGGAGCTGATTAGCCCCCTACTGTATTATATATTATTTTGTTGGGGTGGACTAGGCCATTTTTCCGTGGAATGTTCTGTTTATAACGTCCATCTGCTGTTCTCTTGTTAGCTTGATGAAGTTTACAGCGTATCCTGATACCCTGATTGTTAGCTGTGGGTAGTTTTCTGGATTTTCCATTGCATCTAGAAGAGTTTCTCTGTCTAGTACGTTTACATTTAGGTGCTGGGCCTTCTGAGTGAAGTATCCGTCCATCATAGATGATAGGTTCTTTACTCTTTCATCAATTGACTTTCCTAGGGCAGCTGGCACTATTGAGAAGGTATTAGATATACCATCCTGTGATTCTTCATATGGTAGCTTGGCTACTGAAGATAGGGAAGCAAGGGCTCCGTGTGAATCTCTACCATGCATTGGGTTGGCACCTGGTGCAAATGGTTCTCCGGCCTTTCTACCGTCTGGAGTGTTACCTGTCTTCTTACCGTATACAACGTTTGAAGTTATTGTAAGTACTGACTGAGTATGTGTAGCATTTCTGTATGTCTTATGCTTTCTGATCTTGTTCATGAATCCTCTTACAAGTTCAACGGCTATTTCGTCAACTCTGTCATCGTTGTTACCGTACATTGGGAATTCACCCTCAGTTTCAAAGTCTACTACTATTCCTTCTTCATTTCTGATTGGCTTAACCTTAGCGTACTTGATAGCTGAAAGTGAGTCAGCGCACACTGATAATCCTGCTATACCACAAGCCATTGTCCTAAATACGTCCTTGTCGTGAAGGGCCATTTCTAGTGACTCGTATGAATACTTGTCATGCATGTAGTGGATTACATTTAGTGTGTTTACGTATAGGCCAGCTAGCCATTCTGAATATTCTTCAAATCTAGCTCTAACTGTTTCATAGTCTAGCACTTCGTCCTTTAGTGGTGCCTGTGCTGGTCCTACTTGGACTCCTGACTTTTCGTCTATACCACCGTTGATAGAGTATAGTAGTGTCTTAGCTAGGTTGACTCTTGCTCCGAAGAACTGCATCTGCTTTCCAAGTCTCATGGCAGATACACAACAAGCTATACCGTAGTCGTCTCCTGTGAAGTCCTGCATTAGGTCGTCGTTTTCGTACTGGACTGAACTAGTGTCTATTGATACCTTTGAGCAGAAGTCCTTGAATCCCTGTGGTAACTTTGTAGACCAAAGTACTGTTAGGTTTGGTTCTGGTGAAGGTCCTATGTTGTATAGGGTATTTAGGATTCTGAATGAGTTCTTAGTTACCCAAGATCTACCATCAGAGTTCATACCTGCTATTGATTCTGTTACCCAAGTTGGGTCTCCTGAGAATAGGTCATTGTATTCTGGAGTCCTAAGGAACTTTACAAGTCTTAACTTCATTACGTAGTGGTCGATTAGCTCCTGGGCTTCCTTTTCAGTAATAGTACCATTTGCTAGGTCTCTTTCAATGTAGATATCTAGGAATGTAGAAGTTCTACCGATTGACATGGCAGCACCGTTCTGGTCCTTTATAGCTGCAAGGTAAGCAAAGTATAGCCACTGAACTGCTTCCTGTGCATTTGTCGCAGGGCCAGAAATATCTATTCCGTATGAGTTTGCCATATTCTTTAGCTTATTAAGGGCTAATATCTGTTCTGCAATTTCTTCTCTTAGTCTAATTGTATCTTCTGTCATAGGTTCATTGGCAAGAGATAATTTTTCTTCCTTCTTCTTTTCTATTAGGAAGTCTACACCATATAGGGCAACTCTTCTGTAGTCTCCTATGATTCTACCTCTACCATAGGCATCTGGAAGACCTGTTATGATACCAGCTTTTCTTGCATTCCTCATTTCTTCAGTATATACATCGAACACACCCTGGTTGTGAGTCTTTCTATATTTAGTGAAGATTTCTTTGATTTCTGGATTTAGCTTGAATCCATAAGCGTCACAAGAATTTTCTACCATTCTTATACCACCATAAGGCATTATAGCTCTCTTAAGAGGAGCATCTGTCTGTAGACCAACGATTTTTTCTAGGTCCTTATCTATATATCCTGGAGCATAGGCATCGATACCTGATATTGTATCCACGTCTACATCAAGAGTGCCACCATTATCTCTTTCTTTTTTAAATAGGAATGTTAATTCATCCCAAAGTTTCTTTGTGTTTTCAGTAGGCCCTTCCAAGAATTCAGCGTCACCTTCGTACTGAGAGTAGTTTAGGTTGATGAAGTCTAGTACATCAATGTTTTCAGACCAGTTTCCTTTTTTAAAATCTTTCCAAGCAGTCATAATAATAACCTCCTTAAATAAAAGTATATTAGTGTGTTTGTTGTGGTTTTATATTAAATTGCCAAGTTTGTGTATAGAGAAGTTATTTTACCTTGGCAACTAGTATAAACTAAGTTGTTTATCATGTAAGACTCTTAAAGTCTTATTTTCAGGCAATCTCTAATCGCCATATAGCAAGCTATTTGTCATCTGAAAAGAATAATATGCAGGGTATACCTATAAATGCAAAGTTATACTTTTACAAATATAAAAGGATGTAAAGCTACACTTTTACAAATATAAAAGGGATTCTATATAATTTACATAAGATGAATAGATAGCATAGCTAATATCTATATAAATATGTAGCGAGATATATAAAATGTATACTGTTTATTGTATACAATATTAATCATGATAATAATCATTTCCTATTAATAATTATTATCTATAGTTTTCATATTTATAATAACATTCAAATATGTAAAGTTCAATAGAATTTTTATCTAAAAATAAAGTTAGAAAATTTTAAATATATCTACAATTTGTATATGCAAAAAAACTAGTAAAAAACTATTGACCTTTATATAAAAAGAGTGTATAGTATTACTTGTCGCTGAGAGATACAGTGTATATAAGGACTGTAATACACGGTGATATTAAAAAGTTAAGAAGCAAGTTTGCTTTTAGAAAAGATTTTTCAGAGTGCCGATGTATCGGTTGGAAAACTTTAAAAAACTTTAAAAAACATATTGACATTATGAAATGAATATGTTATTATTAATAAGTCGTCAGCTGAGACGACAAATGAATATGAACTTTGAAAATTGAACAGCAGGTTAATTCAAAAGTCACATAGTGACAATTGATTAATCGTTTAAACCATGTAAGGAAACTTACTTGATTTAAACCACAAACAAACCAAGCCAGATATTTTAGAGATAACAATAGTCTGAGCGAGAACAAATTTTTTTATGAGAGTTTGATCCTGGCTCAGGATGAACGCTGGCGGCGTGCCTAACACATGCAAGTCGAGCGCGTCTGATTTGATGCTTGCATTAATGAAAGATGAGCGGCGGACGGGTGAGTAACGCGTGGG
>NZ_KB906643.1 GCF_000381525.1 Peptostreptococcus anaerobius VPI 4330 = DSM 2949
AATAGAAGATTTAGGATAGAAAGAAAAGTTTCTTTGTGGTAAAATTATAAGTATATATTTATTATAGGGATAATATTGATAAGGCTACAGGGTGTAGCGACCAGTCGAGACAAAAATTGATATTTTTTATCGACTTTTTATTTAGTAAATTTAAATATTCAGGGGGGAATAGGCGTGATATTTATAGGCAATAGATATGAGATAACAGATAAGCCAGTATATATTGAAGAAAATAAACTCTACAATGCATATGACTCTGAAAAAAACATAAATGTAAAGATTAAAATAATTGAAAACAACAGGTATATTAGTCCAGACTTTATACCCAACCTTATAGATGAAAGTATGATATTAAATGAGCTTGGCTGTCCATATATACTAAACATTATAGATGTAGGTGTTCATAGGACAATAGACAACTTGTTATATTATATAGTATATGAGGATTTCAAGGGTGTGTCCCTGGCTACTCTTACTAGGGGGGCCTACCTACACATGGATGCCCTAATAAGAATATCCAACCAGATTGTCAAAGCCCTACAGGCCTACAATAGCATTGGCAAACACCATGGTTCACTTAAGCCAAACGATATACTTGTAGATGATAGGTATGCTATTAAAATAGCTGACTTTGGCTTTACTGAGGCAAATAGGGGGACAAATATTAGGTGTTCAGGTAACTTGAAGTACCTTTCGCCATCTCAGCTGTCTATAGACTTTACAGACATAAAAACTGACCTATACTGTTTGGGGGTCATTCTTTATGAGGCTACTTTTAAGAAGTTCCCTTTTTCAGAAGCACATACAGAGAAGCAGTTGATGAAGGTTGTCGATAGGGGAGTTATTTGGTCTAAGGTTAATCTTAATGATCAAAACTATGATTTTGTTGAGATTATAAAGAAATTATTAGAGAGAAATGACAACTTATGCTACAAGGACTACAACGAGTTGCTCCTTAGTTTGAGTAATTTTATGTATAAGACATCAAAAATTACAATAAAGGATATAGAAGAGGAATTAAAACCGGAACTTGAGGCAGTCCTACATAAGACAGGTAGAGTAAATCCAGAAGACTTTTACAAGACTAAGCAAATATACCTAAAGGATATTGAAGAAGCCTTAGAAAAACAAAAATACAAGACTATAGACAGGTCTTTAAAAGACATCAGTAAGAAGTCTCATAAGAAAGGAGCGACTCTTGCTAAGGCCGTATCACTTGCTCTAATAGTTGTAATGTTGGCAACTGTGATAATAATGGCTTTGAGGTATATTTAGTATTGACATAGATATTAGGTTAGTGATACAATGATAGAGGTCATTAGTGCGGATTTATTCGCTTTAATGGTTTTGGTGGTGTATTCCACCGGGCATAAAAATATAATTAAACACAGCAACGGGATTCTTAGAAGGTGCCAAAGAGGTTTTTTAGGAAGTAGATCGTGCTGGAAGTAAAAACCAAGGAGGAAAAATTAATGTCAGTAATTTCAATGAAGCAGTTACTAGAAGCTGGTGTACACTTCGGTCACCAGACTAGAAGATGGAACCCAAAGATGGCGAAGTATATATTCACAGAAAGAAATGGAATATATATAATCGACCTACAGAAGACAGTAAAGAAGGTTGATGAAGCATACAAGTATATGCAGGAAATCGCAGAAACTGGTAAGCCAATCCTATTCGTAGGTACTAAGAAGCAGGCTCAGGAAGCTATCAAGGATGAAGCTCAGAGATGTGGAATGTACTATGTAAACGAAAGATGGCTAGGTGGTATGTTAACAAACCACAAGACTATAAAGACTAGAATTCAGAAGCTTAGAGAACTTGAAGCTATGGAAAACGACGGAACATTCGACGTTCTTCCAAAGAAGGAAGTAATCAAGCTAAGAGCTGAAAAAGAAAAGCTAGAAAAATTCTTAGGTGGTATTAAGGATATGCCTGAACTACCAGCTGCTATGTTCGTTATAGACCCAAGAAAAGAAAATATAGCTATACAGGAAGCTCATAGATTGGGAATACCAGTAATAGGTACAGTTGATACAAACTGTGATCCAGAAGAAATCGACTATCCAATACCAGCAAACGATGATGCAATAAGAGCTATAAAGCTAATAACTGGTGCTATGGCAAATGCTGTTATCGAAGCTAGACAGGGTGCTGATGATGTAGCTGCAGAAGAAGTTGAAGCAGAAGTTGTAGAAACTGAAACTGCTGCAGAATAATTCTATTCGAGCATTAATATGAAAGCTTATGGTAAGGGCCTTGCCCTTACCATTTTGTGAATGAATGGGAGAATTCCCATATGATTAATAAATGAACTATATAAATAGTTCAAGACAAAATTATAATAAAATAACAAAATTTTTAGGAGGATTTTACAATGGCTATAACTGCTCAGATGGTAAAAGAATTGAGAGAAACTACAGGCGCAGGTATGATGGACTGTAAGAAGGCACTTACTGAAGCTGATGGTAACATGGAAAAAGCAATAGACCTATTAAGAGAAAAGGGACTTTCTAAGGCTGCTAAGAAGGCAGACAGAATCGCTGCTGAAGGTCTTGTAAATATAGAAATGAATGCAGAAGGAAATGCTGCATCTATAGTAGAAGTTAACTCTGAAACAGACTTCGTTGCAAAGAACCAGGATTTCAAGGACTTTGTAAAGGATGTTGCTCAGATGGTACTTGAAGGAGACTATGCTGATGTTCCAGCTCTTCTTGCTGCTAACCACAAGGAAGGAAAGGCACTTCAGGATGTACTAAACGATAGAATAGCTACAATAGGTGAAAAGATAGACGTTAGAAGATTTGCTAAGTTATCAGTTGATGGTAAGGTAGTAGGATATATCCACGGTGGTGGAAAGATAGGTGTTCTAGTTCAGTTAGAAACATCAGCAAACGACGAAAAGGTTGTAGCTCTTGGTAGAGATATAGCTATGCAGGTTGCTGCTATGAACCCTAAGTATATATCAAGAGACGATGTAGACAAGGATTACATAGCTCATGAAACAGAAGTTCTTACTCAGCAGGCTCTTAACGAAGGTAAGCCAGCTAACATAGTAGAAAAGATGGTTGTTGGTAGATTAAACAAGGAACTAAAGGAAGTTTGTCTATTAGACCAGGTATTCGTAAAGGATTCAGAACTTACTATATCTAAGCTAGTTGCTAAGGTTGCTAAGGAAGTTGGAGCAGATATCAAGGTAGCTGGTATGTTAAGATATGAAGTTGGTGAAGGTATAGAAAAGAAAGAAGAAAACTTTGCTGAAGAAGTAGCTAAGCAGATGAAGTAATTGTAATTAAAGAGGACACTTCTGGTGTTCTCTTTTTTTGAAGATTTTGTTAGGAGGAATAGAAATGACACAAGAGCCAATGTACAAGAGAGTGCTATTAAAAATAAGTGGAGAAGCCCTATCTGGTGGTACTGGATTTGGTATCAATAATGATGTATTAAAGGATATATCATTGGGGATAAAGGAACTAGTTGAATCTGGAGTAGAGATAGCCGTTGTAGTAGGCGGTGGTAACTTCTGGAGAGGTCGTACTAGCGAAGGAATGGATAGGACAACAGCCGACTATATAGGAATGTTGGCAACAGTTATGAATGCAATGGCACTACAGGATTCTCTAGAAAGTCTTGACGTTCCAACAAGAGTTCAGACTGGTATAGAAATGAACAAGGTTGCAGAACCATATATCAGAAGAAGAGCAGTAAGACACCTTGAAAAGGGTAGAGTAGTAATATTTGGTGCAGGTACTGGTAACCCTTATTTCTCAACTGATACAGCAGCTGCCCTTAGAGCGGCAGAGATGGAAGCAGAAGTTATCCTTCTTGCTAAGAATGTCGATGCTGTATACGACAAGGACCCTAAGGTTCATCCAGATGCTAAGAAGTTTACTCACCTAACTTATATGGAAGTTATTAACAGAGAACTAAAGGTAATGGACTCAACAGCAACTTCATTATGTATGGACAATAATATCGTAATCAAGGTATTTGAGCTATCTACAGAAAATATTATCAAAGTTGTGTATGGCGAAAATATGGGAACTATAGTAGAATAGTAGTAAGAAAATATTTTAGCGGGCTGTACTTACATATGTAAAGAACCAGCTCACATATTTAATTTTTAGGAGGAGACTTATGAAATTAGATCTTCATGTAGAATTAGAAGAACAAATGGAAAAAACGATTGAAGCTTTAAAGTTTGAGTTTGGAACAATCAGAGCTGGTAGAGCTAATGCTTCAATGCTAGATAAGGTAAGAGTGGACTACTATGGAACACCAACACCAGTAAACCAGATGGCTGCCGTTGCAGTATCAGAAGGTAGAGTACTGACAATAACACCATGGGACAAGTCAGTAATCCATGCTATAGAAAAGGCTATAAGTGATTCTGATATTGGTATAGCTCCATCAAATGATGGTTCTGTTATCAGACTTACTGTACCACAGTTAACAGAAGAAAGAAGAAAAGAACTTGCTAAGAAGGCTAACAAGGCTTCTGAATCTTTCAAGGTAAGGATTAGAAACGAAAGAAGAGATGCCAACGATAAGATCAAGAAGATGGAAAAGGCTGCTGAACTTACAGAAGATGATGCAAAAAAGGCAACTGACGAAGTTCAGAAAATGACTGACAAGTACATCAAGGTTATAGACCAGTTAACAGACGAAAAAGAAAAAGATATACTATCTGTATAAGAAGTATAGTATTTGTTTTTAGAACAATAAAAAGGACCTTTATTTTATGTTCACTCAAAATCCTATTTTGAGGTGGAGTATCATCAATAGAGGTCTTTTTTATTTTTGACATTTAGGTAATAGGAGATACCGTGCCTTCTTTCTATATACCATAGTGCTATACTATGGTATAATAATTATAAGAATATCTTTAAATAAAGGATCGGAGGAATGTATGGAAAATTTATACTATGATATAGATTTGGGAAGAGTCCCTAAGCATATAGCAATTATAATGGATGGTAATGGTAGATGGGCAAAATCAAGGATGATGCCTAGGACATATGGTCACAAGATGGGAGTCGAAACTATCAGGAAGGTAGTCAAGGAATGCTCTAGACTAGGAGTAAAATACCTTACCCTATACGCTTTTTCAACAGAAAATTGGAAGAGACCAGCAGATGAGGTAAATGCCTTAATGAGCCTACTAGTTTCTTACCTTAGAAAGGAACTGGCTGAACTTCACAAGAACAATGTAAAGATATTGACAATTGGTGATATATCTAAACTACCACAGGCTTGCATAGATGAGTTAAATAAGTCTATTGATGAGACAAAGGACAACACTGGACTAGTATTATCGTTAGCCCTTAATTATGGTTCTAGGGCAGACATCAAATCTGCAGTGACAAGAATAGCTAAGATGGTTGAGGAAGGTAAGATAAGCATTGATGATATTGATGATGAGATGATATCAAGTTCCATGTCTACAAGGAATATAGTAGACCCAGACCTTGTCATCAGGACTAGTGGTGAACAGAGACTATCAAACTTCTTATTGTGGGAAGTTGCATATTCAGAGTTTTATTTTACAGACAAGCATTGGCCTGATTTTGATGAAGAGGCACTTCAAGAGGCAATATACAATTATCAGGCAAGAGATAGAAGATTTGGAAATGTGAAATAGGGGTGGTTTTTATGAAACAAAGAATAATTTCATCTTTAATTATGTTACCCTTGCTGGTATTTTTGTATGTAGGTGGGGGCCCATTATATTGTATAGGGCTAGTTGTCATGGCTATAGGACTACACGAATTTTACACAGCCTTTAATAATATAGGTCATAGTCCAATCAAGGAACTGGGTTACCTGTATGCAATTATGGTATTTTTGATAAATATATTTTCATGGAATAAGGAATCCTATGCTGTAGGAATGTATTTGACATTTGTAATAGGGATAGTGTATGTACTTCTACATAGGGCAGATGTAATGGACCTTATAATTACTTTTTCAGGTATTTTCTATGTGTGCCTATGCTTTAACTATATTATCAGATTGTTTGATATGGGCGAGAAGGGATACTTGTATGTATGGCTGATATTTATAATTTCATTTGCAACTGATATATTCGCTTACTTTATAGGTAGGAGATTTGGTAGCCATAAACTAATACCATCAGTTAGCCCTAAGAAGACAATAGAGGGCAGCATGGGTGGTGTTGTCGCTAGTGTGGTATTTAGTGTCTTATTTGGCTTGATCTTCAAGTTGCAGATAGGTCCTATATTCCTTGTGGGCTTGTTGGGTAGCGCAGTAGCCCAGATGGGAGACTTGATAGCATCATCTATCAAGAGATATGTTGGTATCAAGGACTTTGGCAGACTTATACCGGGTCATGGAGGCATACTTGACAGGTTTGACAGTGTATTATTAGTAGCGCCTTATGTTTATCTAATACTATCATTATTTGCTGTATAGGCTAGAATATGGAGGATATATGTATAATAAAAAGCTTGTTGTAAGTATTTTAACTTTAACATTAGTATTTTCACTAGCGTCTTGTACCAAGAAACTCGACAAGGATTCGGGTGATTCACAGACAAAGAAAGAAAACAGAACGGATAAGGGTAAAACTATAGGTGTCAATCCGGAACTTGTCAATAAGGACGGAGATACCATAGAAAAGAGATATAATCCTCCTAAGGGCTATAAGAGAGTCAAGGCAGATAAGTATACATTTACAAATTTTGTAAGAAATGAAAAGCTCAAGCCTTATGGACAAAAATCTATATACTATAATGGAAAGCCCAAAAAGTCTGAGGGGGTCTATGATGCAGTATTCGATGTAGATTTAGAAGGCAAAAATATACTTCATTGTGCAGATTCATGCTATAAGTTTAGGGGAGATTACCTATATTCTATAGGCAGATATGACAAGATGAAATTCCATTTTGTAGGCAAGGGTATAGCCGACTTTGATAAGTACACAAAAGGCTACAGGGTAGACCCGGAGACGGGAGAGTACTTCCTGATGGGTGAAAAATCGTCCGATGCCAAAGTGTACAAGAAATTTATGGATACTGTCTATATATACTCATCGACAATATCCCTAGTAGAGGATACAAAAAAGGTTAAGATTGATGATATAAGAGTTGGAGATATATTCCTAAAAGATGGAACACCTGGCTCTAAGAGGGTGGGACACGCCATAACAGTAGTTGATATGGCTGAAAACTCAAGGGGAGATAAGGCTTTTATGCTGGCTCAGTCATATATGCCAGCCCAGCAACCACAGATATTAGTAAATAAAAACAATGATGAAATAGGACCTTGGTACTCACTAAAAGAAGTCAAGGAAATGGGTAAACTAAAGACACCTCAGTGGACATTTGAATTAGACCAGTTAGCTAGGTTTAATTAACTTATATATTTTTAATTATGTATTTTTTAAATGGGGACTTTAAGTCTTCTTATGCAATTGTTCATAGTATTTAGTACATCATATACTACTTTCGCTAAAAACTCAATGCCTGCTCATGCAGGCTAGGTCGTTTTTAACGCTTAAGTTAGTATTGATGTACTTGAAATACTACTTTATATTGCAAATAGAAGATCTTAAAATCCCCATTTATAATTTATCTATTTCTTCGAGAAGGGTACTAACAATCTCATCCTCAGGAATTCTTTTTACAATCTCTCCTTTTTTGAAGAGAAGTCCCATTCCGTCTCCACCGGCAACTCCTATATCTGCTTCTCTTGCTTCACCTGGGCCATTTACTGCACAACCCATGACTGCAACTGTGATATCTTTTTCTATGTCTTCGATTTCTTTTTCTATCTGACCTGCAAACTTGATAAGGTCTATATTACACCTACCACATGTTGGGCATGATACAATCTTTATCTTGTCATTTAATAGGCCGATACTTCTTAGGATCTGCTTTCCTACCTTGATTTCCTCTCTTGGATCTCCTGTAAGTGATATCCTGATTGTGTCACCTATACCATCTACCAATAGACTTCCAACACCTATTGAAGACTTTATAGTTCCCTTTTCAACTCCTCCTGATTCTGTGATACCCAAGTGTAGTGGATAGTCAACCTTTTCTGACATCAACCTATAGGCTTCAACAGACTTTCTAATATCAGAATTTTTTAGGGAGATAACTATATCATGAAAATCTAGGTCCTCTAGAATTTTTATATGACCTAGGGCAGATTCTACCATGGCCTCTGGACAAGCATGACCGTATTTTTCAAGTATTGATTTTTCTAGTGAACCGCCATTTACGCCTATCCTAATAGGTATATTTTTGGCTTTACATGCATCAACAACTGCCTTTGTCCTATCTATATCACCAATGTTACCAGGATTGATACGTATTGCGTCTATACCTTGCTCAACAGCTTCAAGGGCTAGTCTATAGTTAAAGTGTATGTCTGCAACTATAGGTATATTTGTAGCAGCCTTTATAGTTCCTATTGCCTTGGCAGCAGTTAGGTCTGGTACGGCTATTCTCACTATGTCGCATCCTACTTCCTCAAGGGCTAGTATCTGGTCTATTGTAGCCTGAGGGTCTCTTGTATCGCTAGTAGTCATTGACTGGACTGCGATTGGATTATCTCCACCTATTTTAATAGAGCCTATATTTACAACTCTAGTTTTTCTTCTTGTATATGTCATAACATATTCCTTTCTATATTACATATATATCTTGATAAAAGTTTGGTCATCTATACGACAACAATAAGTAATATACCCAAGTTATCCATAGATGACCAATTTTTTTATTTGAAGAATATCCTTAAAATATCCTTGTATGTTATAAATAGCATAAAGCTAAGTAGGAAGACAAGTCCACCTGCATTTATGTATCCTTCTACCTTGGCTGGAAGCTTTTTACCCTTCCTAAGGGCCTCAAGTAGGAGTATCAAGATTCTCCAACCGTCTAGGGCTGGTATAGGGAGTAGGTTCATGATGCCTATGTTTAAACTTATTATGGCAGTCAAGTACAATACATTGACAAAACCATTTGTGGCGGCATTTGATACCATATTTATTACACCTACAGGACCTGATAGCGAGTCTACTATTTTATTAGACAACTGTCCGGTTACAAGCTTCCATAAAAATTCTAACATACCCTTTCCAACACTATAGGTAGTAGTGAAAGAGTACTTTACTATGGCAAGAGGATTGTTCTTTTTGTATTGAGAAGTGACACCTATTTGGTATCTTCCCTGGTTTGAAATAGGCTTGATATTTGTAGACATCAATTTCTGATTTCTCTTGTATTCAAGCTTCATTTCCCTTCCCTTTGATTGGTTGACAATCTTTGTCAAGTCTTCGAATGAGTCAACCTTCTTGCCATCAAGGCTTATAATCTGGTCATCCTTTCTTATACCACTAGTATAGGCTGGCATATTTTTAGGTACTTGATCAACATAGTTAGATGGAGTACCCATGACAGCATACACAGGTAGGAGTAGCAGTATACAAAGAACAATATTGGCTATCGGTCCTGCCAGTATAGTCTTGAGCCTTTCTACGATTGTTTTCTTTTCAAAAGAATTTGGGTCATCTGATTCTTCGTCTTCACCCTCCATAGCTACGAAACCACCTATAGGAAGTAGTCTAAGAGAGTATTTTATTCCTTCTTTTTCTTTCTCATATATTGTAGGCCCCATGCCTATAGAGAATTCGTGTATTGTTACTCCAGCTCTTTTAGCGAAGTAAAAGTGTCCTAGTTCGTGGAAAAATACTATAAATCCAAAAACTAAGAGTGCTACTAGTATGTTCATATTTCACCTTCCTCAATTTTTAAATTATTTATATTTGTTATTATGCTAGTATACCATTTAGATAGACTCTAGTCCATAGGTCTATATCTAAGATATCTTCTAGACTTGGATTAGCTATATATTTGTGGCTTTTGATTGCCATATCAATATACTTAGGTATATCGTAGTAGCCGATTTTGTCTTTTAGGAACATATCAACAAGCACCTCGTTGGCAGAGTTTAGGACTGCGCAATCAGTACCACCATGTTCTAGGGCTTCATAGGCCAGTCTCAGGCAAGGGAATACTTCAAGGTCTGGCTTTTCAAAGCTCAGGCTTGCCACTTCAAATAAGTCAAGTCTTTCAAAATCGCTATCCAACCTATTTGGATAGGTAAGTGCATACTGGATAGGAACTCTCATATCAGGGCAACCTAGTTGGGCAATAACACTTGAGTCTTTGAATTGAACCATTGAGTGGACTATACTCTGAGGGTGGACGTGTACAACTATGTCCTTGGCATCTACATCAAATAACCACCTTGCTTCTATAACTTCTAAACCTTTATTCATAAGGGTAGAAGAGTCTATAGTTATTTTTTGTCCCATTGTCCAATTTGGGTGTTTAAGGGCATCTTCTTTTTTGACATTTATAAGGTCTTCTTTTGATTTACCCCTAAAAGGACCACCTGATGCAGTTAAAAGAATTTTATCAATTTTATTGTTTTCTTCACCATTTAGGCATTGGAAAATGGCACTGTGTTCTGAGTCAACTGGAAGTATTTTAGAACCATACTTCTTTGCGGCTTCCATGACTAGTTTACCTGCTGTAACCAATGTTTCCTTGTTTGCCAAAGCTATATCTGTAGAGTTTTTGATAGCTTCCATTGTAGGTACTAGACCTATCATTCCTACTACAGCAGTTACAAGCGTATCTATAGATTTTGAAGATGCTATTTTAATCAGTCCTTCAAGACCTTGGTAGACCTCTATACCTATTAGGTCCTGGTCTATGGTCTTTATAACTTGGAACCTTTCATAGGCATCCTTGTCGAAAATAGTTGCTATAGATGGTCTAAACTCCTTTATTTGATCTATAAAAAGGTCTAGGTTTTTATTTGTGGATATACCTTCAACCTCAAACAAGTCTGGTTTTTTTCTTACAACATCGAGTGTTTGAGTACCGATTGAGCCAGTTGAACCCAATATTGAAATTAACTTTTTTCTATTATTATCACTTTTATTAAGCATATACTCACATCCATTCTTATAATTAAATCTAATTGAGTAATCCTATAGGTCATGATAAGAGCCTTATTGAAGACTTATGGTATACAACCTATATATTTACTATAAAATTATAGCATAAAAAGCATATGTATAGCTTAAATCATGGCATTTTTAACGGATAGATAAAAAATATTATTTTTTTTTGAAAAATAAAGCAAAGACCCAGTATTATAAGCCATAGCAAAAACAAAAATTATATATAATGCATAATAAAAATTTAGTATTTTGCTAAATAATATACCTTGTCTGTCTTGACACGATATAAAATTAGGCTTATTATATCAGTAAGATAAGCATTAGAAAGGGGGTACATATGTTTAAGATTGAGAATACTCAAAGAATATTGAACGATATAGAAGAAACTAAGAGTCAGCAAGTTACAATTAGGAAGAAAAATGAAAGGTTTTTGAATATATCCCCCTCAAATTTTATCAAATCAGTAGATAAAATATATTCTAAAAAGGCCTTGATACCTTTTAGGATGATAGAAATGATGGATAAAAACAATAAGATCAATGCTAGACTTGAAGATTTAGCAAAAGACCTAGATTATCCAAAGACGAGCCTTTCACTGGCAATCACTGAATTTAGAAAGGGTGATTTTATGAAGAAGGAAAGAAATGGAGTGTATATGATAAATCCCCTGGTGTCATATAGGGGGTCAAAATATGAAAGAGATAAATTGATTAAAGACTACAACAAAATAGAAGATAAATTGAGGGAAGGAGAGTGATGTAGATGTCCATAAATTTAGATAGGAATATAATGAAGTGGTTTGACGAGCTGTTCGAAAAAAATCTAATGACCATAAGTATTGACGATTTTGTATGCTCTTTGTTGGACGCTAAGAGCAATGCAGATTTGGATACTAAGAGCAATGTAGATTTGGATGCTAGGGCTAATGCAGATTTGACAAGGAAGAATAAGGCTGAAATAGACACTAAAATAAGTCTAAACAGGGCAAATCATATATATTGGACAATAGATATTAGCCTACCCTACAAATATATTAGAAGATTGAGGGACAATGTCCACCCCTTGTTTGGCGGTTATGTATATGAGGAAATATCAATTTATGAAGATCAAGAAAAGTATAGGCAGCTAAACACATGGCTACAAGATCTTTATAATTCTGTCTTGGATTATAGCTACAGTGATATTAAAAGAGCATATGTCTTATCCTATAGACAAGAGTTTTTGAATATGTGTAGTAATGTAGGCATAGGTCAAAAAGTGCTTATAGACAAGGACTTGGTATTTTGTCCTATAAACCAAGATAAGGTAAAATTCACAAATTTGGATGAGAGTATAGACCTAAATCTCATGTACAATTCGTCTATAGGAGAGTCCCTAATAGACAGTTTGTTAGACCTTAGTAGGTCAATAATTATTAGGAGGAATGAATAAATGAACGCAGATAAAATGACATTAAGAGTACAAAATGCTTTAAACGAAGCCTTTAACATAGCAGTAAGCAATAACAACCAGCAGTTAGAGCCAATTCATCTACTGTCAGCCTTGATGGTCCAGGAGGATGGGCTAATAGGTAGTATAATAGATAAGATGGGAATAGACAGAACTAGTATCCAGAATGATATAGATGATGAAGTCTCAAAATTACCTAAGGTTACAGGTGATGGTGTAAATGTAACAGCTAGTGTTAAGATAAACAAGATCCTTATAGAGGCAGAAAAAATATCAGGTGAATTCAAGGATTCATATATCAGTGTCGAGCATCTTTTCTTGGCTATGATAAATCTTGAATCTTCAAAGGGATTATCGACATCAAATGTAGGAAAAATATTAAAAAAATATAGGATAGACAAGCAGTCTTTCTTGGCTGTTTTACATGAAATCAGGGGTAACCAAAGGGTTGATAGTCAAGACCCTGAGGGCACATATGATGCCCTATTAAAATACGGTACCAACCTAGTCAAGAGGGCTATGAACAACAAGTTAGACCCAGTTATAGGTAGGGATGACGAGATTAGAAGAGCCATAAGAATATTATCCAGAAGAACAAAGAACAACCCTGTACTTATTGGTGAACCAGGTGTTGGTAAGACAGCCATTGTTGAGGGTCTAGCCCAGAGAATTGTAAAGGGCGATGTTCCAGAGGGATTAAAGGATAAGATTGTATTTTCTCTAGATATGGGTTCTTTGATAGCAGGAGCCAAGTACAGGGGAGAGTTTGAAGAGAGGTTAAAGGCAGTCCTTAAAGAAGTAGAGGCGTCTGAAGGTAAGATAATACTATTTATAGACGAGATACATACAATTGTAGGTGCTGGTAAGACTGAAGGATCTGTGGATGCAGGTAACCTAATAAAACCAATGCTTGCAAGAGGGGAACTAAATTGTATAGGAGCAACTACATTTGACGAATATAGAAAGTATATAGAAAAAGACAAGGCCCTTGAAAGAAGGTTCCAACCAGTTATAGTAGACGAACCGAGTGTAGAGGATACAATATCTATACTTAGAGGTCTTAAGGAAAAATTTGAAATCCATCATGGTATTAGAATACATGACAATGCGATAGTTGCAGCTGCTAAGTTATCAGATAGGTATATACAGGATAGGTTCTTACCTGACAAGGCTATAGACCTTATAGACGAAGCTGGTGCCATGATTAGAACAGAGATAGACTCATTACCTACTGAGCTTGATATTGTAAGAAGAAGGTTATTTACATTAGAGACAGAAAGAGAAGCCCTAAAGTTAGAGAATGATGACAAGTCAAAGGCTAGACTTGAAGAACTTGAAAAAGAATTGGTCACTTTAAGAGAAGAAAATGACGATATGACTGCAAAATACGAAAAGGAGAAGTCTAGGTTGACAGGAGCCAAGGACATCAAGCAGGACCTAGATGACGCTAAAGCCCTTGCTGAGAAGTATGAAAGAGAGGGTGATTTTAACAAGGCTGCAGAGTTGAAGTATGGTAAAATACCTAAGTTAGAGGAAGAGTTAAGGCTGATAGAAGAAAATATAGACAGCAATGAAGAATACAGCCTATTAAAGCAAGAGGTAACTGAAGAAGAGATTGCTGATATAATATCTAAATGGACTGGTATACCGATTAAGAAACTAGTTGAAAGTGAAAAAGAAAAACTATTAAGACTAGAGGACAAACTCCATGAAAGAGTCATAGGTCAGGATGAACCGGTTAGGGCTGTATCAGATGCTATATTGAGGTCTAGGGCAGGACTAAGTGACCAGAATAGACCACTTGGATCATTTATATTCCTAGGTCCAACAGGTGTAGGTAAGACAGAACTTGCCAAGACCCTAGCAAGAGAGTTATTTGATTCAGAGGACAGCATAATTAGACTAGATATGTCAGAGTATATGGAAAAGCACAGTGTATCAAGACTAGTTGGACCACCTCCAGGATATGTAGGATACGAAGAGGGTGGACAACTTACAGAGGCTGTTAGGAGAAAGCCATACTCAGTAATCCTATTTGACGAGATAGAAAAGGCTCATGATGATGTATTCAATATGTTCCTACAAATACTAGACGAAGGTAGGTTAACTGACAACAAGGGTAAGACAGTAGACTTTAAGAATACTCTTATAATAATGACTTCAAATATAGGTAGCGATATCTTGTTGGAGTCTAAGGGCAATATAGATGAGTCAGTCTATAAGAGTGTAATGGATATAATGAAGTTTAAGTTCAAACCTGAATTTTTGAACAGGGTCGACGATATCATAATGTTCAAGCCTTTGATGAAGGAAGAGGTCAAGAAGATAATAGATATATTCTTTGAGTCAATCAAATCAAAGCTTAAAGAGAGGGATATCGAAATTGATATAACTGATGAGGCAAAAGACTTTATAGTTGATATAGCCTATGATCCAGTTTATGGTGCAAGACCGCTTAAAAGATACATAAACTCTAATCTTGAAACTAAACTTGCAAAGGCCATAATCAGTGGACAGATCAAAGACCATACAAAAGTTAAGGTCGATAAAATAGGAGAAGATATACAAATAGTTTAAATTTGGTGGACAAAAAATATATTTAATAAACTAATTAAGTAAATAGTAGGTTTTGACTTTAAAATAGCCCCTGAACTGTGTGATGGGGCTATTTTTATTTATAAAAACAGGAAAATAGATTGACATTATTGATAGAATAGATTAATATATTAAAATCTTTAATGGAAAAAATCAGGATAAGTGTTAATGAATAGACAAAAACAGGCTAAATAAAATTTTTTTTGTATTAAATTTGGATAATATCGGGTACATACCCAATTAAATTTAAACAAAACGTTTTATTAGACAGAATCATCAGAAAAATTGGGTTAAATATATAAGGACAAAATTCTTAAACTATTGCTCTAATACATTGATCTTACGACAAGACCTTAATATATTAAAGTAAGAAACCTTATTATGAGAATTATATTGTTTATTTTCACTTTGTTATTCAAAAATCTAATTTAAAGAATTGTTTGACAATACTGAAAATTGATTGTATACTAATACTGTACTAATAAATATGTAAAATTTTTAAGGAGGATTAAAAAAATGAAGATTAAGATGAAAGACATCGTAGTTATCGGTTTTGCACTATTTGCAATGTTTTTCGGAGCCGGAAATCTTGTTTTCCCGCCATACCTTGGTGTACTTGATGGTACTAAGTGGTTCATAGGATTTATAGCCTTCCTATTTGCAGATGGTGGACTTGCTTTACTTGGTGTTGTAGCCATGACTAGGACAGGAGGAGATTTGGATGCCCTATATAGTAGAGCTGGTAAGAAGATTGGTTTGGTAATAGGTACAGCATCAATTCTATGTATAGGACCGTTCCTAGCTATACCTAGAACAGCAGCTGTTACATTTGAAGTTGGTATCAACCCAGTGTTTGGAGATAGTTTTAGCCCTGTGGTATTTTCAATAATATTCTTTGCTATAACATTATTCCTAACAATCAAACCTTCAAAGGTTGTAGATATAGTTGGACAGTTCCTTACTCCAGCACTTCTAATATGTCTTGCAGTGTTAATAGTTAAGGGCATAATAAGCCCACTTGGAACTCCATTAGAGAGAACACTAGTAGACAATGTTGTTGTAAGGGGTATATATGATGGTTATCAAACGATGGACGCAATGGCTTCTTGTATATTTGCAGGTATAATAATCAGTTCTGTTAAGGCAAAGGGATATACAGACCAAGGCTCACTCGTAAAAGCTACAGTATACGCAGGTATTGTTGCAGTTGCTGGTCTAGCATTTGTATATGGTGGTCTTTCATACCTAGGTGCTACTGTATCTCCAATGTTCGATGACACAGTTGGTAAGTCAGCTCTTATAATATCTATAACAGAATCTATACTTGGTGGACCAGGTAAGGTTATATTAGCAATAATAGTTGCTCTTGCATGTCTAACTACATCAATAGGTCTTACTTCAGCTTGTGGTAACTACTTCAGAGATATCACAGGAGGTAAGCTTAAATATGAAAGAACAGTTATAGTTGTTTGTATATTCTCAGCTATAGTTTCTAATCTAGGACTAGATAAGATTATATCTATGGCAGTGCCAATCCTACTAACTGTATATCCAGCAGTTGTTACTTACATCATACTTGGATTGTTTAGTGACAAGATTAGTAACAACAATATATTCAAGTTTGCTATATGGGTTTCAGTTATACTTGGATTATTGTCAGCTCTTCCAGCAGTTCCAGGACTAGCAGATAACGCAGCTATCCAGGCAATGGGTGCAAAATTAAACGCATTACCAGGTGGAGAATTTGGATTCTTCTGGATCATACCAGTTGCTGTAGCTGGACTAGTAGGCAAGTTCCTACCTTCAAAGGTTAAGGCATAGTAGAAGATTAAATTTATAATAATAGGGGTGGTGAATTTTGATATGTACCCTCTTTACTGGACAAACCAGTAAGGAGGGTATTTTTATGCGATATAGTTATGAATTCAAAAAAGAATGCGTAGAACTATACAAACAAGGAAAGTGGATGGAAACACCAGAAGGTGTTAAACCTCGTACGTTTAGAGACAAAATTAGATATTGGAGCAAACTTGTAGATTTTCATGGAGAAGAAATCCTTAAACACAATGAACAGAATAAAAAGTGGAGTGCAGAAGAAAAGTTTAAGCTTGTATCAAAAGTATTAGCAGGAAATTCTTACGAAGAAACAGCACTTAAATCTGGAATAAATACAAATA
>NZ_KB906644.1 GCF_000381525.1 Peptostreptococcus anaerobius VPI 4330 = DSM 2949
TGGCAATATACCTATCGTGATACTTTTTACCTGCAATTTTCATCTTCAGATTGATATTAGGGTAATCTTTTCTAAAATCGTTTAGGATATTTTTTGTCAGCATATCCTTGTTTTTCACATTGTCGCTAAAGACTATAATTTCGACATTGTCTTTTGCAGCCCTTAATAATTCTAAGGTTTTCAAGCCTATATAGTTATCTATTACATAAATGCTTTTCTTTGCAGACTTATATATTTTTGTATAAGCAACATCTGCTTCAATCTTATCTCCATTCATTAAAAGGAAATGCTTGTAAGTGTCTGGATCTATAAAATTATCCATCACCTTTTTCAAATCTTCTTTTGTAGCTAAAGTACTAATTTTATTGTTTATTATTGCTATATCCTTTGTATTTTGGTTTGTCTGTACTGCTATTTGTAATAATTCTTTCGAAGTGATAAAGTCTTGGTTTTCAACTATAAAGTCTTTCATCTGCTTAAACATTCGTATTAAAGCCTTGCTTTGCTTGACAGCAAGTTCTCCTCTTAATACAGTCATCAGCATATAAATACCTTGTTCTGTAAAGGCATAAGGCATATATCTTCTACCGCCTGAACCTTCATCTGATTTTGAGGTCAAAAATTTTGACCTCAAAAATTCCCATTCATTTTTGGTAAGTTGAAATCTAAAATCTTCATCAAATTTTTCTATGTTATTCTTAACTTGCTGATTAAATGTTTTTGTTTCATACCCATATATTTCAGCAAGTTCAAAGTCAAGCATAACCTTTTGACCTCGTATATAGTAAATCTTGCTTTTCATTGTAGTTTCATCTATCACTACAATTTCTCTGTTTTCATCTGCCATTAAATGCACCTCCAACATTATCTAAATTCTTTTCCAATTCGCCACGCACTGCGTAGCTTTTTGAATAAGTCTTATATTTTTTTGTATTTTTCTACTCCACCTTCAGCTTTTCCTATGTGTTCCACATTTTTTACAAGTCTCTTATTTACATTTTCGTAAAACCATCTGCCAATCAATGCCGGAGGTGTTGCGATTAACTCTCTCAAAACAAATTCTTTGCCTTTCGGTAAAGAGCTAATTTTGTTTAATAAGGTAGTATATAAGTCAGCATAGCTTGTATTTTCTTGTAAACTGCTACACTTGCAATATTCAGTAATGCTTGGGAACCCTCCCTCTATTGCTTTTTTAGTTAAAATTTCAAGTTCTTCATCGGTTACAGTAAATTGAATTCGCATTTATATATCCTCTCCTTATAACTGAGTTTATTACAATATCATTATCATTTTATCATAAATACGATATTTTTTCCATACTGCAATTTTAAGCCCTATTTTACACTTAGCTATAGTCTGTACCTATTTTATCATTAACGCTCTAAAAACACCTTTCCACCGTCTTATACGAGGTCTACAAGTGTTCACCCTTGTCATAATCTTCAAAGGTATATACTTTTGATTTACTGTTTTCCTTTAATTTTCCATATTCTTCATCAGTTAAGGAAACATTTTTATATTCTCCGTAAAAGGAGGGGGATATTTTTTCTTTTTCTAACTCTATATATCTCTTTATCTATCTCTATATCTCCGTTGCAGTTTTGTTGAAAAAGGTTGCAAGATGTTGCACCAGTGTTGCATTGCAACGCTTTTTGTCCTCTTGATTTCCTTGAACGCCTTGTAGAAGCTGTTTCTGAACCTATTAGACTTGGAATTTCTGTTAAAAAATACTCGTCATTTTCTGTGATTATCTCCATCAATCCTTGTGCTACAATATAATTTACTGTAACCATTACATCATCTTCCGTTTCATCAATCGTTAAGGCAAGCTCTTTGATAAAATCTGTTTCTACTCCATCATAATACAGCTTTCCACTATCTTTTAAGCTAAGTAAAAGCAATTTAAGATAGATGATTGTATAGGTATCTCCTCCTGATATTTTTCTTAGCCTTTTGATTCTCTTATCTGTAAAAAAATCTTCTTTCAATTTTAACCAATAGTATCTTCTGTTGTCTGCCATTTTTATCTTTCCTCCCCTTTATTTTTATAATTTTCTTTAGCCTTTTCCTTGGCTTTTTGTTTGTACTGTTCCTTTCTTTCCTCTTGCTCTTGAAATTTTTTCAGTTGTGCAATTACACTTGGTTTATCTCCTCTCTTAATTGCCCTGTCTATCTCTATGGATAAATCTATTCCATACTCATCATTGACAATCTTTACTGCATATTTGATATGGTCTATCTGCTTAAATTAGTCTTGTACTTTAGATTTATTTTTGGTTAAGTCTTGTATCTGATTTTCAAGGCTTGATATTTCTTTCTGCCAATCACTCGACTTTATAGCTGATGTCCCAGTAAATTTTTCTATAGTCTTTCTTGCTTTTTTGTAGTTTTCAATTTCATCTTTATGTGAATTGTAAAATTTATCTTTAAGAAAAGTTTTATCTTTATATTCCTGATATACCGCCTTATTTTCTTTGATGATGTCTGCACAAATAAAGCAACGATTTAACTCCTTTATTCTTTGGGTTTTGCTTTGAATATCTTCACTTATCTTTTTACTTTGCTTTGCCAGTTCAATGACTTTTTCTTGTAGGTCTGCTATGGTTTGAAGATTATTATCTTTCAAATAGTAGATTGCTTTTACAAATCTCTTTAGGTCTGCATTTCCTTTTTTTATCTGTCCGTAGTAGGATAGATTTTTTGTTTTTTCTCCCTGTATTTCGTTATAGATAGAGATGTATTCATAGAGGTTAAAGAGTTCTGCTTTGTTCTCCAGTTCATCTTTTTGGGTCTGTTTATACTCATCGTATTTAGCTTGTAGATTTCCAAGTAAAGAGTCTATCCAAGAAGTGATTTCTTTTATCTTGTTCTTGATAGCTTTTACTAAAGAGTTATGTTTTTTTATTTCTCTGTTGATGTTTCCTTTGTCGGTTTCGATTCCTTTTTTCTCTAAGGCACTGGCACTTGCTCCCATGTGAATGGTTGGGATTTCTTCTATCCCTTGCCTTTTGTAGGAACGATGATCCACTCTCTTTTCTTGATGATTTTTTTCTAAATACTGATTACAAAGTCTTGCAAAATTCTCTCTCCATTTCTCTGCGTTTCCTTTATTGTTCCAGTCTGTCAGCTCTACTTTTCTTGTTTTGTAGTTCCCGCTTTTTAGTTTTATCTTTTCTCCATTTTCATCAATTACATATTCCTTTTTGCTTTTTGCCTGCCACTCTCCTTTTTCATTGATTGGTCTGAGGGTAGTCATAATATGTGCATGGATATTATTATTTTCTTCATCACTCTCATCATGGATTGCAAGGTCTGCTATCATTCCTTTTGATACAAAATTTTCTTGTATGAAGTCGGTAATGAGTTTCTTATTTTCTTCAAAGGATAATTCTTTCGGTAAGGCAATAATGAAGTTTCTTGCAAGCTGTGCGTTGCTTGCTTTCTCGTTTAGTTCAACGCTGTTCCATAAAGTAGTTCTATCTTTTAATGCTATAGGAACATTCTCCGGCAAGAAGATTTCTGAATGTAAAAGTCCTTTTTTATTATGATAGTCATGAACTTCTCCGTCCCATTCATTTTTGATTTTCTCACAAGAGATATATGCTGCACTTGCAACTGCTGATTTACTCTTACCTCTGCTTATAATAGAAATACTAAAGTGAAATGTTTCTGCCACTTTTAAGCTCCTTTCATTTTTTTATTTGTTTTCAGGTAAAGGAAAAAACAGACAGGCTATTTTTTGTATCTTTTCCTATCTGCTTTATCCGTATGTTTTTATTAAGTTTTGGATTTTCAAAGACTTGCTAAAATCCCTTAGTTTTTCTAAGGGCGCAATTATACACCCTAAAGGGTGCTTTTCGTTCTGCGAAGCTTTTTGCCCTTGCAGGGAGCTTCTGAAAAAACTAAGTTTTTTATTCTGTCTACTCGATGATTATTTCATCTTCCATATCTTTCCCATTTATCATTTCTTCATAGGCTTGTCTGTATTCTTCTGTGTGAGTAGAGATGTTTAACAACTTTTCTATATCCTCATTGGTAAACATAAGAGGATTTTTAACCACTCTTTCTACTATCAAGCCTCTTTGTATGAGCCTATGATTTCTTCTTTTTCGTTCTCTTTCATTTGCAAGTTTTTCTAATTTTTTGCCTTGATTTTGTAATTGTTTCAGCTTTACATCGCACTTTTCTCTTTCTTCCTGAAGTTCAGAAATTTGTTCCTGTACTTCCTGTAATGTATTTTCTTTCTTCATTTTTAATTCCTCCGTTTTGGTATCTGCTTGTTTCCATAAAGAAAGGTTAGGCACCTTTTTTGATACTTAACCTTTCCAAGTTTTTAGATTTTATCTTCTAAAATCTTTCTCAGTTTTTCTAAAATCCTATCCCTCCTCCCGCTGATTGCTTGATGTGTAACTTTCTCTCTTCTGCTGATTGACCTTAGACTTTCTTCTTTGTAGAAGATGGCTTCCATTAACTCTCTTTCTTCTTTTGTGAGAGTATTTAATGCTCTATGAAGTTCTTCAATTTGCATGTTTACCTCTACAATTTTTTCTAAGTCTATTTTTTCATCTATGATGTTATCTACAAAGTGTCCATCATGTTCCAGTGCCGAAAATGGTATAACATTATGCTTCCAATCTTTTCTTTGGAGATACTTTTCATGCTCTGTTATCTTCCAATAGGCTTTGTAGACTTCTTCGCTTACAGGTACAGCTTTGCCTTTGACATAAAGGTAATATTCTTTCTTTGCCACTTAGTTATCCTCCTTTTTTAAGTTCTCTGTTTTGCTTTTTGAGAATAAAAAAGGAGGACTTCTACACTTTGGCGTAAAATGTCCTCTCGACTTAAAAACTAATGTCTTATATAATTTTCTATTTTGTTGTTTATGACAAAGTATTATTGCTATGTGTAAGCAATTCCAAGAATAAAAAAGGATAATTATATCGTTCTGTGAAAACTGAAACTATAAGTTTTGACATAATTATCCCTCCATTATTTTCCCTCCTAAGTAAATTTATTATTAAATCACTCCTGCTTTTTCAAAATGCTTTTTGAGTATCTTTGTTGCAACGAATGCTCCTATGCAAGCAAGAACAAAAGTTGTCAAACCAAAGCCTACTGCCCACGAAACTTTGAAATAAGATAATGCTTCATTTATTTGTGCTTCGCTCATTTTCCATTTTGATGCTCTTTCCACAAAAGAAGCAGTTCCGAATAAAATCACAGGAATTACAGTCCCTAAAAAATCTGCTAATGCAAATGTCCCATATCCAATAATCATTCGTCCCTTGCTCTCATAATTTCCTATAATCAAATCACATATAATTCCACCGATTACAGCAAAGACTGCATGAGGCAAATGTCCTCCTGACAACGCAATTAAACCAAGAAGCGTTCCTGATATTGTAAATACGCCCTTCTTTTTAACTTTCACAGCCATAAGAATATAAACGGTGGCTGCTACCATAAAGCTAACTCCTGAAGCAATAAATCCTCCAATAACTGTTGTTGCCATAGCAAATGCAACTGCCATGTATATGACAATTCCAATTGCATTAAAAATTCCGATTGTAATAAAATCACGACCATTTAATTTGTTTTTCATAAAAGTCCTCCTAATAAATTCTCTGTATTACTATCATAAGAGCAATCATAAAAGCTCCTAATAGTCCAATAGTTAAGTCTGCACATCTAAACTGCAATTCCGTTAATGTTACCCTGTTCTCATCACTATCAAGTCCTCTAATGAGTGCTGAAGCTGACAATTCATCTGAAATCTTAATCATTCTCATTAAAAGCGGAACAAGTGTATATTCAATGTATTTAATTGGGTGTAGCAATGGGAAAAATCTACTTGTAACAATTCCTCGAATCTTCATATTCTCTTTTAATGCCTTGAGTTCTATTTTTATAGTTGGTACAAACCTAAGCAAAACACTAAAAGGTATACCAATGCTTCTTGGTACTTTCATTCTATTTAATGCTTCAAGCATTTCACTTACACTTGTAGTCTTTGTTATATATCCACCAAACATAGCAATTAAGGTCATTCTTGATGCAAAGTAAATAAACATATATATTGCAAATACGATACTTGCTTCAGAAAACTTGCTAAGCCCTAACTCTATGCAGTATAAAAGCACAAAAAACAAGATAAAGCGTAACGCCCTTTTCCACATACTGCTATATACATACAGAAAAAAGGCAAAAACAATTAGAATAAAAAGTAGAATTGTATCGCTTATAAAAAAGCTCGTAAATCCAACAATTGGAAGTAGAGTAAGCTTTATTCTCGGATCAATGGTTTTTCTATCTGCCAAGCTTACTACCTCCTCTCATCTTGTCTAATATGAGAAATTTGTTACTTTCACTCATATTCAAAACAGTTTCTATTTTTCCATCTCCCATTACCCACAGCTCGCTTACTGTGTTTGCTAAAAACTCAAAATCATGACTTATTACCAAAACTGTTGTCCCATTTTTTAATTGTTCTTCAATCAATTTTGCCACCGAAAGCATTGAGTCTTTATCACAACCTGATGTTGGTTCATCATAGATAAAAACTTTTGCCTGTTTCATCATTCCACAAGCTATTGTCAGTCTTTGTTTTTCTCCTCTTGATAAAGCAAACGGATGTTTATCAACGTATTTATCTAAGCCAAGTACATTCAAAATAAACTTTGCCTTTTGTGTATTTTCTTTTTTATCTTTACTTGAAATACCAAGTAGCATTTCATCAAGTACACTTTCCGAAAACAACTGATAGTCTGAATCTTGAAAGACAAAATATGACATATCCATTAAATCTTTATGATTAAGCGACTTATCTTCTCCCGCCCATATTGTTCCATCTTTTATCTTCTCAAGTCCTGAAATTACCCTTGCAAAAGTAGTTTTCCCAGTACCATTTAATCCAATAAGACCAAAGGCTTTTCCACACTCCATATTGAAATCAAGATGATTTAAGATGTACTTGTTTTGTTTCTCTCCATCCTTAGCTACGTTCGGATAGCAAAATCTCAAGCCTTTTCCGTTGATACTTTTATCATTTAATTGATATGAATCTTTCTTCTCACTTATCCTGTATTCTTCTAATTCAAGAGTTCTTAGTCCATTTTCATCCCAAAACTCCCCTTCAAGATGGATAACTTCTTCCCGACTCAAGTCCTGTGCAATCTCTCCATCTTTCACCAAAAGAAAACGGTCAAATAAAGATTTTACATAGTACAAACGATGCTCAATTAGAACAACCGTTGTTCCGTTTTTCTTTAATTTCTCCAAAATTAAAAACAGATCAAATGTTGCTTTCATATCCAAATTTGCTGAAGGTTCATCTAAAATTAAAACTTTCGGATTCATCGCATAGATGCTTGCAATAGCTATCTTTTGTTTCTGTCCGCTTGATAATTCAAAAACAGATTTTCCTTTCAGTTCCTCAATATCCAGTTCTGCATATACTTCTTCTACTCTCTGTTTGATTTCCTTTCTTGATTTACAAATCGTTTGAAGACCAAAAGCTATTTCTTCATCTGTAGTTGTCGTAAAAAACTGACTTCTTGGATCTTGAAATACAGTCCCTACAATATGCCCTATTTCATGAAGTAATAATTTGCTTATATCTTTTCCGAACGCAAAGACTTCTCCTTGCATTTTGCCTTTGTAATAATGCGGAATAAGACCATTCATTACACTTCCAAGAGTACTTTTACCGCTTCCACTTTTCCCTGAAATCAAAACAAATTCACCTTTTTTAATTTCAAGATTGATATTTTTTAAAGCAGTTCGCCCATCTTCCCATTCATAAGAAACATCTTTTAACAAAATCATGATTATACCTCGTACTGAGCTTTCCATAATTTTGTGTAGTAACCATTTTTATCAAGAAGTTCCCCATGCTTTCCTTTTTCAAGTAAATTGCCTTTTTGAAACACGAGAATTTGGTCAGCTTTTTGAATTGTCTTTAAATGATGAGCCACTACAAGTACAGTTCTATTTTTTGCAAGTTCTGTAATGGCATCTTGTATCAAAGATTCATTTACAGGATCAACATTACTTGTCATTTCATCAAGAATTAAAATAGGTGCATCCTTTAGAAAAGCTCTTGCAATAGATATTCTTTGTCTTTGTCCACCTGATAAAATCCCACCATTTTCTCCAATATCAGTTTCATAACCTTTTGGTAAACTCATAATGAAATCATGTATCCTTGCTTTCTTTGCAGCTTCAATGATTTCTTCTTTCGTTGCTCCTTTTTTACCTACTCTGATATTTTCTTCAATCGTGTTATCAAACAGTTGAACATTCTGCATGACAATGCTGATACGATCTAAAAGCTCATCATAAGGAATATCCCTTATATCAGTTCCTCCGAGTGTAATTTTCCCTTTATGCACATCATAAAATCTTAAAAGCAAGTTGGTTATCGTAGTCTTTCCACTACCTGATTCTCCAACTAAGGCTGTCATTGTCTTTTCAGCAATAGAAAAGTTCAAGTTTTCCATTTTAAATTCGTCTTTTTCGTAGGAAAAATCTATGTTTTCAAAAGCTATATCATTATCTTTCGGAACAATCCCATCCACTTTATCCGGTATTACATCTGCATATAAAATTCTTGAAAGTCTTTCATAACTGTCCACCGCCGAAACATAGTACATATAGTGTTGTTCCATAGAAGCGAACGGCTTATAAAACTCTTTTGAAATTACCGCAAAGATAATAAAATTAAGTACATCAAGATTTCCCTTTACAACAAATATTGTTCCTGCAATTAAAAGAACCAAATATCCAATATCCAGTAAAAATCCAAATATAGATAATTGTTTTGCCTTAAATCTTGAAGCTGATTTACTTGTTTCTCCAAACTTCTTTGTTTTATTCATAAGCTCATTATCCAAGCTCTTATTGTTAGAAAAACTCTTTAATACAGGTATTCCTCTCACATATTCAACAAATAGGCTAACCATATCAAGAAGTGCTGAGTTATTCTGATTCTCTATTTTTTCAGATTGCTTAATTGTCAGATATAGAAAGATAAGTGCAATCGGAACAGATACAGCCATTAGAATAGCAAGTTTTAAATCAATACTTGCAAGACCAACAAATACGACTGCACCTATCAAAAAATCACCAAACATTCTTGACCACATGTGTCCTACAACAAGGGACATATTATCAACATCTTTGTGTAAAATTGTATTGATCTCGCCCAGTCTTTCATTGGTATAAAATCCCAAGCTGAATTTCTTTAATTTGATAATCATGCGTTCTCTGATTTGCTGAACAATATCAAAACCTGCACTATGCTTTTTCATATCCGCAACCATGTTACAAATACCTTTGAAGACTACAAGTAATCCAATCGCAATAAAATATTTATATAGGCTTGCTAAGCTCGTTCCATCAAAGATTTGGAACAGTATAGAAAATACGATAACAATCATGGCTATGGAGCTTAGTCCATAAAGGGCAAAGAATACACTTGATATAATCAAATCTCTCTTGCCGGTTTTTGTAAGTAGTTTTAACATTTCTCTAAACATTTTCTGTTACCACCTCTTTCAAATTCCATCTATCTACCTTGTTCTGTGCTTCAACCATATCCTTATAAAAATCACATCTTTTCATCAGCTCTTCATGGCTTCCTGCATCAAGAACAACACCCTTATCCATAACAATAATTTGGTCTGAATCTCTAATCGTATTTAGATGATGAGCAATTGTAATGATGGTTTTATCCTTGCTTAAATCGTCAATTGCTTCGCCGATAAGTCTTTCATTTTCACTATCAACAGCCGCCATTGCTTCATCTAATATTAAAATCGGTGCATTTTTCAGTATCATTCTTGCTATAGAGATTCTTTGTTTTTCTCCACCGGATAACTTAACTCCCATTTCACCTACTCGTGTTTCATATCCATTTGGCAATGCTGAAATAAAATTATGGCATCTTGCTTTTTTAGCAGCTTCTATGACTTCTTCTTTTGTTGCATTTAGTTTTCCAATTGCTATATTTTCAAAAATACTTAAGTCAAAAAGGATAACTTCTTGTTGCACACTACCAATCAGCATTGAGATATTTTCTTGACTATATTCTTTTATATCTTTTCCATTTATCAGTATTTGTCCTTCATCTGCATCCCAAAATCCCATAAGCAAATTAGATACCGTACTCTTTCCACAACCGCTTGCTCCTACAAAGGCGTTCAAACTATTTTTCTTAAAATTCAAATTGATATTTTTAAGCTCAAAGCTATCTTTTCCGTATGCAAAATTCACATCTTTAAATTCTATGTTTCCAAATTCTAAACCTTGTTCTGTCTTTTTGTTTGGAAGTGGAACTGTTAATACTTTCCCTATCGCCTTTAACGCTTCCTTAAACACAATAGAAAAATGTTGCAATGTAGCTGTCTTACTTATAGAAGCAGTAAAAGCAGACGATAAAATAATGGCAAGGATAAAATTAGGCGTTGTAATATTTCCATGATAAAGAAATATGCTTCCCAAAATCATGACAATAACCACTCCAATTTCCATAAATATGTCAATGAGTCCCATTGGAATTGTAACCATCCCCATGCTCTTTTTAACCCAGTAAATATATTCTCTTGCCGTTTTTAATGTTCTTTCACTAATTTCCTCTTCTTTAGCAAAAGCCTTAATCACAGAAATATTTTTTACATATTCCATTAGCTCTTCTCTCATTCTGTTTTCATGATTGAAGTAAATCGCAAAGTTTTTATCCATTGTTTTCTGTGAAAGAACTTTTACCAAATACATGAGTGGAACTCCGGCAATCATCCCAAGAGCAAGACGCCAATCCACAAAAATCATAGCTACAAAAATAATGGTAGGCAGAAGTGTAACTGACATTATTTCAGGGAGACCATGAGCAAGATATACTTCCACTTGTTCTACATCATGTTGGACAATGTTGGTAAGCTCTCCTGTATTATGTTCTTTAAAGAATCCCAAACTTAGTTTTTTCAGATGACCGATAATATCTAACCTAAGTTCTGTTAATTTTTCGTATGCTTTCTCATGGGCAACCTTTGTTGCAAAATAATAAAACACTCCTTTTAATACAAACGATATAAAGATTCCCAAAAATATATACTTTAAATTACCTTCGTTAATATTGTTTGTAATTAAAGAACTAATCAAATATACGAGTAAGATTTGTGGTATCAAATCAAATACTATTTTTAAAGCAAGAAGTGAATTGGATAAACCGTTTTTCCCAATCACTTTTTTTCTTAATTCTTTTTCCGGCATGAACAACTCTCCTTTCAAAATTGAATAATATTGAATTTTAATTCAGTATTAAGGTTTAAAGTAAGACTTTGCTAATTACGCAAAGTCTATTTTTTAGTGCTGATTATAGGGATTCCACTCCCTTGTAATAACACCTTGCAATAAGTTTTAGCATATCTTTTGCCCACTTTTCACTTTGATAGTGCCTTGCTATTTCAAGAAGCCCCTCTGTAAAGTTACTGGCTAAAATATGGGCAAGCATTGGATCATATTCTTTTTCTGATTGTCTTTTTAGGCTCACTTCAATATGAATCTGCATTTGCGATATAAGTTTTTGTTTTGCTTCTGTATGCTTTGTACCTGAGCTTTTATCCATTAAAATAATTAACTTCTTACGCTCTTTTAAAAGTTCATGAATATAATTTTCTCCAACCTCATCAAACCTTTCAGAAGCAGAGCCTTTTTCCAAAGATTCTTCCTCATTAAAAGCTGACTCGAAGTTTATATAAACAGAACTTACTACTGCATCAAACAAAACTTCCTTATTTTTGAAATAGGTATAAATTAGTGCCACAGGAATATCTGCTTCTTTTGCAATTTCTGTTAATTTGGCACCTCTATAGTCCTTTTTATAAAATACTTTTTCTGCTGCTTCGAGTATTCTATTTCTAACTTCTTCTTTTAATACTTGTGCCATGGCACACCTCTTTCTATTCCAATACTGAATTTATATTTAATAATAAATCATAATTCAGTATTTGTCAAGATAGATTTAAATATTTGCTTTTATATACTCACTCACCGGTATCCCCACTCTTTTCAAAACCTTTATTTTCTCCTGTTTCTTCTATTCTCTTCTTGCCTTATATTTATCTTCATACTCTTTCTGTTTTCCGCTTGCTTTTCGTTTCAGGTAATTTTGATGTAGTTTATCTTTTCTTTCCTTGATTTTTCTTTCTTCTTCCTCAAGTTTTTGTTTATCTTCCTCACTTAACTCTGCCCGTGGTAGTTCATAATTGCCTATGAAATTAAAATAAATTTCTATCTTTTGCTTTGATGTTTGACTTCCTTTTCTATCTCTTTCATGTACGATAATCTTTTCTACAAACTCATTTATCATTGTAGTTGTAAGTTCATCAAAATTTTCATAACGACTGATAAGAGATATAAACTTCTTAGCTATGTCTGTTTCTTTTTCATATCTCGATACCTGCTGCTCCAAGTCCTTAATTTCTTTACTTAAAGCGACCTGTTCTGTTTCATATTGATTATTAAGGATTTCATAGCGATTATTCGGTATTTTATTCAGGATCATATCTTCGTAAATTCTGCACATAAGTCGTTCAAGTTCCTGAAGTCTGTTTTGGCTTTCCGTTAATCTTATCTTTTTCTTTTCTATCTCTATTTTTTCTTTTTCTTCCATTTCATTTTGAATAGAACGGATAAAGGCTTCATTATCTTCATCAAGGTATTTTTTAATGTCTTTCAGTGTCTCCCTAATAAGGTTTAGGACTGCTTCTGCTTTTATTCTGTGTGCTGATGGGCAAAGTGTTCCACAAGGTACTTTCTTATAATTGCTACAAACATAGTATGGGACATTCTTATAATTGCTTGTTCTATGAACATACATCTTGCTTCCACAATCTGCACAATACATCAGTCCTGTGAGTGGGTGATATTCGCCCCAACCGTCAGGATACCTTTTTACATTTCCTCTTATCCTTTGCACATTATCAAAGGTTTCTTGGTCTATGATTGGCTCGTGTGTGTTTTCAAAAATAAGCCAGTTATCCTCGGATACATATTTACTTTTCTTATCCTTGAAGTGCTTTCTTGTTTTGAAATTGACTGTATGTCCCAAGTATTCCTGTTTCTTTAAAATACTTGCTATGGTGGAACTACACCAACGATAGGGATGTTCAAAGTTTTTGCTTTGATATAGTCCATAGCCTAATTTCTGTTGATGATAGGCGGGTATATCTACTTTTTCACTCTCCAATATCTTTGCTATTCGATACGGACCATTGCCTTGCATGGTCATATTGAATATTCGCCTTACTACTTCGGCTGCTTTTTCATCTACTATCCACTTATTTTTATCTTTTCCATCTTTGATATAGCCATAAGGCGGTGTGCTTGCCGTATGTTTCCCACTTTCGCCTTTTGACCTGAAGGTAGATTGGATTTTTCTTGATGTATCTCTTGCATACCATTCGTTCATGATATTTCTAAAGGGGGTAAAATCATCTTCTCTGTAAAAACTATCTACATTGTCATTGATAGCGATTAGTCTTACGCCCTTTTGTCTTAGTATCTCCATACATTGACCGACTTTGAGGTAATCTCTGCCAAGTCTGCTCATATCTTTTACAATGATACAACTAATATTTCCTTGATTGACTCCGTTCATCATTGCCATAAATCCCGGTCTGTCAAACTGTGTTCCGCTGATTCCGTCATCTGTAAAGTGAATGATGTTTGATAAATTATTTTTGCTTGCGTATTCTTCCAATATTTTTTTCTGATTGATGATAGAGTTACTTTCTCCTTGCAGTTCATCATCACGACTTAATCTCTCATAGAGTGCTGTTATCTTTTCAAAATTCCCCATTTTTACCCCCTTTCTCTTAATTTTTCAATAAAAAAAGAATTAAGAAGTACATATTTCACTAAAATAGTAATTAAGTGTTCTCCTTAATTCTATTACTCCTGCAACAACTCTTTTCTGTCTCCTGATTGCCCTCTCTAATCTTCTTTGCCGCTGAGTTTCCTTATAAGCCTCATCAACCTTACTAGGGTCTAACGTTGGTGGTTTAGTACTAATACCAGGATAAAAAGTATTTAGATTATTTTGGCAGTTGACGTGAAGTAACCCCTCTGCAACTGCTTGACTTAGTAACTGATATGGACCATCTTCTTTTTCCTTCCCCCCATCTCTTTCTTTGTACTAAAAAAGCACCCTAACTACTGTTAAGATGCCTATATCAATTCTTTTATTCCTTTGGCAGCATTATGTACTTTTTTCGTCATGCTGTTTTCATTAAGATACTCTAAGCCCTTTAATGTTATTTCAGGTCTAGCCAATTTCACCCTTGGGTAATCTTGGTCTAGTGAATACCATACGTCAATACCCTGTATGTATTCTTGTTCTTTCAACATTGACATTATCCTTGACCACCTAGGTTTAGATATATCAAATTCCTTATACCCTATTAACTCCGGGTCGAACTCTTCTAAATCCATAGACTTTTCAAGTATCTTCAAAATCCTATATATGTATTTAAAATTATCCATTACTCCACCTGTTCACCCCTTGCATATGCTTCTCTCGCCTTCGTGAGTGTCATTTTATTGGGTCCTTTTACACCATTATCTATATCAATACCTTGATTTTGATATCCGCAATTATCACAAATATCAAAGAAATCAACCCAATTGCCACAAACAGGGCATTTCATTGGATAATCGCATTCTTCTTTTCTGGTAATATTATTGTTATAGTTTACCAAACCTCTCCACCTGCTCTCTCATATAATCGTTCACTCCATTCTCATACTTAAAAAATGTTGATATTTTCATATCCTGCCTACCTAAAGCAAAATCGTTAGTGCTTATTCTACCCTTAAATACAAATCCTGATTTAGTAACAAAGCCTAACACATCATCACTTAATGGTTCGGCTAATAGTTCTCGGGCTTTTTGTACATATTCTTCAGGGCTAATACTACCATATTCGTGCCCATGCTTCTTAATATGTATTTTCAGCTTCTTATCCTAGAAAATTCTGCATCTAACCACTTCTTATTATCTATTCTACTACGATACTCTTCTTCTATCAAGGTGGGTTTCTGTGTCGACATTTAACCCTTGCAACTGTGCAAGATTCTTTATCTGGTTAGCCTGCTTAATCTTACCCTTTTCGAGCGGTATTACCATGATATCAGCCATCAAGTCTTTCAAGATCTCCCTTCGTTTCTGCTAGCTTTTGAGATACAGAATATTTTATATACTCACTTCTTACGTCACGTTTACCACCCTTATAAGTGTTATATCCTCTATCCGCTCTACTGACACGAGCCTAGTTTGCATAAAATTTTTCACCATTTTTCATTCTCTTTAGGCGGTCTTTAATATCTTCCTTTCTCCACTTTTCAGCGTTCTTCTTTTCAATTTTTGCGACATGTTTTTTATATTTATCAAGTTTTTTAGGGTCAACTAATGTTGCCTTAACCGCATTTTTAGCATCTCTTAGGGCTTGTTCTCTCGTCATTGGCGATATCCATTCACCAGATCCCTCTTCCCTAGCATAAAATAGCCCTTTGTTTTCAAAGAATTTATACTCAGTTATTTTTGCCCTACTACCATCTTCATGCACAGCGAAAAAATGATTACTTTTTTCTGAGTTGAAGCTTCCTAAACTTGCACCTCTGCCACCCATATTATCACCTCTTTCATTCGCGCAAAAAAAGACACCTATCCCTAAGTGTCTTTTAATCAAAATGAAATAAGTGTCTGGATTTTAACCAGCGCCTTGGCCTGCAACCATGTACTCACATTATACTATCACTTATCTCACCAGGCGCCCGGATTCGAACCGGAGCCTTGGCCATCACCATGTACTCCATCCTATACTACTACCTGTTTTTGTTAATATAATTATACCAGATTTTATTAACCTTTTCTACCATCTTTACTTCTTTTAAACTTAACTTAGAGGCCCCTTTTTTGCCATCATTTTCGTTATGGTTGTATCCATTCTTTAGTATGGTTCTGTATTCGGAGCCGTACTTTTTGCCTTTTACGCTAACCCCTAGGCTTGCACCGCGACCGCCCATTATTTGCTCGTCGTTTAAGTCATCCGCATAAATACATGGCACTTCACTTAATTTAAGCTCTACGGCCGCCCTATGACGTGTATGCCACATACAATTACATTATCCTTATCAATAATAATCGGCTGCTTAAATCCGAATTCTTTTATTGAATTTTTAACAAATTTCACGGCTTCATCGTTTCTTCGTGGATTTTTCTCGTATGGAATTATGCTATCAATTTTTATATTAATCACTTCCATTTTATTAACTCCTGATTTACTCAATGCTACTCAACTTTTATATAAAAAATTGAAGAGACGCCTGGGTACCAAACCAAATGCCTCTTCGGAGATTATATGAACTGCTTTATACTCCTTAAATTTATGCAATCGAGTAGGGAGGACTTTCTCCTCCCTCTCACACCACCGTACGTGCCGTTCGGCATACGGCGGTTCAATTCATGTAATAATCTAAACAACTAATGAGTCCTCGCTTTGCGAGGATTTCTTTTGTTATCTTGCGAAGTCCGGCTGTTTTTGCTACCGCCTGATAATGGTCTGCAAATCCTACGGATTGTCTTGCCATCCATTCGGGTACGCCAAGTTTCTTTAACCCCCACATCCTTTTCTCACTGGTTTTCCACTGTTTCCAGATGACTATTCTCATACGGTTTCGAAGATGTTCGTCTA
>NZ_KB906645.1 GCF_000381525.1 Peptostreptococcus anaerobius VPI 4330 = DSM 2949
AGAAATGGCACAAAAGGTAGTGGAGGAAATAGGTGAAGATAGATTAAAGAAATATTATTTTAGATTAGAGTAGAGGGGTAGAGAGTGAATAAAAACTTTGGATTAAAATTTACATATTGTGTGTTAGGAATTGCCTTACTAATTTTTGTGTTTGTCCTAGGTTTTTCTATCGGAGTGATGAGTGCCTTTTCTGATATTAGAACATATGCAGGCACTGTCGTAGAAAAAGAGTATCTTCCGGAAGAAGTCAAGAAAGATCCAGAAACTAAATCTATAGAAAAGTATGACGAGTAATATCTAGTAAAAGTCAAAGACCACGCAGGTGATATAGTTGTTATGAATGTTACAAAAGAGGAATTTAATCAAATAGATATAGGTGAGAAATTAAAAAGATAGGGAAGTGATAAAAATGAATTTAGTGATATATGCAGATGATGAGATTATATTCAATCCAGATACTATATATAGGGATGGTAAAACCATAAAGGCTAAAAAAAATTTGGACTACTATCATTTATGCGAATTTAAAAATGATGATATAGCGAAAGAGTACTTCATCGGTTTAAAGAATAGTATTCATGATAAGCCAAGAGGTATGGATATCATTAATGTCAAATTTGAATAGAAAAAAATAATATTAAAAATCAAGAAATTTACAAAAAATTTATTAGAGTGTGGACAACATGGAAAATAAAAAAAAGAAGGTGATTTGATGTCAAATATTATAAAATATCCAAGTCAAAAAATTACAGAAATGGTTAGAAATTTATTTGAGGAAAATATAGAAATACAAACCATAGGTAGTGAAGCAATCTTAGACAAAGAGTATATTTAATTAAAAAAACATAAAAACACTAGAAGAGCAGTTAATGGAAATAGATACAAAAATTAAAGGAGGAGATAAAAGTTGATTAAATTAGTAGATATTGAAAGTGTAGAGGAATATACAGAGTTTGGCACTTGTGAGATTTGTTCTTATTCCATGGATTATATATTTGAATATTTTGTCTTTGAAGATGATAAAACGGGTGAGAGGAGAAGCATTCTTAATGGGGAATGGTGTTGGGGAGATTTCGGTGAGTATTTTTATAATTTAGGTCAAATTAATATATGTGATTTAGCAAGTTTTATAAAGGGTAAGAATATACAAACATTTGACGAAATGTCTGAAAAGTTAATACCTATTGTAGAAGAATATGCAAAAATAAATCATATAAGAGTGTAAAGATAAAGATTAAAGGAGAGATGACGTGAAGATTAAAGTTATAAATTATAGAGGAGATATATTTTTTTTAAATCCCGATTCTATATATGAAATAAGTGATTGTGTTTATGCTGGTTCAGTAGAGTCTGATAAAACGTTTGTCTTATATTGGGGAGAAAACACAAACTCTGTAATGGAATACATTGGAAGTCTTATAATGTATTCTGATTATTCAAATAGAGAAGAAATATTGATAAATCTATATAAATTCGACACTTGGTGTAATAGGTTTTCTAAAGAGAAATCAGATGATATAAAGCATGGTGATAAGATTATGTTCAACAGTAGAGAATCTTATGTTATTGATTTAGACTTAGATTTTGACGAAGGAAGTGACTATGAGTTATTTGACGGAGAAGGAGGAATACTTATATTTGATTATTTAACTATGAAACCAGTTGATAGATATTTAAGCATAGAAAGTTTAAACTTAGATTATAAAGAGTATCACAATAACGAGATTGTAAAATTAGAGAGATAAAAATTATAATTTCAAATACTATTTATATAGATGATAATTAAAGTAATACTGAGAACAATACAATTGATTATAAATTTGTAGTCTTGCTTGCATATTTTTTGCATTTTAAAATACAAATTAAAACATAAAGGAGGAAATATGATATATATAGATTTATTAAAAGGGAAAGACGGGGAAATGGGAGGTGACCCAAGGATATTAACGGAAGAGTTTATAAATATAGTTATGAACTTTTATGGAATGATTGTTGCAGCAGATAAAAGAAATCAATTTACATTTAAAAATATAATGGAAAGTGCTATAGAGAGAGCAAAAAAAGATAGGATTGCAGAAAAGATTAAAAACAATAGGACCGTAAATAAAGAAATAACTAGAAATCTAAAAGAATGTGAAAAAGCACTACATGAATATATAAGCAAGAAGAATTTTAATTAGGTGGTGTAGAATGTACTATAACAATTATCATAAACATACTCATTATTCAAATATTAAAACAATAGATGTAATCGTAAAAATAGAAGATTATCTTGACAGAATGGTTGAGTTAGGACATAAAAATTATTTTACAACAGAACATGGATATCAAGGAAATTTATTCGACACTCTGAATGCTATAGATAAAAAGAATGCAAATCTACCAGATGAAAAAAAAATAAAAATGGTAGTTGGTTCTGAATTATACTATGTAAAAGATATTAATTTAGACAAAAAAAATAGGAGTAGCTATCACTTAATTATGGTGGCTATAAATAATAAAGGTGTGGAACAGATAAATGAACTTCTTTCCTATGCCAACATAGATGGTCATTATTATAAGCCAAGAGTAGATAGGAAAATGATTGAAAGTTGCATAAACCCTAAAGATGTAATTGTAACAAGTGCTTGTGTAGCTGGTATTGCTGCTGAATGGTGTTCTTATGCAGAAGATAATATTAAGTGGTTTAAAAACTTTTTTAGGGATAACTTTTTTCTTGAAATACAATCTCATAATCACCCAACACAAGTAAAACATAATGTTAGAATGAAAGAATTTTCGAGAAAATATGATATACAGCTTATTCATGCCAATGATTCACACTACATATTCCCAGAGGATTCTGTTTATAGAGATTTGTTTTTAAAAGGAAAAGGATTCAATTATCCTGAAGAAAGTGGTTTTGTTTTAGATTATCCTGACTATCAAGAAATAGTAAAAAGATATGATAAACAAGGTGTTTTTAGCAACAGCGAAATATTAAAAGCCATTGATAATACATTAGTGTTTGATAGGTGCGAAGAAATAACTTTGTACAATAAAGAAATTAAGATACCTAAGATATCAAAAAATCCCAACAAAGACCTAAAAGACTTATTAAATGAATTATGGAAAAAGGAAAAGAAGAACATACCTAATGATTTAAAGAAAAACTATATAAAAGCTATTAGAGATGAAACCAATATAATAGAGAATACTTATATGGAAGAGTATTTCTTATTAAATAATAAAATATGCAATGTAGCAAGGGATAAATATAATGCCTTTATATCTCTAACAGGTAGAGGCTCAGCAGGGTCTTTTTATATTAACAAACTTTTAGGACTTATAGGCATGGATAGAATAACATCTCCAGTAACTCTGTATCCAACAAGATTTATGAGTATATCAAGGATACTTGAAACAAAATCTTTGCCCGATATAGATTTAAACACATCTAACCAAGAGTTGCTGATTAAAGCAAGTGAAGATGTGATAGGTAAAGAAAATTGTGGTTGGATGATATCGTATAAACCATTGCAAGACTCTTCAGCATTTAGATTGTGGTGTAAGGCTAAAGATATGGATTTTAATGAGTACAATGATATTGCTAAAAATATCGAAGAATATTATGAACACCCTAAGTGGGGTTCAATAATTAAAGAAAGTCAAGTATTTGTTGGTGTTATAGAGTCAATAGCACCAAGTCCTTGTTCTTTGCTTTTATCAACTGAAAGAGTAAGTAAACATATAGGCTATATAAAGATAAAAGATAAGGTTTGTTGTAATTTAGATGGTATGAACTGTGATATTTACAAGTATCTTAAAAACGATTATCTTCAAGTATCAATCATGAAGATAGTAGAAGATACTTGTAAACTTGCAAATATAGAGATACCAACATCAAACGAATTACAAAATATGTTAGACAGTAAAACATTTGATATATACAGAAAAGGTTTAACTTGTACGGTAAATCAAGCAGATTCAGATTTTGCAACACCTCTAGTTATGAAATATAAACCTCAATCTGTATCAGAGGTATGTGCTTTTGTGGCAGCTATCAGACCCGGTTTTAAGTCTTTGCTTCATAATTTTTTAGAAAGAAAACCATATACAACTGGGGTTAAAGAACTTGATGATTTGTTAGAAGATTCATTCCATTATATGTTATACCAAGAATCTATAATGAAGTATTTGATATGGTTAGGTATAGAAGAATCTGAAACTTACACCATAATAAAGAAAATAAGTAAAAAGAAATTTAAGGAAGATGAATTAATAAAATTGAAGGAACAACTTCACAAGGGCTGGATTAAGGTTGTTGGACGAGAAGAAGGGTTTGAACAGACATGGCAAGTAGTTGAAGATGCATCCAAATATTCTTTTAATGCATCACATTCATTAGCATATGCTTATGACAGTTTATATTGTGCTTATTTAAAATCGCATTATCCACTAGAATATTATACAGCTACACTAAATTTATACGAAAAAGATACAGATAGAACTAAGAAACTTATAAATGAATTGATATCGTTTGATATAAAATTAGAAAAATCTATATTTAGATATTCTAAATCTGATTATTTTTTTGATAGAGATAAGAACACTATTTACAAAGGTGTATCCTCTATTAAAGGTATGAATGAAGAGGTTGGTAATTTTCTATATAGCTTAAAAGACGAAGATATAACCTTTATAGATTTAATAAAAAGGTCAAAAGGCATAATGAATAAAACTCATTTTGAAACATTAATTAAACTTGATTTTTTTAAAGAGTTTGGGAAACAAAAATACCTACTGGATTTATATAATATTTTCACAAAATATAATGGAGTTAAACAAATAAAAAAAGATAATTTAGAAATTCCGATAGGGATAGTAAAAGAATGTTCAGAAAAGGAGACTCAAAAATTATTTAAAGAAATTGATTCCAATAGATTAATTAATCTGTTAGCTAGAAACATTAATAATATAGATATACCTATAGAAGAACAAATAAGTTTTTCAATGGAAACAACCGGTTCATTCAAAACAACAGATGAGCTAGGCAAATTATCCTATGTAGTTTTAAAAATAGATAAATATAAAGATTATGTTTTAAGTGTTATTAATGTAAATACAGGTAATGTATATAAGTTGAAATCCAAAGTAGGTGTAATACCACCAATAAAAAAGAATTCTATTTTACAGATAGAGGAGCTTGAAAAAAGACCTAAGAATGTTCTAGCAGATGGGAAATGGATAAAATCTAAAACAGAGTTTGATTTATGGATAACAAAGGCAAAGATATTGTATAGCGTATAATTTTGTGTGTAGAGAAAGGAGTAAAATGTATAGTATATTTCAAATAGCTAAATATTATAAACAAAAAGAGAATAGAATATCTCATAGGAAGTTACAACTTTTATGCTGGTATGCACAATCATGGTACTTATTTTTAAATAATAACCATAAATACAATATTAAAGAAAGACTGTTTGATGATATTCCTGAAGCTTGGACTCATGGAGCAACATATATATCACTTTATGATGATATATATAAAAATGATTGTAGGGGAATAAACAGTTCTAAAGATATTGACTCTAAGAAAACAATTAAATTTTTAGAAGAAGTTTATTTAGAATATGGAAAATATACCACTTCTGAATTAGAATCAATAATGTTGCAAGAATATGCTTTTTGTAAAGCGAGAAATGGTATGAAGCCATCAACACCATCCTGCATAAAAATAGACATAAGAGATGTTTTTGATGACTATATACATAGGCAATAATATATAAAAGGTAAATCTGATTGGTTTGCAATAAGATAAAGTGATAGATTTATAAAATACCATCGAAAGATGTTTACATAGATATTATATTTTAAAAGAGGTGATGTTTTGAGTAAAATCAAAGTGATAAAAAAAGACGGAACAGTTGAAGATTTCAATATGGACAAAATATATAAAGCAATAGAGAAATCTGCTCAAAGAGTAATGAAGCATCTAAAAGAAGATGAAAAACCATGGATAAAAGCTAGTATTTTAGAAAATATTTCAGGTAAAAATAGTATACCAGTAAAAGATATACATTTGTATGTTGAAAAAATTCTATCTAAGTTAGACGATGAAATAGCAAAGTCATATAAAGATTATAGAAACTACAAGACATCTTTTGTTTCTATGTTAGATAATGTTTATCAAGAAAGTCAAAAAATAAGATATATAGGTGATAAAGAGAACAGTAATTCAGATTCAACTCTTGTTTCTACTAAAAGAAGTTTGATTTATAGTGTCTTGAATAAAGAGATGTATAAGAAGTTTTTTTTAACAGTAGAAGAAATAGAAGCTATAAAAAAAGGATATATCTACATACATGATATGAACGCTAGATTAGATTCGATAAATTGTTGTCTTGCAGATGTGGGAACTATTTTAAAAGACGGATTTGAAATGGGGAATATTTGGTACAATGAACCTAAAACCCTTGATGTTGCATTTGATGTATTAGGAGATATAATATTTAGTATGTCATCTCAACAGTATGGAGGATTCACTGTTCCAGAGGTAGATACTTTATTAAAGCCATATGCTGAGAAAAGCTATCTAATATACAAAAACGAGTTCTTCCAAATAGCTGATAAATTTTATGTAAGTCGTGAAGATAATATTATTGAAAAGGCAGAAGAATATGCTATTGAAAAATTATGGAGAGATATGGAACAAGGTTTTCAAGGAATAGAATATAAACTTAATACAGTAGGTTCTAGTAGAGGTGATTATAGTTTTGTAACATTTACTTTTGGATTAGGAAAAACTACATTTGAAAAAATGTTATCTAAAACTTGTTTAAGAGTTAGAAGGAAAGGACAAGGGAAGAGAGGCTTTAAAAAACCTGTATTATTCCCAAAGCTTGTATTCCTTTATGATGAAAAATTACATGGAGAGGGTAAGGAATTAGGAGATGTTTTTGATGAAGCAGTAAAATGCAGTCAATCTTCTATGTATCCAGACTTTCTTAGTTTGACTGGAGATGGATATGTGCCTGATATATATAAAGAATACGGTAAAATAATATCTCCGATGGGTTGTAGGGCTTTTTTATCACCTTATTATGAAAGAGGTGAGATTGAACCATTAGATAGTGAAGATACACCAATTTTTACTGGAAGAGCAAATCTAGGTGTTATATCACTTCATTTACCAATGATATATGCAAAGGCAAAAAGAGAAAGTAAAAATTTTTATGATGTATTAGATTATTATTTAGAGATTATAAGAGGATTACATCTTAGAACATATGATTATTTAGCTGAGATGAAGGCTAGTACAAATCCTTTAGGATTTTGTGAAGGTGGGTTCTATAAAGGTAATCTTAAACCAGATGATAAGATAGAACCTGTAATAAAAAGTTTTACATTATCTTTTGGCATTACAGCTTTAAATGAATTACAACAGATACATAATCAGAAATCATTGGTTCAAGATGGAGAATTTGCTCTAGAAGTAATGGAATATATTAAGAGCAAAGTAGAAGAATTTAAAAGACAAGATGGTAAACTCTATGCTATATACGGTTCACCAGCAGAAAGTTTATGTTCTAAACAAGTACAGCAATTTAGAAAAGAGTTTGGTATAATTAAGAATGTTTCAGATAGAGAATATGTGTCCAATTCATTTCATTGCCACGTATCAGAGGACATAAACCCAATACAAAAACAAGATTTAGAAAAGAGGTTCTGGAGTTATTTCAACGGAGGCAAAATACAATATGTTAAATATCCTATATCTTATAACTTTGAAGCAATCAAAAGTCTTGTCAGAAGAGCTATGGAATTAGGATTTTATGAAGGAGTAAATTTGTCACTATCTTATTGTAATGAGTGTGGGTATGAAGAACTTAATATGGACACTTGCCCTCAATGTGGAAGTAATGATTTAACAAAGATAGACCGAATGAATGGATATTTAAGTTATAGCAGAGTAAAAGGTGAATCACGATTGAATGATGGAAAGATGGCAGAAATTAGAGATAGAGTTAGTATGTAGGAGGTTGATTTATTGAATTATCATAATATAACCACCAATGATATGCTCAATGGAGAGGGGTTAAGAAGTACACTATGGGTATCCGGATGTGATCATTATTGTGTAAATTGTCATAATAAAGAAACATGGGATAGTAATTCAGGGATACTTTTTGATAGGCGTGCAGAAAAAGAACTTTTTGATAGTTTAAGACCAGATTATATATCTGGTCTAACTATTAGTGGGGGAGACCCTTTAAACAAAAATAATATATTAGAAGTTCAAAGAATATTAATGATGTTTAAGCTTAGATTTCCTAACAAAACTGTATGGCTATATACGGGGTACAGATGGGAAGATGTTAAATTAGCACCACTTTTCCAGTATGTAGATGTTTTAGTAGACGGTAAATTTGAACAGGATAAATATGACATTAATTATCCTTATGCTGGTTCAACGAATCAAAGAGTGATAGATGTACAGAAAAGTTTAAAGGAAAATAAGGTTATTTTATATAAGCTGAAAGGAGTATTATAATGTGGAAACTAGAAAATTATCCCTATATCTATAATAAACAAGACTATCTGATATTAGAAAATGGAGTTTCTATAGGCAGAAAAACAGGTATAAGAGTTCACGTTAATGGAAATTCAAGTGTTATAGATAGATACAACGGATATAAAAGAGATTTAAACTATGCAAGAAAAAGAATTACTCATTATATGGTAGATAAAAAACTGTGTTTAAGGGTTATTAAAGAAGATTTTAGAACAAATAATGTGTGGCAAAAACCAACAGAAGTTACAGTTGAAGTTTTTGGCGCTGATAAAGATAAATCTATAATAGAAGATAATGTCGGACATTTATTGAGGAATTTATTTGATAAGTTTGGGTTTAATAAAAATAACGTTATATTCAGTGGTGAAAGTTATAAATTGAATAAGAATAGAATATTAAATGTTGCAACTCAAGACTATAGAAAATTAGCTAAAGTTATAGAAACTATAAATGACACTTTAATTCCACTTGGTCATGTTTTAAAAGACTATTGTTTTCAAAATGTAGTAAGTGTCGAGAGAGATGGCGCCGGTCTTGGACATTGGGATTTGGTTCGATTAGGATTTGAAGGGGATATGTATTATCTTAATAATATAGGCTGTGGGGACAATAAAAAAACAATACTTCTTTATCTCCAAAGGTTTGTTGACAGACGTATTAACAACATAAATAAATTGAAACCTATAAATTATGTGTGTTATTATAACGACAATCAAAAATATTTGGCTGAAATGTTTGGATATCTTGCAGATGCAAAAGTATTTAAAGATAATGGAAGATTCTTTACCGGTTGTAAGGTTAGGTATCTAAAGGATAGAGGTAAATTATTATATGTAGGTGATTTAGGAAAGAAAGAGTCTATAAGACATTTTTGCTCTAAGTGGCTCGTTTAAAATACAAAATAAAAAATATATATTGAATTATAAATAAAAAATATAATACAATATTGATATAGGAAAGGAGATTTATGGAAAAGTTAGATGTAATGGAATATGTAGCTAAAGAATATGAGAAAATAGCTAATAAAATTAGTATTTTATCTAGCGAAAATAAACAGAATAAACCTTTTTTCGCTATATTTCAGATAGGAAATGACCCAGCTTCAAATAAATATGTAGCGAATAAACTAAAAAAGCTAGATAGTGTAGGTATAGATGTGAGGCTCTTTAAAAGAGGAGAAAAAACTGATGAAATATCTCTATATGACTTATTTTGTAAAAAAAGTGACCTAGAGTTTGAAGAAGTTCCTTATATGGTTCAATTACCACTCCCGAAAGAATATGAGGAACTCACAAACAGTCTTACAAGCATATCTTGGGAATTAGATGTAGATGGGTTAGGTATTTCAAGTAAAGAGAGATTTTATACAAATCAAAAATCTTTTATACCTTGCACTGCTAGAGGCATCAGAGATTATATGAAGTATATAGATAGTTCCTTAGAAGGGAAATCAGTACTTATTATTAATAGGAGTGATTTAGTAGGCAAACCACTACAAAAACTTTTACTTGATGAAAATATGCTTGTATCTGTAGCACATAGTAAGATACCTAAAGAGAAGTTGTTGGACGTTTTTGACAAGTACGATTATATAGTAAGTGGAATTGGTATTCCTGGATATTTTAAATCAGAGGATATACCTAAAGGCTGTACATTCATAGATGTAGGAATATCATTCAATGATAAAGGGAAAATGTGTGGTGATTTAGAAATAACAGAGAATAAAGGTGATGACTTTAAGTATACTCCAGTACCTAATGGAGTAGGGCAATTAACAGTTTTGAGTTTAGCAAAAAATGTAATGGAGGCTTATTATGGGATTAATAACTAAAACTATTTTATTTTTTATAATAGCGATAATAATGACGGGAATACCTAAATATTATCATTTCAAAAAAAAGAGTTCAAGTCTAAGTGTATATTTAATTTATTTTTTAATAACTTTAAGTATATCTTCTATAGAATTTGCTAGAAAGCCAGAAAGCATTTGCTTTAATATATTAATAATTTTAACAGGAGTATTGAATGTTTTTATAATTATAAATTCAGAAAAGAATAATTAAAAAAAGGTAGGTGGTTTGTTGAATAAAATAAAAACGATAATAATAACAATAACATTAATATTTAGTATAGGTTGTAGAGTTGATGCAGCAGGAAAAGGTGGATATAGTCAAAATGATGTAAGGGTTAAAAGTGGATTAACAGAACAACAAATAAAGAATTTATTACCTAAGAATATGAAACAGCTATCTAGCACAATATATAAAATAGAAAACTCTAGTAGACCAATCAATTCACACTTTCTAAGCAGTGTAGTTAAGTTAGAAAGTGGTAATGGAACTTCATATAGCTATAGAAATAGAAATAATGTAGGTGGAATAATGGGGAAACATGGTCTCAGAAAGTTTACTTCCAAGGAACAAAGTTTGTACTATATGCAAGACTTTTTATATAGAGGCTATATAAATAGAGGTAGGAGAAACGTTTGGAAAATTGGTTCAAAGTATTGTGTTGGTGGAAACTGGGCATATAAAGTAAATAATTTAGCTATAAATTCAATGAGGAAATCTTGGGAATTTAGATAATTAAATAGATTTTGTTACGGCTGCACTTATGAAGATATAAAAATGTAAGTGTAGTTGTAACATTTAAAATTTAATATAAACATATTCAAAAGTAGAAAACCACAATATCACAGTAAAATTTATAAGGAGGTTTATGTATGGAGAGTAATAAAAAAGATACATTATCAAGTCTTAAATGTAGAGTTATAGATATAGATTCAAAAATTTCTGAACTACAAACTAAAAAAATCAATTTAGAAAATGAAATACAATCTTTATTGGGAAACGGCAAAAGATATATTTATACTGATTATAACGAAAATTTCTATTGTCTAACTCATGAGGTAGCACCATGGGACGATTTACATTTAATCGCTGAAATAGATTTATCAGACCTAAAAGGTATTGCATCGAAAATATCTGATTTAAGTTACAGATTTTCAACTAAAGGAATATTACAGTGTTTACCTCAAAATATAAACAAAGATTGGCTAGTTAGAGAAATAATAGAAAATTCTTTTTTAACTTTACATAATATGTATTTAGAGTTTAAATCCGAAGTAGAGGATGTTGCTGAAAAAACATTCATAACTGAAATAGAAGATTTAGAATTAGATAAAGATTTTGTAGAATGGATGGGATACTAGATGGAAAATTTAAAGATATTAAAAGAGCAAATAGAAGAAATTAAAAATATAAAAGGGACAAATGCAAAGATATTTAGAATTAAACAGTTATACGCAGATGGTAATGATTTATTGTTTAAAGTTTTAAAATTCTGTATAGACCCTAGTATTAAATCAGGAATAAGTAAAAAAAAGATGTCGAAGAAATTATCGATTCATGAAACAGATAAGTCTTTAGAAAGTCTCCTAGATTACATTGCTGAAAATAATACAGGAACTGATGAAGTTTTATCAATAGCATTATCATACATAGATAAAAATAAAGAATATGAGGATATGCTTAAAGAGATAATAACTCAATCTTTAAAGTTAGGGATTAATGTCAAGGCAATAAATCAAGCTATACCAGACTTTATAACAACATATGATTTTATGAAGGCAAAAAATTATATGGATAGAGTAGAAAAAAACCTATTTAATTTCGACCTTACATATATTATATCAGAAAAATTAGATGGGATAAGAGGTGTAATAATAAAAAACGGAAATGATATAAAAGCAATATCAAGACAAGGAAAAGAATTTATAGGACTTGACCATATATTTAGTTGTTTTCACTGCCTTAAAGATGGAGTTTTTGACGGAGAATTTTTAATTAAAGGTGAATTTAAAACTGAAGAAGAAAGATTTCAAAAAACTTGTTCTATTATGAGTTCTAAAACAGAGGATAAAAATAAGATTGAGTTTATAATGTTTGACTTTATACCTTTGGAAGATTTTAAGTTGGGTTATAGTCCAATCCCTTTTGTTGATAGGCTAATGAAGAGTGTTAATTATGTTGACAAAATGAAAATAAACAATAAAGGTGAGATACCTATTAAATCCATTACATCAAGACCATTTTGGTATCAAGGATTTGTAACACATGAAAAATTAATTAAACTGGTAGATGAATGCGATAGACAGGGGAAAGAAGGGATAATGATAAATTCTTCTGTCGCACCATGGGAAGGTAAAAGATCAAATTATATATTAAAGCTAAAAAAGAATCTTATTGCTGATGTTAAAATAATCGGATTTATTGAGGGTGATGGAAAAAATAAAGATAAATTGGGTGCGTTAGAAGTTGAGTTTGACTATGAAAATATGACAAACTCATGTTTTATAGGGACTGGATTTACAGATGAAGAAAGGATAGAGATTTGGAACAATCAAGATTATTATCTAGGCAAAATAATAGAGGTTAAGTATCAAAAAATAACTAAAAATGAGACAAATGATGGTTATTCATTGGGATTTTCAAGCTATAATCATATAATAAGAGAAGATAAAAGCGAAACAAGTGTATATTAAATAAAGGAGTTTTATGGATAAGAAAAAAATAGACAACATATGTGATAAATTGATAGATTTATTATTGGCTATATATGTTATATCATGTATAACATATCCAATATTTCAAATTACATTTTTTATTGTGGGTAATTTTCTATTTAAGTGGAGCATTTTAATTATTGCATTGCCTACATTTATTCTTTTTACCCTTATAATAATAGGTGTTTTGATATTTTTATTTTTATTTATAATGGGAAGAAAGGGCATAATATGATAGATTTAAATAAACCATTTTTGGAGAGGGACGAAGATTATAGGGCAGAGATAAGATTTTTTTATGCTAAGTTATTTAATAATTTGGGCTCAGACGAGATAATGTATATAATCCAAATGCTTGATGACGAACTAAAACAATCTATGCTTAGATATATAAATCCATTAGATTTGTAAAGAGGTGATAATTATTAGAATTTTAGGTTTAGACTTATCTATGACCTCTACAGGTTGGTGTGTCATAGAAGATTTTAAGGTAATATCTTATGGGAAGATTAATACAAGTCCTAAAGATTTCACAACAGAAGATGAGAGAATAAACTATATTGTTGACAAGATAGAGAGTGTTATGGACAACATAACTTTTGTTGGTATAGAAAATCAATTTATATCAAACAGAACAAGTACCATTATGGTTTTAAGAAAATTATTAGGTGCAACCATGAGAATGATAACTCAAAAAGGTATCTGTGTTGAATATTTAGCACCAACATCTGTAAAAAAAATAATAACAGGAAATGGGAGAGCAGGCAAAGAAAAGGTTGCCAAATATATACAAGATAACTATATAGATATAGGGGAATATAGTGATAAAGCTGGGAATAACAAGACAAGTGATATATATGATGCTATATCTATAGCTGTAGCAGTGAAACAAATGTTTGGAGGTAACTATGATAAAAGTAGATAGGAAAGATAATGATAATATATCTTGTAATATCGACTGCAGTACAATTGTTGATATTATAGAAGAAACTTCGTTTTTAATTGCTTTTTGTAAAAAAACTATATTGAGTAATTTAGAAAAAGAAGAAGATAAAATTAATGCAATGGATATTTTTAGACAGAGTATATTTGCTGGACTAGATGAAGAAATTAAATGGGATTAATTTATAATGAGGCTCTTGTAGCCTCGTTATTTTTTTTATAGGGACGTGTCCCTGTTGAGCTCGCAAAGCGTGCGAAACAATAAACCACCCGCTATGCGGGTGCGCGACAGATGTTATACAAAAA
>NZ_KB906646.1 GCF_000381525.1 Peptostreptococcus anaerobius VPI 4330 = DSM 2949
ATATGACAAAAATAGACGAACATCTTCGAAACCGTATGAGAATAGTCATCTGGAAACAGTGGAAAACCAGTGAGAAAAGGATGTGGGGGTTAAAGAAACTTGGCGTACCCGAATGGATGGCAAGACAATCCGTAGGATTTGCAGACCATTATCAGGCGGTAGCAAAAACAGCCGGACTTCGCAAGATAACAAAAGAAATCCTCGCAAAGCGAGGACTCATTAGTTGTTTAGATTATTACATGAATTGAACCGCCGTATGCCGAACGGCACGTACGGTGGTGTGAGAGGGAGGAGAAAGTCCTCCCTACTCGATTATAATTATTATAAGAATAATTAAAATTAGGAGGATGTTTATGAAGTACGATGAACAGATATACAGACCACCCAAGGAATATAAGTCTATACTTCTTCAGGTAACCAGTGGATGTACCCACAATAAGTGTAAGTTTTGTGGTATGTACAGGTATACCAACTTCAAGATGGAGTCTCTAGACCAGATAGAAGAGGATGTAATAGAGGCCAGCCAGCACCCATACTATAGGGGGGTCAAGAGAGTATTCCTACTAAATGGTAATCCATTTGTATTAAAAACTGAAAGACTCCTAAAAATAGCAGATATAATACACAAGCACCTGCCACAGGTAGAGGTCATATGTATGTATTCATCTATCAAAGATATAGAAAACAAGTCTGACCAAGAGCTAAAGATGCTTAAAGATGCAGGTATAAATGACCTTTATCTTGGTATAGAATCAGGCAACCAAGAAGCCCTTGAATTTATCAATAAGGGAAACACAGTTGAAGAGGCTATTACTCAAATGAAGAGGCTAGACAAGTTTGACTACAATTACTATGCTATGATACTTACAGGTCTTATGGGACGTGGAGTAGACAAGGCTATAGAAAATGGAAGGTTGACTGGCCTTATGCTATCCCAGGTCAATACTAGGGGTATATTTCCTATGTCAGTGACCCTCGTACCAGGTACGGAGCTATGGGACTTGAATAGGAGGGGTGAGTATGAAGAAGCTACGGAGTACGACAGGTTGATAGAGTTAAGGTCTATCCTAGAAAATCTCCACCCACAAAAGACATCCCTATTATCATCTGCCCACAACTCAAACACTATGTATATAAAGGGAATAGCTCCAAGAGACAATGACAAGATGATAAAAGAGATAGACGATATTCTATCTGAAGCATCTCCTGAAGAAATGCAGGATTGGATAGATAGGGGACGAATTAGGTTGTAGGCATTAGTAAAATATTTATAAGATAAGAATGTTTTTGAAGATAGATTAAAAATCTTAAAAGAGCTTAAAAGGGGTTTAAAAAAATCAAAAATTGAACATAAGTTATTGAGTGACAAATCTCTCCTCACTATTTGTTATTTAAAAAAACAGACTAGATAATTAGTCAGTCAGCAATCTATCAGCAACAAGTAAAGTTGTAAATACAAGATCAAACTAGTAGATAAAAATTAAATTGCAAATATTATATGTCAAATTCTTATATTTATCTTGACGGATCGCTTCTAATAGGATAAAATATATGGGTATGAGAATAAAAGATTCTCGTCTCTGCTCCGAGTAGGATCGGAGCCGTATAGTCCAAAGGGAGGTGAAAAATAATGAAAGCTTATGAATTACTTTACATAGTAAAGCCAACTCTAGATGATGAAGCTAGAGAAGCTGTACTAGAATCAATTAAGAACATAATAACAGAAGCTAACGGTGAAGTTGGTGAAGTTGATGTTTGGGGAAGTAGAAAGTTAGCTTATCCAATCCAGAAGTTCAGAGATGGTGTTTACACATTAGTGAACTTTAAGGCAACTGTTGATTTTCCAAAGGAATTAGACAGAAGATTAAAGATAAGTGAAGACGTAATAAGACATATCATAGTTGCGCAGGATGAAAAATAATAGGTGGTGTTAATATGAACAATGTTGTACTAGTCGGAAGATTAACTAAAAACCCAGAATTGAGGTATATACCAGGTTCTGGAACACCAGTGGCTACATTCACATTAGCTATTGATAGAGATTACAAGAATAGGGATGGTTCTACAACTACCGACTTTATTCCTGTAGAGATAATGGGAAAGCCAGCCGAATTTTGTGCCAATTATATTACAAAAGGAAGATTAGTAGGAGTTCAGGGTTCTATCAGAGTTGATAGATATGATGCTGCTAATGGAGAAAAGAGAAGCTTCACAAAGGTCGCAGGTCGTAACATACAAGCTTTGGAAAGTAAGAATAGCCAGGCTTCAGGTAGCGTAATGCCAGGTCCATCTGATGGTGGATTTAGTGCTCCTAAGTTTGAGCCAAGTGACGTAGTTAGTCCTTCTGAATTTTCAGCTGTTGACGATGACGATGTGCCATTTTAATGGAGAGGAGAGATTTAGTCATGATAAACAAGAAAAGACGTAAGAAGAAAAGAGTTTGTCAGTTCTGTGCTGACAAGAACACTAAAATAGATTACAAGAACTATCAGAAGCTAGAGAAGTTTGTCACTGAAAGAGGCAAAATACTTCCTAGAAGAATAACTGGTACTTGTGCTAAGCACCAGAGAGAGCTTACAAAGGCTATCAAGATGGCAAGAAATATAGCTCTATTACCATATACAGTTGAATAAATCTATATTGTAAATATAACAAAGGTCGCTGACAATCAGCGACTTTTTTTATATCTACAAAATGTCTAAGAAGGTCAATTGATTTACATTATACATCTAAGGTGGTATAATTAAGTATGGTATACACTCTTAATAATGGGGTGTTAATACCTAAATTACCATTGGAGGTGGTGAATTGAGCTTTGATAAAAAAACAGAAGAAGAAAATAGAAAATACCTAGAAGAATTAATTAAAAGAAATTATATCAATCCTAATATAGTAAATGCTATACTGGTTTTATTGCTGTCGTTATTGGTGGCTTTAACAGTAAAGACTACCTATATATTTGCAATAATCGGACTTATACCAATGACTATATTGGCTATGAGGGCTAATATGGTATATTCTATATCAGCAGTCGGTATTTTGGGTGCACTTGCATACTCACTGGGCGGGTCTGGACAGGCTGGAGCTATAGTACTTGTATATTTATTACCGGCAACTATATCCGGGCTTATCTTTTCTAAGAGTTTTATGTATAAGTTTTCCAATTATTCTAATGTGGGGATTTTCTCTAAGGAGACGGGCAAAGAGGTTATGACATTTATAAATCTCAAGCTATTCTTTGTATCCATAGTAGTGTATGTAGTTGGTATAAGTACTTACTACCTATTTATGAAATATACTCAGGGAGTTGACCTTATAAAGGAGATGCAGGTATTTTTTGACAAGTTTTTAAAACTATACCTAGCCAATATAGGTCAGGAAGAAATAGACAAGTTAAACAAGGTCGGAGCTATTGACCAATTGAAAAATATAGCCAGTATGGTTCCGGTGTTTGTTTTCTTGAGGGCTGTTATCCTAGCGCTTGTGACGTATTATGTAGCACCCCTAATCGCCAACTTAGTATATGAAAAAAAGATACTGAACCTTCCTATAAGTATGATTATACTTCCTGGAAATCCTGTTGTATTTATGTTTATAAGTATACTGATCCTATTTTCTATAGGTTGGTTTTATAAGGAATATAATATGGATATAGTTATAAATAACTTTATCATTGTTATGAATATCTTATTTTTCTTGGAAGGTATTTCACTTTTTATCTTCAGTATAAAAAAATGGGGTAGTATTAAGAAAAAGGTTAACTGGTTCTTGATATTGGGACTTACAATTGTTATGGGTGTATTGCCCGGAATAGCAGTTATAGGCATGTTAGACAATATGATGAATTTTAGAGAGAGATGGTTGCCTTTAGTAGGAGGAAATAATGAAAAATAAGAAGGAAAAAAAATATGTTTCTGATTACCTCGAGTATATATGTTTTTTAGTGATGTTGGCCCTATGCCTATATGTCCTTCTTAAAAATATATTACTCGGACTGGCGGCTATAATAGTCACTGTGGCAATCATATACGTATGGAGCAGAAATAAAAGGTTGGAGTCTGATAGTTGGAGAGAAGAGGTAAAATCTTTGACTATGACTTGTGATAAGATGACTAGGACTTCAATTGCCAATATACCCGTTCCAGTATGCTTTATCGAGCTAAATGGAAGGATAATATGGGCTAATAAAAAGTTTGAAGAGATGGTGTCAGACAAATATCCAATCGACAAGGAATTAGAAGACTATGTCGGCGATATCACTCTTAGGAAGATACTAGATGAAACAAAGGTTATAGAAGATGAGTACAGCTTCAATGATAGGGACTACAGGATAGTATATTATTTCAACAAGAAAAATGACATACAAGACGGAAGTGTAGACTATATGGCTGTTATATACTGGTTTGATATTACAGACCTAAAGAACCTAAATAAAGAGCTTGAAAACAATAGGGAAGTAGTCCTAAATATACAAGTTGATGGTTATGAGGAGGTCATGAAGTCTACAACAGAAGAAAACAGACCTATTATAGCAATGGATATTGAGAGGCTTCTTACTAGTCTTCAAGATGAGACCAAGGGACTGCTTACCAAGGTCACAAATGACAAGTACCTACTATTTACCAATGAAGAGTCCCTAAATGAGCTTGAAAAGAGCAAGTTCTCTGTCTTGGAAAAGGCTAGGGAAATAGAGCATGGCAACTCCCTACCCGTTACTATGTCAATAGGTGTTGGCCGTGGAGGAGATACCATAGAAAAGACTGGGGAATTTGCATCAGGAGCTATGGATATGGCTCTTGGCCGTGGAGGAGACCAGGTCGCTGTAAGAGACAAGGAAGGATTTAACTTCTATGGAGGTAAGTCCAAGGGGTATGAGAGAAAGACCAAGGTAAAATCAAGGCTGATAGGTCTTGCTCTTAAAGAGATAATCAACCAGTCCAACAAGATACTTATAATGGGTCACCACTATCCAGATATGGATGCTATGGGGGCTGCAGTTGGAGTATATGATATATGTAAGTCCTTTGGCAAAAAGGCAAATATAGTCCTTAACGATGTTACTGAAGCAGTTGAAATATTTGTCGAGAGGGTCAAAGAGGATGATTACTACCAGGATATATTTATATCGCATGACAAGGCTATAGACATGTGTGATGAAAACACCCTAGTGATAGTTGTAGACACACACAGGCCAAGCTATACAGAGTGCAGCAAGCTACTTGATATATCTAAGAGGATAGTGCTTATAGACCACCACAGAAGGGGCGTAGAGTATATAAATGACACAGTACTATTATTCCATGAGATATATGTATCATCTACTTGTGAGATGGTTACAGAGCTAATCCAGTATATCGATGCCGATATAAATATAAATAAGCTTACGGCAGAGGGGCTACTTGGTGGTATATACCTAGACACTAAGAATTTTGAGTTTAAAACAGGTGTTAGAACATTTGAGGCTGCATCATTCCTTAGGAATATGGGGGCTGATACCCTAGCAGTCAAGAAATTCTTCAATTCTCATGCAGAGGACTTCTTGGTAAAGGCAGAGATAATACAGAGAACAGAGATAATAGACAACAAGATATGTATATCCTATTCAAATGAACAGATAGATAATATAAATATAGTGATTGCCAAGGCAGCAGACGAACTCTTAAATATCAAAAAGATAGAGGCATCCTTTGTACTGGGGATGAAGGGAGACGTGGTGTTCGTTAGTGCAAGGTCAATTGGTGATATAAATGTTCACGTATTGATGGAGAAGATTGGAGGAGGAGGTCATCTTGATATAGCTGGAGCCCAGCTAAAGGATGTCAGCCTATCTCAGGCCTATAATATGGTCAAAGAAATTATTACAGATTATTTAGAGGAGGAAGAATAACTATGAAGGTTATTTTATTAAAAGATGTAAAGGGAACAGGTAAAAAGGGAGAAATAAAGGAAGTAAGCGACGGATACGCAAGAAACTTCCTACTAAAGAAGGGCGCTGCAGTAGAGGCTACTGGAACAAATATGAAGGAGTTAGATGAAAAGGCCAAGTCAAAGGAAAGAAAAGAGCTAATAGCCTATGAAGAAGCTGTCCTACTAGGCAAGCAGATGGAAGAGGTCAATATAGTTATAGAGGCCAAGGCTGGAGAGGGCGGAAGGTTATTCGGTTCAATAACATCAAAGGAAATAGCAGAACAGCTAAAGAAGCAGAAGAACATAGATGTAGACAAGAGAAAGATAAGTCTTGATGAGCCAATCAGGTCTTTAGGATCAAGATTTGTAGATATAAAGATACACCAGAAGGTTACAACAAGAATAAGAGTAGATGTAAAGGAAATATAGTAGGAGCGACTTAGATAGGTCTAGGTTGGATAAATATAAAAATCTGATCTTAAATAAGTAGTAAAATAGAGAGCGAGGTTTTTACCTCGCTTAAAATTTATAAAGGAGTGAAAATAGTGGAGGATATCAAAAAAAATATTCCCTATAGTCTGGAGTCTGAACAGTGCGTAATAGGGTCTATTCTCTTGGATGCAGATACATTTTTAATAGTTGATGAAGTCCTAAATGGGGATGACTTCTATATAGGGTCCCATAAGATCATATATGACACTATGGCCGAACTCAACAATGAGAGAATACCAATAGATGTCGTAACATTGTCTGAGAGAATAAGAAATAAGGGGCTCCTAGACCAGATAGGTGGAGTCAATTACCTTACTAGTACGACAAGGATTATACCTACTACCTCAAATGTAAAAACATATGCAGATATAGTAAAAGAAAAATCTATATTAAGGAGGCTCATAGAGGCCTCAGGAGATATAATGAATCTTTCATACAATCCAGGTGAGAGTATAGAGGAGATCCTAAATATAGCAGAAAAGAAGATATTCGATATATCTCAGGACAATGCCGGTGTAGACTTTAACCCCATAAATGAAATCCTTAAAAACGTATTTAAAAATATAGAGGACAACTACAACAACGGAAGTGAAATGACAGGACTTGATACAGGCTTTAAGGACCTAAATGACAAGCTAGGTGGATTCCATAAGTCTGACCTGATCCTAATAGCTGCAAGACCTGGTATGGGTAAGACGGCCTTTGCCCTTAACCTAGTTGCCAATGCAGCCCTAAGAGCCAAGGCTAAGGTGGCGGTATTCTCCCTTGAAATGTCAAAGGAGCAGTTAGTTCAAAGACTTGTATCAGCCCAGTCAAATGTAGAGCTAAAGAATATAACTACTGGTAAAATAGCAGACAATCAGTGGTCTGACCTGATAGACGCCATGAAGGTCTTGGATGTAGCCAATATATATATAGATGACTCTCCAGGCATAAAGATGTCTGAGATTAGGACCAAGTGTAGAAAGCTCAAAATAGACCAGGGACTTGATATGATAATGATAGACTACCTTCAGTTGATGGAGGGGGATGGAAAGGCTGAGTCAAGACAGCAGGAGGTCTCAAAGATATCCAGAGGCCTTAAGATCCTAGCAAAGGAGATGGATTGCCCAGTGCTCGCCCTATCACAGCTATCTAGAAATACGGAAAATACCAAGGACCATACACCTAAGCTATCTGACCTTAGGGATTCAGGGGCCATAGAGCAGGATGCAGACATAGTAATGTTTATATATAGAGAAGATTATTATGAGCAGATTGAGACTACAAAAAAGAATATAGCCGACATCAAGATAGCCAAAAACAGGCATGGAGAATTGTCAACTATTGAGCTTGTATGGATAGGTGAAATACAAAAATTCAAGGACAAGGCAAAAGAAATAGGAAGCTAAAATCTATATATAGATTTTGTTAATTTAAAAAAAGATAAATTTAAAGTTATGATATGTTCAATATAAATAACGAATTTACTAATGAATATAGTTAATGGGTCGGTATAATAAATTGGTACCAAAATTCTAAAAATTTATGAGTTATTCACAGAAAATATGTTCTTTTCAACAGAAAAATGTGGATAACTCTATTTTTTTGTGTGTATTACTTGATATTTAGGGATTGTATTATCCACTTACTCCACAGACTTATACACAATTTCTGTGTATAAGTCTGTGGTTAAGTCTATGGATAAGATTTAGGTCAACCTTAGGTCGGGACCATAGAATTCAAATATTTTAAAATTACCGACGATTCTAGATGTGATCCTATCTGTGTATACTTGGTATAGCATACCTACATCTAGATTTGTTGATATAATTGTCTTTTTCTTAGAATTGATCCTAGAGTTAAGGATGTTAAATAGTTCTGATATTGTAAATGAGTTGACCATCTCTGTTCCTAGGTCATCTATAATCAAGAGGTCTGTTTCGTAGACGTTATTGTAGTTTTCTTGGTCTGACCTAGAGTAGTCCGCCCTTTTAAACCTGTATTTTTCTATTATGTCCATTAGGTTAAAGGCTGTCTGGTAGATTACAGTGTGGCCCTCTTTTAGGATCTCTCTTGCTATACAGCTGCAAAGGTAGGTCTTACCAAGGCCTGGAGTTCCTGTGAAGAGTAGATTGTCCTTGCCACAGGTCTTGTTCTCCTTGAAATAATAGAGATATTCGTCAATGTCTGACATTATGTTTTTCATATTTTCACGAGGGCTGAGTTCGTAGTTTTCAAATTCTTGGTCTGAGAAAACAGAAAAATTAAACTTGTCAAAATTGCTATCTTCCAATATCTTGTCTAGGTTGGACATCCTATAGGAGTCTTGGAGGATTTTCTGCTTTAGGCACTTACACTGGTCGCCTGACTCCAAAAATCCGGTATCCTTACAGATTGGACACCTGTACTTTAGGTCTAGGTAGTCACTAGGTATCCCATAGTATTCAAAGAGGTCTGACTTTTTCTTTATCATAGAGTTAAGCTCATACCTCATAGTTTCTATATCTTCATCTGAACAAGAATTAAAGAGCATCTTGCTTATATTAAGACCCATCATCCTGATGTCATTGCTAAGAGAGTCTATATCAGGATATTTTTCATTGATTTCTTTGATTCTCTTTTCTTGTAGAGCCAAGTTTTTATCTCTTGTGTACTGGTAGTCGAGTAGGATTTCTCTTTCCTTGCTAGGATCCATATCTATACCTCCTTACTTTTTATTTAACTTACGTACTAGCTGGGTTAGTTCCTCTGGTGAATACTTGGAGGCAGCTCCCTGCTTATAGTTGTGAAAGGCAGTTTTTTTGACAGGGACAGCCTGTCTAGGTGATTTAGCCTGTGAGTGTTTTTTCTTATCCTCTTTGGCCTTGATGAATCTCTTATCCTCTGCCTCTACATCTTCTAGGGTCTTTACTCCTGACTTATGCCATGCCTTTATTATACCATCTATATACTTTATACTAGGCGTACTAGTATTTATGGTCTTGGAGCAGGCCATAAGAATCATGTCCTTGTCCATTTGATACTTTTCTATCCAATCCTCCATGACTTCTTCTTCATAGGAAGTTGGATTTTTTCTATTTATACCTAGAGACCTAAATACTTCCCTGTATATTTCATTTTTTGTCCTAGACTCTTCCTCGTACAGGTCTAGGTCATGGAGGCTGGAAATATTGTTGTCAAACCAAGACTTCATAATACCTTTTACATAGCTTATAGACTTTATTCTACCCTTGTTTTCACTCGCCCTTACAAAGGCTGTTATGGCTAGGTCTGTATTTAGCTGATAGTATTCTATGGCTTCCATTATTTCTAGCTTTTCATTTGGAGTCAGTGGACGACCCGCTATTGCTTCCATATCTTCATACATACTTATATAGTCACTACTAGAAGCCTTGTCCACATCGTATTCCTGATCTTCACCCAGGGGTTGGTCTAGGTGCTTTTTGATATGGTCGTATTTGATATCCAAGAACTCTATGGATATTGTATCATTTGGGCCTGTATGGATTTTAACCACACCCATATCCTCCCAAAATCTCCAAGCATCCATTACTTCTTCTTCAGATATGCTAAGGGTTGTTGCTATTGTTTCATTGTTTAGGTCTTCTTTTGCTCTACCCCTGTAGAAATAAGCTTCCCTGTATCCTAGAAGGAAGACTTTTAATTGATCTCCAGAGGCTATTGGTATGTACATATCCAAGAAAAGACTTGGTATAGTGACATCACTATAAAGTTCATTTTTTATTGTTCTGTAAAACATTAGTCCTCCTTTCTTTGGCCCTACTTGTGGTAGGGTTCTGAGTTATTTATCCTAAATGACCTGTAGATTTGCTCTAGTAGTATGAGCCTCATCAACTGGTGTGGAAAGGTCATAGCCGAAAATGAAAGCTTGAAATCAGAGGCCTTTAGTACTGAATCAGATAGACCCAAGGATCCGCCTATTACAAAGTTTATATGGCTATTGCCGCTGACACTCAGGTCGTTTATCTTTTTGGCAAGGCTCTCAGAGGACAAGTTTTTGCCGTCTATAGCGAGGGCTATAGTATATGAGTTTGGCCTTATCTTTGAGAGAATTGCGTCTCCTTCTGTGTTCTTTATTATTTCCATATCCCTTGGACTCAGGTTTTCTGGAGCTTTTTCATCATTTAGCTCTATTATTTCCAACTTGGCATATCTAGACAATCTCTTGGAAAATTCATCTATGCCCAGCTTAATATATTTTTCTTTTATCTTTCCGACAGATATTATACTTATCTTTAACATTATTTTTTCACCTCGTGTAGGGATGATAGGGAGTCTCTAAGGAGTATATCTAGGTTTACGTCCTTGCCAATTATCATGGAGTTTTCCTTTAGGATATGGTTTGATGTCTCGTATGCCAGTTGGGGGAAGTTATTTTCCCTACTGAGATGGGCCAGAAGTATGTGTTCTGTACCATTGTTTATAAGGTCTACCACAAACTTTGCAGCATCCTCATTTGACAGGTGGCCTATATCAGACATTACCCTCTTTTTTAGGGCGTAGGTATATGAACCCATCAGCAACATCTCCTTGTCATAGTTAGACTCTAGAATTACTAGGTCAGAACCTAGGATATTTTTTCTGATATTTTCTGACACATGGCCTATATCAGTTGCTATTGAGATCTTGTTGTCTTTTTCGTTTGTAAATCTAAATCCTACAGGGTCACTGGCATCGTGGCTGATAGAAAATGGATTTACCAAAAGGTCTTTTATATTGTAGGCCTTGTCGTTTTCAAATATATTTACAAGGTTTTCGTCAACCTTGCCTATCTTTGATTTTGTCGCAAGCCAGGTTTTATAATTTATATAGATAGGTAGTTTGTAGCGTCTTGATAGGATACCTATACCCTTGATATGGTCTGAATGTTCATGGGTAACCAGTATGCCATCTAGCTTTGTTGGGTCAACTCCGATTTCCTCAAGAGACCCTGTGATTTTCTTGCCGCTAAGTCCTGCATCTACAAGGATATTTGTATCCTTAGAGCCTACATAGTGACAGTTTCCGCTTGAACCACTACCGATTGAGCAGTATTTTAACATAAGCACTTCCTTTCATTTGTATATAAATATTATAAGCCATATTTTGTTTTATTTCATCAATTTTTTGTCCTATGCTTATATGTGGATATTGTCCTAATGTAAGAAAAATATAAGACAAAAATAAAAATATAGGTAGGGTATAAGGAGTCGTATGCTCCGCAATAAGGCAGTATAATATGAAACACAGCTAGTCAGAGTTACTTTATATAAAGAAAATAAAAAAGCTAGAAGCAAAAGCTCCTAGCTAAATGTTTACTGATTAGTCTTCGTATACAGAGAAATCTTCCTTTGTAACTCCACAATCTGGACATTCCCAATCTTCTGGAATATCTTCGAAAGCTGTTCCTGGTTCAATCCCTGAATCTGGATCTCCTATAGCTGGATCATAAACGTAACCACATACATCGCATACATATTTCTTCATATCAAATACCTCCAAATATAATTTATTTTTTGTTTTTATTGCTATTTTATTATATCAAATTAATACCCATAAAAAAACTAGTTTAACATATTTTTTTATTTATTCTCAATTTTTTCTGAACATTCAGGACAAATACCTATAAATTCCAATTGATGTGATGTTACCTGGTAGCCAGTATCATTTTCTACCTCATCAAGGATATCGGGTAGGGGACATTTTTCTACGTATTCAGTCTTGCCGCATACCTTACACCTTATAGTGTGTTTGTGGGAACCTGTGTTTAGCTGAAATATACCACTACCATCAGAATTGACATGACGGATAACTATATCCGACTCACAAAGAGCAGTCAGGGTTCTGTATACAGTAGAAAGATTTATATTGATATTTTCCTTAATTATAGAGTATATTTCTTCTGCACTTAGGGGCCTATCTGCATGTCTTAGACAATTTATTAGGGACATCCTCTTTTTTGTTGTTTTTAGGTTGGCAGACTTAAGCAGTTCATTGTTTTCTTTTCTATGGTTATCATTTGAACAATTACATGAATTCATTTTACCTCTCCTTATTGATAAAAACGTATCTAAATAAAATTATACCACTAAAAGTGTGACTTTAAAAATAAAATGGTGAATTAAAAATAAAATTAAGTACTAGGATATTGACAAAGAAAACTAATAAGAATATACTTTAAGAGAAAAGAAAATGCAAAAGTAATGCATTTGCATTAAGCTAATTAGGAGGTTTTATATGAATAAACTAGGATTAAAGGTATCAGCATTATTTATCGCAGCATCTTTTGCACTTGCAGGTTGCAGCGGTGGACAGGCTAGTCAGACAAAAAAGAGCGATGATTCGAAGCTAAAAGTATATACAAGTTTCTATCCTATGTACGATTTTACGTCTAAGATAGGTGGAGATAAAGTTGAAGTTGTCAACCTGGTGCCATCAGGTACAGAGCCACACGACTGGGAGCCAAGTGCTCAGGACCTTGTGAAAATAGGTGAAGCAGACTTATTTGTATATAGTGGTGCTGGAATGGAGTCTTGGGTAGACAAGTTAGATGAAAATGTAAAGGATGGAAAGCTTACAAAGGTTGAGGCATCTAAGGGAATTGAATTATTAAAGGGTGAAGAACACGATCATGACCACGAAGATGCTCATGACAAGCATGATGACCACAAGGATGCTGAAGACAAGCACCACGATCATGAAGATGCTGAAGACAAGCATCATGACCATGAAGATGCTGAAGACAAGCATCATGACCATGAAGATGCCCATGAACATCATCACCATGGCGAGTATGACCCACATGTATGGTTGGCTCCAATGAATGCCAAGGCACAGATGAAGAACATACTAGATGGTCTAGTAAAGGCAGACCCTAAGAACAAGGACTACTACCAGAAGAACTTTGATACATATTCTAAGAAGCTAGATGACCTAGATGCCAAGTACAAAGCAGAATTATCAAAGACAACAAAGAAGGATATAATAGTATCACACGAGGCATTTGGTTACCTATGCAAGGCATATGGACTTAATCAGGTTGGTATAGAAGGACTTAGTCCTGATTCTGAACCAGATGCAGCAAAGATGAAGGAAGTATCAGAATTTGCCAAGAAGAACAATGTAAAGTATATATTCTTTGAAGAGCTTATTAGTCCAAAGGTATCTGAGACTATAGCCAAGGAAGTTGGAGCAAAGACAGAGGTTCTTAGCCCAATAGAAGGTCTTACAGATGAACAGATCAAGGATGGTCAGGACTACTTCTCAATCATGGAGAGAAACCTAACAAATATACTTGCAGCACTTAAGTAAGATATATTATATGATAGTAGAAAAATAAATATAACTAAAGGCATAATCGGTAAATTGATGTGTACCCATAAAACTGGACACATTAATATTTAGTTTACATTCATGGATGCTAACCTATACAAAGTAGGTGGCATCCATTTTGTTTTCTTCTGAATCCTTTCGTTGTTGTAGTAGTATATATATTCATCTATTGCTTTTGAAAACTCTTTAAATGTCTTAAAATCTCTCTCATATCCATAATACATCTCTGTTTTTAGTCTGCCAAAGAATGTTTCCATAATACAGTTATCGTAGCAGTTTCCTTTTTTTGACATTGACTGCGTTATTTGATGCTTTTCTAGTTCTTTAATGTAGTAGCTGTTTTGATATTGCCATCCTTGGTCTGAGTGCATGATTAAGCCTT
>NZ_KB906647.1 GCF_000381525.1 Peptostreptococcus anaerobius VPI 4330 = DSM 2949
ATCATGTATTAGTAAACTTTTCAGTATGTTATCCATGTGTATAGGGCAGGTTACCCACGCGTTACTCACCCGTCCGCCGCTCATCTTTCATTAATGCAAGCATCAAATCAGACGCGCTCGACTTGCATGTGTTAGGCACGCCGCCAGCGTTCATCCTGAGCCAGGATCAAACTCTCATAAAAAAATTTGTTCTCGCTCAGACTATTGTTATCTCTAAAATATCTGGCTTGGTTTGTTTGTGGTTTAAATCAAGTAAGTTTCCTTACATGGTTTAAACGATTAATCAATTGTCACTATGTGACTTTTGAATTAACCTGCTGTTCAATTTTCAAAGTTCATATCCAATAGCTTATTTATAAGCTATGTGTCGCATCCAATGACCGTTCTATTATATCAAGCCAACGTTTTTTTGTCAATACTTTATTTTAAGTTTTTCCAACTCATTTTCAAAGTCTATAACAAGTTCGATTGACTCGTGATCCCTCTTATCAGTCGCTCCTAAGCTTCTGTATCTCAAGGACAAGTAATACTATACCACCTTATATAATAAGTGTCAATAACTTTTACGAAATATTTTTTTGTGAATTTTTATACTGCCGACATTATGAACGCAAGTCAAAATAAGGTTCGTAATTTTCTCGATATATATGATTTGAGACCCTATATACAATCAGAACATTCGTATTTCATCTGTCAGCATTAGAGTCTCAAGTATCTTATTATTTATTTGCAAGTACATCCTTCATATCATATAAACCATTTTTCTTTGTTCTTAAATAGTATAGGGCTTTTAGGGCTCCATTTGCAAATGACCTATCAGACTCTGCATGGTGGCTGATTGTTATAACCTCATCCTCTCCTGCAAATATGACATCATGGTCGCTTATTATAGTTCCTCCCCTTACTGAGTGGAAGCCTACTTCGTCAACTTGTCTCTTAGAATCGGGACCAGTTCTTCCAAAATTTGAGAACAAGTTTTCGTTTGCTGATTTCATACTGTCAAAAATCATCTTTGAGGTTCCACTAGGTGCATCTTCTTTTCTATTATGGTGCTTTTCTATTATCTCTATGTCAAATCCCTTTAGTAGTTTACAAGCTTCCCTTACTATATCTAATAGTACATTTACTCCAAAACCTGTATTATGGGATAGGAGAATAGGAATCTCTTCTGATGCAGAACGTGATACACCAAAAGCTATACTAGAATTTTTATCCCTGTTTACTGCCTCCATATTGGCCCTTCCAAGCTTACCATAAAAACCGATTATACCTACTTTCATCTTAAAAAACCTCCATAGAAATAAAATTGTTTTTCAAGTAGATTATAACATATAATCCATATACAAATCACTCTCCATGTATTAAAATGTATGTATAGACTTTCAGATATATCCCTATAGTATCGACCATATAAAAATACATATCTGATACGAATAGAAAAACACATAAAAATCATACAAAAACATATTTAAGGAGGACGTCTTATGCTATCAAAGAGACTAAGTAAAATAACTCCTTCTGTAACTGTGGGTATCAACTCAAAGGTTAAGGAGCTAAAATCAAATGGAGTTGAGGTAATCAACCTTAGTATAGGTGAACCAGACTTTAACGTACCTGAAAAGGCAAAGGAATACGGAAAAAAATCTTTAGACGATAATATAACTAAATACAACCTAGTACCGGGAATCTTGGAACTAAGAGAGGAAATATGCAAGAAACTTAAGGATGAAAATAATATAGAATACAGCCCGGACCAAATAGTCCTATCAAGCGGTGCCAAGAATTCTATAACTAACCTACTGCTTGCAGTCACAGATCCAGGTGATGAAGTCCTTCTTCCACTACCATATTGGGTGAGTTACTCAGAAATGGTAAAGATAGTCAATGCAGTTCCAGTAGAAGTTCCTACTAAAAAGGAAAACAGCTTTAAGGCTACTAAGGAAGATTTACTAGCGTCAATCACAGACAAGACTAAGCTTATAATCATAACTAATCCATCTAATCCAACTGGTGCAGTATACACAAGAGATGAGTTATTGGAAATAGCTGAAGTATGTCTTGAAAAGGGCATCTACATTATGGCGGATGAAATATACGAAAAGATAAAGTATGACGACACTTTCGTATCAGTAGCATCACTTAGCCCAGAGATTAAAGATATAACAATAACAGTAAATGGCTTTGCAAAGAGTGCAGCCCTAACAGGCACAAGACTAGGATATACAGCATCAAACTCAGAAATAGCAAAGGCTATGACATCTATCCAGGGTCACATCATATCTCACCCTTGCCTAGTAGCCCAGTATATAGGACTTGGGGCCCTAAAGGAATGCCAGTCAGATATGGACCATATGGTTGCAACTTACAAGCATAGATGTGAATTGATAACTGATAGACTAGACAAGATAGACCACATAGGATATGTAAAACCATCAGGAGCCTTCTATATATTTATAGACCTGTCTGAAGTTAAGGCAAGATACAAATATGAAGATTCATTCTCTATCAAGTTTTGCGAAGACTTCCTAGAAAATGAAAGGGTAGCCGTAGTACCTGGTAAAGCATTTGGTATAGACGAATACATCAGAATCTCCTATGCCTGCCACGAGGATGATTTCTTAGAAGGTTTAGATAGACTAGAAAAGTTTATCAAGCCACTATTCTAATATAGTATGAACACACCTCATACAAACAATGACAATTTAAGTTTTAGTGATATAAATAAGATTGCAGGTGGCTTTGTAGCCTGGATAATAGGTGCAGGCTTCGCTACTGGCAGGGAAATACTAAATTTCTTTGCCAGTTTTGGCTACTTGGCCTATGGTGCAATCATTATAACACTAGTTGGATTTATATTTTCGGTAAAGGTAGTAATGGAAGCCGGATACGAACATAGAGACAATCCAGACTTTAGGCAATACGACTACTTCTGCGGTAAAAAAATAGGCAAGATCTACTATATAGTAGTTCCTGTATTCCTATTTCTTCTAATGGCAATATTGATATCGGCAACTGGTTCAACTATTCAAGAAAACTACGGAATAAACAGGTACATAGGATCTATAATAGTTGCTATAATAATATTTATGTCATACATATCTGGATTTGAGAGATTTATACAGGTAATCTCTAAAGTGACCCCTATACTGATTGTTTTTTTCATACTTGTAGGTCTGATAGTCATACAAAAGGACTATTCAAATTTTTCATTAATAGGCGACCTACAATCAATCTTAAAGCAGTATAAGGCTGGTCCAGTATGGTACTTCAGTGGATTCTTATACTTTTCCTTGGCAGTATCTGCCGGTGGTACCTACATATCAAGACTAGGAGCATCTGCAAGGAGTTTAAAACAAATAAAATACGGTTCTCTACTCGGATCTATAGAGGTCTGCCTTGCAATAGCTATCATATCGACAGCTATACTTCTCAATATTGAACACATATCAAAGGTAGATGTTCCAACCCTTTACCTTGCTCAGAGGATAGGCCCCTTGGTGGCAAATGCCTTTACAATAGTCTTGTTGCTAGGTATATTCTCTGCATCAGCTGCAACAATGTGGAGTCTTTGCAAATTTATGTATGCTGATAATCCTAGAAAGAACAAGCTAGCAGCTCTTTTAGTTGCCATACTAGCCACACTTGTTGGAGTATTTCCCTTTGCCAAGCTAGTCGCCATCATCCTTCCGATAATGGCCTATATAGGTATGTTCTACGTGGTATGCGTGGTCTATAAGGGTTTAAAATTGAAATTCAAAAATTAATAAAAAATTGATATAGTGAAAAAAGACCTGATTTTTATTGATCAGGTCTTTTTATATTATCTATCTTATACTATATATCATTCAACCTTCCATCCCTTATAGATATAACCCTGTCCGCATCTCTATATCTATAAAATCAGTTCTCTATATCCGCACACAAGTAAGGAGCAGTAAACAATTACTCCGTACTAGGTTTGTGTACATACGACAACTATTTACTACTCCTCTATCAATTTCACAAATTTTATATCTTACCCTCTCTTTTTAGTATCTCTTTTATGCAAGGTTGATTTATTAATGGTCCGCTAGTATCTGGACTACAAACAATATCAGGCCTTGTCTGCTCTAGTTCATTTATAAGGCCACTTTCTGTTGTTCCTAGACTATAGGAATACCTCATTACATAGCCCGTCTTAGGTAGGTGTACCTGCATTGGGTCAAATCCTATGCCATCTCCCCCTGTTTTCTCTCCAACTAGAGTGGCAAGACCACTCTCCTTAGTAAAGGATGCCATGCCCTCTGCAGAACTATAAACCCCCTTGTCAACTAGCAAGTATATATTACCCTTGAATCTTATTGAATTTTTATTTGGTTTAATATATTCTAAATCATGATTATAAAAATTAAAGTCCTTTAAAATATCCTTTGTTTGAGCTGGAAATCCAAAAGACTTAATAGTTACCTCGTTGAGCTTTTCAAATCCCATCATGTCTACGATTTTTGGGTTTCTATCAGACCTTATAAACAAATAATTTTTAACACTATATGGTTTATCTATTATGATAGGGTATAAAAAATCTGTGTAATAAGAGCTATTACCTCCAGCATTTCCCCTTATATCAATTACCAACGCCTTGTAATTCTTAATCTTTTCTAGATATGGAAGAATTACCTTCTCGTCTTTTTCGATTCCAGGTCCATTTTGCATCACATTGACTTTTATGTAGGCTAGATCTTTCTTTATGTCGCCAACTTGAACATTACTTTTACCCTCATTTCCTGACAGATCATCCATATAGTCATCAGAATCATGCTTTTTAAATGCTTCTTTTACCGTATCATTATTAATATTGTATCTGGCTCTTGCTGTCGGATACTCATACTCACTTGCTAATTCACCAATCAAATCGGACCCCCAGCTATTCATCTTATATATCATATAGTATGAAAGACCTTCTTTTTCATTGATTAAATGTGTGTGTCCATTATGTAAATCCTCTAAAATATCATTCATTTTCTTATAAAAATCTGAATCACTCGTAGATTTTGAAATTTCAGCCCTGTATTTATCCCTATTAGCTAGCCAGTCTACTCCACTTAGCTTTTTGTTTACTTCAAAATATGGGTATGTTTCTTTTAAAACATCATATGCATAGTCAAAATCTGATATATAATCTTCTTTTGTAATTATAGGACTCCCAACTTTTGGCATATCCGAAAATTTAATATGGTAGCTAACAAACCTACCTATCCAAGAAATATTTAAACTAATAACTACGACTACCACAAATACAGCTAACAAAATATTAATTTTACGTTCGTTTCTGCTCTTCATATTTTCAAAAACCTCATTTCCAAATATTTTTATGATTTAGATTATATAAAACTATGCTTGTGCATAAAATCAAAAGTCACATAAAACCAATTCAAGCTTGTTGAATTGGTTTTACAACTATATACTCCATTAATATTATTATACTTATTTTAACACAGGATTCGCAATGAATCATTTTTTTTATTCAGTTGTACAAATTGATTATACAATCAACCTTTTAAATTTCTTTTATAGCATTACTTAGATCATCATTCAGTATCATCTTAATGCTACTTCTAATTGCCAATAGGACACCTAATACTATCACTCCAAATATTAATAAAATTGGTACATAATTTAGATTTAATAGTATCTCCTTTGATACGAAAACAAGCTCATACTGACTTCTATAAGAACGCACAAATACAGCTAATATGAATACAGCAATATAGAATATAGCTACATCCCTAAACAATATTTTAGACTCTCCATAAATCATTTTTTTAATCTGCTTATTTGTCATTCCTGCCGTAGAAAGCAGCTGAAATTCTCTTTTTCTTGCCCTTAAATTACCATGGAAACTATTATATGCATTTGATAGAGCAAGTATTATGAGTATGATTTGTATTCCGAAATTCAACATATGTTCATTTCTAACTTGTTCTTCATCAGAAGCTTGATTTAAAATAGCATTTGTTGTTGAATGGTCACTTTTAGGAATATACGAAGATATAATTCGCTCACAATTATCAGATACTTTATCTAATTTTTCCTTAGCTTTAACTTTAATGTTATAGTACCTTGTTGGATCAGCCTTGTCTTGTCCATGTTCTTCAATAAATTTTTCGAGATTCTCCATTGTAGTAAATACATATATACCTTTTTGATTCTGTGCATCTAAATCAAAAGGAAAATCTTTTATATAACCATCAATATGAATCGGCATCTTTTTTCCATCTGCATTATAGCGAAGTACAAGGTCTTTATTATCACTATTTGTCAGACTAATATATTTTCTAAATGAATATGGTGTATTATTTTTGTCAGGCGTTTTATTCAATAGAATATAGGTTGTCTCTTCACTTAACTTATTTGTACGAATCACATTATCAAAATCCTGCCTATAAAGACCTATAATGTTCACATACATATCCTCTATACTTTTATTACCTGATTCAACAGCATTTTTTAATTCATCCGAATTAAATCCTTTATTATCACTCAAATAAAATTTAAAGCTCTTGTCCTCATAAACATGCATCTCATCAATTCCATCTAACTGATACAATTCACTGAGCATTTGCTTGTTTATCTGTACATCTGTAAATATCTGCGATTGAAAATTGTATTGTTCTTTATGTTTTCCGTAAGTTTCATCGACAGTTCTATATGATTGAGAGACTAATACCAATGTCATAACCATCGCTGATAGTAACATCGCCAAAATAATTGTTTTATAGGTTGAACTGTAAGCTTTAAAATAATCTTTTGCCAAAGTCTTCTCAACCTTGCCGTGTATTTTAGATTTTCCATACTTTATTTTCCCGCCAGTAATTCCTGTCAATCCCTCAATTACATTAAGTTTAGCACTCTTTCTCGCTGGCACAATTGCAGATAAATATACTGTTATAAATGATAAAACTAAAATAAGAAACATTGTTGGAAAAGAAACAGAAACTAAGTGAAATTCTGTAGCCCTCATTTTTTCACCAAATATATCAGACATATTTTTATAAGTAATAGAATTATTTAACCACATTAGATAAAATAGCAGATTTGCGGTTAAATATGACACTACAGTACCTGCTAAAATCGGCACTACACCAATTTTAACCGCCTTTTGCCTTATCATCTTTTTAACTTGTTTTTCTGTCATTCCAACACTTTTAAGTAAAGCTAATTCTTTTATATCCCTATTATTCCATACATTAAAAGCACCATAGATCATAACAGCGAATAGGAAAACTAGCACTATGCAGGCTCCATAAGATTCAACCCACTCTGCCATTACAGATTTAGGTGGAATTATGCCAGACGGATAGATCATTTTATACTCTAAAATAGGCTTGTTGAAATATAATCTTCCTGTATCTATAGATTTTTTATAATCAATCTTAAAATCATCAAAGAGCTTCTTGGTAAGGGTATACGTATCTCTTGGATTCTTATACCAGATATAGGCTTCTATACCATCTGCATTTTTTAGTATATTTCCTTTGCTTTCATCAGTTAACAATCCAATTAAAGCACTTTCTTCAAAACTACTTTCATAGTCACAATATTCACCTACAAGTGTGTATTCTTTATCCTTTACTTTGAGTGTAGAACCTATCTTATAATCTTTATTTTTTTGAAAAAAACGAGTTGGGGCAATCAATTCACCAGCAGTATTTATATTACTACCACGAACAATATCATATCCTTTTAAGCACTTGAAATAATTCCCTTTTTCTATAATCGTAGCGTTTAAATCTGTTGAAATCATTTTGTCAAATGAAACTTTTTCTATATCTTTATTAGCAAATATTTTACCTATCATATTTGTATTCACATCTGTAAAAGAAACATGGTATTCTCCTACAGAAGAAACTATTTCATGATATTGTCCTGATTTAACGCTTCCAATAATAAAGATAATAGTACCAAGTAAAACAACTGCTAAAAAAATGGATAATCTGGTTGCAAGTGTATCTTTTTTGTTAGTCGTTATCTGAGAATAAGAGAGTTCATTAATGATTTTCATAGCCTATACCCTCCATCTGATTTAACTTTCCATCAACCATTCTATAAACCTTATCACATGAATTAGCTACTTTTTCGTCATGGGTAATAATCATAATAGTTGACTCAAATCGCTTATTTACAAGCCTAAATAAAGAAGTTATTTCTTCTGAATTTTTTCTATCTAAGTTACCTGTAGGTTCATCGGCTAAAATAATCGCAGGTCTTGTAATAAGGCTTCTTGCAATAGCCACTCTTTGTTGCTCACCACCTGATAATTGCTTAGGAAATCGGTCAAGTTTTTCTTCTATTCCTAATGTTGTTATAATCTCATCAAAATATTTTTTATCTTCCCTTTTATTATCAAGAAGCAAAGGTAATAATATATTTTTTCTAACACTGATATTAGGAATCAAGTTAAAAAACTGGTAAATCACTCCTATATTTCTCCTACGAAAAACAGTAAGTTCTTCTTTACCCAATTTGGTTATATTCTTATCTTGAATATAAACCTCTCCACTTGTAGGTTTATCTACACCGGCTAATAAATGTAGTAATGTTGATTTTCCTGAACCGCTATCGCCAATAATCGCTACTAAATCTCCTTTTTGAAGCTCAAAATTTACATCCGAAAGAGCATTTACTTTTACTCCTGAATCATATGTTTTAGTTAAATTAATCGTTTTTACAATACTCATAGCATCAATCCTCCTTTGTTTATAAATAAAATACCAACACAAAGTGACTGGAAAGTGACTGAATGAAAGAAACAAAAAAAGACAAGCTACATAAGGGCAACTCGTCTTCTCTACTACCTATAAAACCTAAGTTCAAAACTATTAGATATTCTTCCTCTTGTATAGATAAGTTCACCATTTTGTTTTTCAATAATCGTTTTCGCCATAGGTAAACCAATTCCATATCCTTTAGAATCTTTATTTTCTTTATAGAATCTTCGATATATTTTTTTCAGATTATCTTTAGATATTCCTTTACTAAAATCTTCCACAATGATACTTTGATAAATATTGGTTTCTTTTAAATATATCTTTATTCCTTTAGATTCAGAAGCTTCTATTCCGTTCTTTACGATGTTATAAATTGCTTCATATGTCCATTTTCTATCACAAATCAATTTATAGTCATCACCTACAACAGGAATCTTAATATCTCTATTTGCAAAAAGTATTTCCATTTCTGTAACAACTTCATCAATTAAATTTTTTACACTAATACTTTCTTTTTTCATCTTAATCGTGCCTGAATCTAAGGCTGCTAACTTTAAAAGAATATCAGTTAGCTGATGTAATCTATTACTACTTGTTCTTATACGATTGATATAGTCTTTTTTATTCTCTTCATCTTCCTCCATCAAATCAAGCATAAGTAAAATCCCGGTCAAAGGAGTTTTTAATTGATGAGCAATATCCTCAGTATATTCTCTTAATATTTGTTCTGATTTCACAGCCTTATCAGTTATAACTTTTTTCTCACCAATCACTTTTATGATTTCGTCTCTAAGTCCTCCAAATTCATCGTCTGTCACTTCATAATTTCCCATATTTGTATCTAATGAGTGTAGTAATAAAAAAATATCGTCTATCCTTTTCTTTATCCTTTTTTCCCTATGTTTATAATCCAAGACAAGTAATCCAAATAGGATTGCGTTTGCAATAACAAAAAAAATAAAAGTGATTATATCGAATCTCGGACTAAGATAAACAATTAATAATGACAAAAATAGATTTAGGAAGATTATACAAAGAAACCTTTTATTTTCTTTCATTGTCACTGTCCTCCCACATATAACCTAATCCCCTTACAGTTTTTATATACTTACCGTAGTCTTTTAACTTATTCCTAAGCCTTTTAATCGTTACTGTTAGTGTATTATCATTTACTTCATACAGATCATATCCCCATACAGAATCAATTATTTTTTCTCTGATGATATTTATATTTTTGTTTTCTAAAAGAAGTTCAAGAACTGCAAACTCTTGTCTATTAAGTTCTAAATTTTCATTATTTAACTTCGCTGTCATCGAGGTTAAATTCAAACTCAATTCATGAAATACTATTTCGTTATTATTCGTATCTTTTCTTCTAAAAAGATTATCTATCCTTGCCTTTAAAATCGGCAAAGAAAAAGGTTTCGTAATATATTCGTCTGCTCCGTTTTCAAAACCTTTTAAAACATATTCATCTGCATTTTTTACAGTGAGCATGATCACCGGTATACTTGAAAACTCTCTTAACCATTTTAGATATTCAAAACCTGATCCATCAGGAAGATTCACATCAAGTATTATTAAGTCAAAGTTTTTTAAGTCTATTTCTTCAGCAGCTGCTAAACTATCTAAAATAGACACTTCCATATCATATCGTTTCAAGAAAGTAGAAACAGCAAAAGATATTGTACTGTCATCTTCTATCATTGCTATTTTCATAAATGTTCTCCTTATAATAACTACTATTCAATATCATCAAAACTAAATACATCATTAGGCGTACACTCTAAAGCCTTACATATTCTTTCTAAGTTTTTAAGTGTTATAGGCTTATTTTTTCCCATTTGTGCCATAACATTAGTTGTAAGTCCTGCCATAGCTATTACATCTGTTTTCTTTAACCCTTTTTTTGCTAACTGTATCCATAGTGGTTTATAGTTAAGTGCCATAATATCCCTCTTTTTCTCTTTATTAAATTTATTTAATTATAGCATAAATATTGATTCGATTCAATCTTACATTGATTTAATGATTTGTTTTAGAGAATTTGTTGTGTTATTCCATCCTTATTTTAAGTATAAAAAAGGGTTCTTTGTCAACTATCGTTGATGAATAAAATCCGAAATTTATGCGACAGCATCTTGGATACATATAGTATCCTTGATGTTGTCTTTTTTCTTTATGTGAATCTTTTTCCTTAATAGTACTCTTAATCTCATATTCTGAAAGCTTCTAAAGCCGAATACGGTCTTCTTCATCGATTTAATTAGATTGTTGTTCCCTTCTACAACAGCGTTCGTATAACCTGTTTCTAGAAAATTTACGATAGCATCCTTGTAACCATATAGCGTGTTAATGGCAGTCTCAAACTCTGGTGGAATAGAATCCTGATTTAAATTCATCTATTCCAAGTACCTCTGGTAGACATTGTTTATTTACCTTGAAAACATTGGACCTTAGAACTCTCTGAACTGTTGCAGTTGACACGCTGTAGGTAGATGCTATGTGTTTTAAGGATACATTTTCAGCGAGCTCAATGTTTATGCATGATTTGATTTCCGTTTTTGACAATCATATAGTCCTTATTTTCTCCATTACAATGGTCACAAGAGTCAGGTATATATGTCAATTTGCCCTTAATGACCGTATGTTCAATTCCTCTAATAGTCTTATTTTTGAAGAAATCTTGATCAAATTCTATGTTTCTATCGTAAATTTCAATTATTTTTGCTATAATACTCGTAGATGACATGTCAATTCTCCTTTGTTATTTGGTTTTTGTCGACTTTATTATACAACGGAATTGACATGTTTTTCAATTTATTGACATATTTTCCATATAAAGAACAATAGCGCTGACAGTAACATCAATCCTCTTAGTCTTACGACTTTGAAAGCATTTTTGTTACCATCAACGCTATATATTATAGAATTTTTTTATTTCTAATCGTTCTTGGTTTAAATATTATAATTTGTATAATCCTCATCGATTTAGTATGATCTCCAAAAATAACATATGTATAAGTTTTCTTTCATTTAAAATTTCAACTAGGATCTATAAGTCAAAAGAATTTTAAAAACAAAACGGTCCCAGATTTGGGACCATTTTTGTGTTTCTATAATTTATTGTTAATTTTTTTTATCATATTTTTCTCATAAAGATAAAAGATGTAAGATATTAGTAAATAAATGCCAACAAAGTAAATGGTGGAAATTACAATAGAGAAATCATAATTAAACCACCTTAGATAAAGGCCTGCAAAGATAAAATAGATAAGCATTGCACAAAAGTGGATGCTTTGATTTAAATAAGTTGCCCTATTTTTATTTTTGAAAATTTCTCCCATTAGGACAGATACTAAACCAAAGCCACCGTAAACTAGGCATTGGATAATTTTTGCATAACCTAGTCCATGACTTGCTACAAATTCAGATACTCCAACTATATTTTCTTTAATTATCATAGATAAAACTGCCTCGATTAAGGCGCCTATTCCTACACCTGCTAAAAATCCAACTAACAAATCTTTAATTTTTTTCATAAGTCCTCCTTATAGGCCTAAGGCCTTCCTAAAATCTTTTAAATTTCTCCTAGATACATAAGCAACATCACCGTTGTTAAGTTCAACTGCGATTGTTCCTGTAAAAGACAAGTCAAGCTTTTTTACAAAGTCAAGATTTACAATATCAGAACGAGATATCCTGATAAACTTCCTTTTATCAAGTCTCTGATCTAATTCATAAAGAGTAAGTCTTGATGAAAAAGTTCCCTTCTCTGTCTTTACAAAAACACTTTTATCTTGGGCGAATATTCTAATAATTTCTTCATAGGAAAGTATAAAAACTTCCTTATCACGAAAGGCAACAAGCTTGTCTACTAATCTATCTGCTAGCAAATCTTTTATGGTTTCAACTTCCTTAGAATACTCCCTGGCATATATTTTAACCCTTGTTTCTTCAATGGTTTCATCAATTATGATATCAATTTTCATACCTACCTCCACCTCCTGATTATATTATAGAACCTATACTAATATTCTGCATCCCATTTCTGACAAAAGGTCATAATTTGAAGATAAGAGGTCCCTTATAACCATGCTATTTTCAAATTCAATATTTAATCGTTTTTATATCTTTTGATTCTTATCTTATTTGCCCTAGTTTTTGCATGTAAAACTTCTTGCTTGTATAAAAAACGGATAACATTTCTGCTATCCCTTTCAAAGTTTCATTAATATAATCTAATACTTTATTTTTCTTTTTCCTTCATCATAAAATGGTATTTTACCTAATGAATCCTGAACAATTCTATATGTTTTTTTTGGCTTAAATTCTAATTCTTGAATCTCTATTTCCTGCTTATTGCCTTTTCTATCCATTATTTCCAAAAAATAAACTCTTTCCATTTCATCACCACCATAATCTCTATAAGGATTTTGGTATGCCCCATAAATATATTCTATCTCTCTGGCTGAAATCTCATATACAGAATTTTTACCAGAATTTTTCTCATAATATCTAAAAAGTATATTTCGTAAATTGCAATATCAATTTGTACACTTTTTTGCCACTCTTGCAAAAATATCGGTACTTGTCCTAAAATATATGTCAAGACTAGGCCTTGCCTATTCATTTTAGTCTTGACTAGTATTTTAGGACTAGTAAACTGATATTTGAAAGAGGGCTTCCATACCTTAAGCCACACCACTCGTAGAGTATATTTTATCCATCTCTTCATCAAAGATTCCTTCAGGGGTTCTGTATCCTAGATTTTTTCTAGGCTTAGCATTTATAATATCAACAAAATACATAATCTCATCCTCACTAAAGTCATTAATGCTTCTACCTTTTGGAATGAATTGTCTCAATATCCCATTGTGTATTTCATTACTGCCTCTTTCAAATGAAGAGTATGGATGACAAAAGTACACAGCTACGAGTGACTCAAAGTCACTTAGCCCTGAAAATTCTGAACCATTGTCGCTTGTTATGCTTTTAAATACTTCAGCAACTTTTGTTTTGCTTTCCATTATATAATCTAAAAGTGCGTCATTTACTGGTTTTGATGATTTAGAATCTATTTTGATAACCTTATAGTATCTAGATTTTCTCTCTATTATCGTTAGTAAAACATCTTGGTCCGATGTTTTCTTGCCTATCACAGTGTCTATTTCCCAATGGCCAAATTCTTTTCTGTGCTCTATATGTTTTGGTCTTTGAGATATTGATTTTCCAAGCTTTCTCTTGTTTATGCGAATTCTTGTAGACTTTTGTAATCTTTTAAGCCT
>NZ_KB906648.1:0-10301 GCF_000381525.1 Peptostreptococcus anaerobius VPI 4330 = DSM 2949
GCCTTTACTGGGAAGTACTTAGTATAACTTCCTCTACTAACTTTTATTTTAGAAGAATTTCTTTTAATTTCACGAGATATTGTACTAGGTGACCTTTTAAGTGCTTGTGCAATTTTCCTTATACTCATTCCTAAATTTAAAAATTGATAGATACAAGCTCTCTCTTCTATGGTAAGATGGTTATAGCTCATAGTTAATCGCTCCTTTTAATATGTTTTGTTTGGTCACTTACATATTAACACAGCTGATTAGCTATGAGTTTATTTTATGTTGCACTTGTTATGATAAATTATCTAAATAAAAAACACTTAATAAGTATGATATAATACTAGTTATTAGGACTATGTATGCATAAGAGATGATGTTGTTTGAAAAATAGCAAATTGTATTTGATGATAAAAATTTTATTAATGAAGTGGCTAACTATAAGAATGACATAAATAGTCGGAATAATATGTAAATAATTATATTTTTTAGAAATAATGAGTAAAATTGTACAGATTTTTCTAGTGAGGTGATAGTTATAAAGAGAATTAAATATCTTTGGGCAAAAAAAAGTCAAAAAAATGGTAGGTTTTTATGGTTACCTCTTATGCAACACTTAGAGGATACAAAGAATGTATCATTGCTGTTATGGGAAAATTGGTTAAGTGAAGGGCAAAAAAAAATAATAATAAATTCAATAGTAGATAAAGATGAAAAAAAGGCAAAGCAACTTGTAAAATTTCTTGGTTACGTTCACGATATTGGAAAGGCAACGCCATCATTTCAAACTATGGAAGGTTTTACTAACTCAAGTGATTTAGACTATGAACTGCTTAGTAAACTAGAATATGCCGGATTTAAGGGAATAACAAGTAAAACATTTGCATCAAGAAGTAAAACAAGGCATAACATTGCAGGTCAATTTATACTAAGTAACTTTGGTGTAAGAGATGAAATTGCAACAATAGTTGGTGGACATCACGGAAAAACGATTGATAATATTAATGAATGTATGAATCAGTCTGCGTACAAAGCTAATTATTATCAAGACGAAGGGAATACGGGCGTAAATGCCTTATGGCATCAATGTCATTATGAGATTTTTAATGAGGCTCTAAATCTATGTGGATATGGTAGCGTAGATGAAATATCTGCAGTGGGACAACCAGCTCAAGTAATATTACTTGGTTTACTTGTTGTTGCAGATTGGATTGCGAGTAATGAGGAGTATTATCCTCTTATAGATATAAGTAAGGATGAGGTTGAGGATAAGGATCATAGAAGGAGTTGTGGTTTCAAAGAATGGATAAAATCTGATTTGTGGCAACCAGATGAAAATGTTGACTTTGTCAGTATGTACAATAACAGATTTGACTTTGATCCTAGAAATGTTCAGGAAAAGCTATCTGAAGTAATAACTGAATGTGATGAGCCAGGCATATTTATTTTGGAAGCGCCCATGGGTATCGGTAAAACGGAAGCGGCCTTGATTGGTTCAGAGCAATTAGCTGCAAAAACAGGAAGAAGTGGTTTGTTTTTTGGTTTACCTACTCAGGCCACATCAAATGGCATATTTCCAAGAATTATTACATGGTTGAATAGCATAAAGGAAGACTACGGAGATACACTGCAGGTTAGACTTGCCCATGGAAAGGCACATCTAAATGATTCTTTTACAAGCATAGCTAGTGGTATAGGCATAGATGGTGATGGTAGTATAATTGTTAACCAGTGGTTTTCAGGAAAAAAAACGACTGCTTTAGATGATTTTGTGGTTGGTACAGTAGACCAATTTTTATTGCTGTCACTAAAGCAAAAACATTTGTTTTTAAGACATTTGGGTTTTAGTAAGAAGGTTGTTATCATTGATGAGGTTCATGCATATGATGCATATATGAGTCAGTACTTAAAAGAATCTTTAACATGGATGGCATCTTATGGTGTGCCGGTAATATTATTATCCGCAACACTGCCTTCTAAAAGCAGGTCGGAAATTATACTATCATATCTAATGGGAAGGTCAACAAAAATTTCAAAGCCAGAAAGAGAAGAAGTTAAAGTTAAATTGGAAAATAGGGCCTATCCTTTGATAACATATACTGATGGTAACAATGTGAAAACTGAAACTCAATTTGTTCCAATAGAAAATAAGATGGTTAAAGTAAATTCTATAGATGAAGATGGACTAATACAGTTGGTTGAGTCTATGATAAAGGATGGTGGCGTAGTCGGTATTATCGTAAATACGGTAAAAAGAGGGCAAAATTTTGCTAAGATGCTATCCGATTATTTTGGTGATGATTTAGTATTATTACTTCATTCTGGATTTATAGCAACTGAAAGAGTAAAGAAAGAAAATGAATTGTTGTCTATTATAGGAAAGAAAGCGAGTAGACCAGAGCGTAAAATTATCATAGGTACACAAGTAATTGAGCAGTCATTGGATATTGATTTTGATGTATTAATTAGTGACCTAGCACCGGTAGATTTACTCATACAGAGAATAGGAAGGTTACATAGACATGATGAAAGGATAAAACCAGCTAGTCATACTAATCCTAGACTATATATTTTAGGTAAAAATTCTCAATATGATTTTGAAGAGGGTAGTAGGAATGTATATGGTGATTATCTATTGATGCGAACACAGTACTTTATTGATAAGTACAGCGAAATTGCAATTCCAGGAGATATTTCAGACTTAGTGCAAGATGTATACTCTGATGATGATATAGATTTTTCAGGAGAATTAAAAGAAAGGTATACACTGTATAAAGAAAATAATAAAGAGCTGAAACAGCATAAAGAGAATATAGCAAATACTTTTAGGATTGATAATCCAATTGTCAGTCAAAATAAAAAAAGAATAGTAAAGAAAAATAATCTGATAGGATGGATTAATAAAGGAATAATGGATAACAGTGATGAGAAGGGATTTGCACAGGTTAGAGATGGCGAACAGACGATAGAGGTCATTGTAGTAAAGAAAATTGGAGATGGATACGGGGTATTTGACAGCGATGAGGATATATCTAAAAAAATAAACGACGAGATTGTAGCTAAAAATATTGCCAGAAATACTTTAACGTTACCAAGATTTTTCAGTGCAGTGTATAATATTGATAAAACGATAGATGAACTTGAAAAATATAATAATAAAAACTTAAGTAAATGGCAAAAATCAATTTGGCTTAAAGGATGCTTGGGAATAGTATTAGATGAAAATAATGAATTTGTTTTGTGTGGCAAATGCATTAAGTATGATGAAAAGTATGGCATATGTATACTTGAGGAAGGAAGTGATTAATTAATGGGAAGGTATAATTTACTAGACGAGCCATGGATATCTGTTATCATTGATAAAAAAGGCAATAGTAAGAATGTATCTATGATTGATTTTTTTAAGCATGCTCACGAGTATCTAGATATGGGAGGAGATACAAAAACACAGGATTTTGCGGTAATGAGAGTAATGATAGCCGTAATACATACTGTATTTTCAAGGGTTGATGTATCGGGTGAACCATATGAATATTTTGATATTGATGAAAGGTTTAGACAGAAAGAACTTATTGATGAGTACGACGTAGATGACTATGAAGGTGATTTAATAGGTACGTGGATAGATATTTGGAAAATGAAAAAATTTCCAGACGTTGTAATAGAGTATTTAGAAGCTTGGAGGGATAGGTTTTATTTATTCGACGACAAATATCCATTTTTCCAGGTGACAAAAGAAGATATTGAACAGGCAGACTCTGATAAAGAAAATCCAGGTGAATTTTTTGGTAAAAATATAAATAGGAAAATTTCTCAGAGTGGAAATAAAACAAGCTTATTTTCACCTAAGTATGAAAAAGAAAATAATAGAGATATTCTTGATGAAGATGAGATAGCCAGATGGTTACTTACACTTCAAGGATATGTAGGTCAATCAGACAAGGTAAGGTTTAAAGTAAAAAAAGAATATTTGATAGAGGAGAAGTATAAAGCAGCGAATGGATGGTTATTTGATTTAGGAGGTATATATATTCGAGGACAAAATATTTTTGAGACCATAATGTTAAATTGTGTTCTAGCGAATAAAAATCAAAATAACTTAATGAATAGACAGACACCGTGTTGGGAGTTAGAAAACAGAGCATTATTAAAAAAATATTTAAATTCAGCTGGAGATATATACGATAATGAAGTATCATTACTAACTGCTTGGAGTAGGGCTGTATTTATAGATCCAGATACTGATGCGAAAAAACCTTTTGTATGTGGTATAGTAAAATTACCTGATGTAGATCACCGAAATAAGATTATTGAACAGATGACAATTTGGAATTACAATGAAAAAGGCAAATACAAAAATACATTCACACCAAGAAAACATCAATCTAATAAGTCAATATGGAGGTCTTTTGGGTTAATTTCAGGTAATGTTGAATCGGGAGAGGATAAAAAATATTTGAAACCAGGAGTTATAGAGTGGTTAAATGATATTTCTTCAGTTATGAGTACTGATATATTTATTGATAATATGTTAAATATTTGTTCTGTGAGTATGAAGGACAATGGGCATCAAGCTTCAATGGTACCTGTAGACGAAATTGTAGATGATTTGTTTATATCTGAAAAAGTATTCTTAGACAAAGAGTGGGTGGTAAGAATAAATGAAACGATAGAAAAAACAAAAACAATAGTTAGGTCTGCATTTAGTGAATTTATTGAAGATATTAGAGAGATTAGAAATATAAATGATAGAGATTTTACTTATAAAAAAATTGAGGAATTGTATTATTCAATAGACTTTATTTTTAGAGATTGGTTATTAGGTTTGAAACTTGATGACGAGAAAGAAGAAAAAATATTTGAATGGAATAGAATCTTAAGAAAAATTGTGATAGATGAAGCAAATAAAGTTGTAAAAAATGCTAATAATCGAGACTTCAAAGGTAAAAAAGTTGATGATGGAATGAAAAATATTGCAACGGCATATAACTATTTCATATATTCATTAAACCATAAAATTAAAATAAAGAAGGAGGCAGCACATGAAGAAAAATAGCATATACTCGGTCACAAGTAGTATTATCTATAAGCTAAATGCACTCAGCGAAATATCTTCAGGAAAGTCATACCTAGCAAAACTTAGAAATTCCATAGGTAAGGATATTAGTTCGTCAAGTGAAGTATGGTCCATTTTATTTGAAAATTTGCCAGAGGAATTTCTAGGTGATGAAAATAGAATCACTACTGAAGAAAGAGTTATTACACTTACTCTACAGTTATTTGCTCTAATGAACCAAGGAAGTAATAGAATTTCGGTAAATCCAGACGATGAAAATAAGTATAAGAATATCGGTTACTCAATTAGAGTTTTGAGAGATGAACATGGTGAGTCTGTAGATAGGAGATTTAATGCTCTATTAACATCATCAGATGTGGATGAATTGTCTACACACCTAAGATATTTATTGAATTTATTAAAAGCTAAGACCACAGGAACATATGTTAATTTCCCAAAATTAGCTGAAGATATGTACTGGTACTCGAAAGGATATGGAGATAGTGTTAAGCTATCTTGGGCAAGGGAGTATTATAGGAAAAAAATTGAGTTTGATAACGAAAAGTAATAATAAAAAGTGATAAAAAATTATAATAAGGAGAAGAATTATGAGAAACGAACAGCGATTATTTATTGACATTCATGTAGTACAGACTTTACCACCATCAAATATTAATAGGGATGATACAGGAGCTCCAAAAACTGCTCAGTTTGGTGGAGTGAAAAGAGCTAGGGTGAGTTCTCAATCGTGGAAAAGAGCAATAAGAATGTATTTTCAGAATAATGGTGACCGAGTTGATTTTGGTGTACGTACGCACAGCATTGTAGACTATGTTGCGAAAAAAATAATAGAAAAAGATTCGTCCATTTCTTATGAAGAATCTATGAAAAAATCTGAAAAAGTAATCAACGATGTCATAACAAAAACAACTAAAGATATGAAATTAAAGGCTTTGTTTTTCTTAGGAGACTTTCAGGCTAATATGCTAGCAGATGCGATTATAAAGGGTGTAAATGATAAAAAACAATTGAAAGAAATTTTGAAAAATAATCCAAGTATCGATATTGCATTATTTGGTAGAATGGTTGCAGATGATCCATCCCTAAATGAAGATGCATCATCTCAAGTTGCACATGCTATATCAACACATGCAATACAAAATGAATTTGATTTTTATACTGCAGTAGACGATCTTCACAGTGATGATAATGCGGGTGCAGGCATGCTTGGTAATATTGAATTTAACTCATCAACATTGTATAGATATGCAAACATAGCTGTTCATGAATTATCAAAACAACTCGACAACAAAGAAGCAGTTATTAATACAGTAAAATTATTTATAGAAGCGTTTTCTAATTCATTACCAACAGGAAAGGTTAATACTTTTGCAAACCAGACTATACCAAATGCTATTATTGTTACTGTAAGAGATGATAGACCTATAAATATGGTTGGAGCCTTTGAAGAACCGATTAGATCAAATGGAGGGTTTGCGAGCAAATCTATAGAGAAATTAGCTGAAGAAATGAAAAAATCTGAGAAGTTTGTTAAGAAGCCAATAAAATCGTTATACGTATCAATGGAACAGATCTCATCAATGAATGACGTTTCAGAGGAAGCAGGGTGCCTACATGACTTATTGGAAGAAATAGCAAATGAACTTGATAAAAAACTAATATAAATTGCAGGTGATATGTTATGAAGACAATAGTTATGAAGTTTTCTGGACCTCTCCAGTCGTGGGGGACAGGCTCTAACTTTGAGACAAGGCATACGGATTTTTATCCGTCAAAAAGTGCTGTGATAGGTATGATTTCTGCCGGATTCGGCTATCGTAGAGACGATGACATAGCTATAAGAAGGTTAAATGAATTATCTTTTGGAGTTAGGATAGATCAAAGAGGATCTTTACTGAGAGATTACCATATTGCACAAAAGTATAAAATTAATGGAAATTTTGAAAGAACATATGTAACAAATAGGTACTATATTGAAGATGCTGTGTTTATTGTTGCGATATCCCATGAAGATGATAGTTTTATGGAAGAGATATACAAGGCATTAGAATATCCATATTTTCAGCACTTTATGGGAAGAAGGTCTTTACCTTTAGGATATGACTTTATCCAAGGCATGTTTGATAATGACATAGTTAATTGCTTAGAGTCTCATGAGTGGATGGCATCCAGTTGGTATAAGAAAAAATATAGAAATGATAAATTTGTTGGGTTAGAAATATACGCAGATAGTGACTTAATAGATGATAATTCACATATTTTAAGAAAAGATAGACCAATATCATTTTCACAGAAGAATAGAAGGTTTGGATTTAGGTATGAGTCAAGAAAATGGGTTCATGTTGTCAATGACCGATATGTTGAAAGTGATAGCAAACATGATGTATTTGGAGCAGTGTAAAGGAGGTTGCAATGTATATATCAAGAGTTGAGATAGATTCTGATAACCGTAGGAAAATTAAAAATTTATCACATGTTGCTGCCTACCATAGTTGGGTTGAGGATTGTTTTCCTATTGAGAAGGATGAAGGAATTAGGACTAGAAAATTGTGGCGAGTGGATAGATTAAACGGAAGGACATATTTGCTGCTAGTAAGTGAGAATAAACCTGATTTGTTGGGTTTAGAAAAATATGGAGTCGAAGGCAGCGCACAAACGAAGTCGTATGATGAGTTTTTAGAAGAAATAAAAGAAGGAAGTGTAATGAAGTTTAGAGTAGTGCTTAACCCAGTTGTTGCTTTATCACAAGGTACTGGGAATAAAAATAAGATAAAACCTCATGTGACAGTAGAACAACAGATGAAGTATTTGCTTGATAGGTCAAGTAAAAATGGATTTGAACTGGAGGAGAGTAACTTTAGTATCGTAGAAAGAGGTTATGAAAATTTTTATAAAGATGGGCAAAAGAAAGTAAGACTGATAAAAGCAGTATATGAAGGTGTACTTACAGTTAGCAATAAAGAGTTATTTAATAGAATATTGACTGAAGGCATAGGAAAAAAACGAGCTTATGGTTTTGGTTTGATGACGGTTATACCAGTGGTGTAATATTATGAAAGAAAAGTTTGGTGCTAAAAAAACAGAATTGAATGAACTACCAAGGATAGGTGACAGAGTTAGTTTTATTTATATTGAGCATTGTAAAGTTAATAGGGTAGATGGTTCGATAAGTGTACATGATAGTAGAGGTGTTGTGACAATTCCTATTGCAATGATTGGAGTACTTATGTTAGGTCCAGGGACAGACATTAGTCACAGGGCCATGGAGCTACTTGGTGATACAGGAACTAGTGTTGTCTGGGTAGGAGAAAGAAGTGTTAGGAACTATGCTCATGGAAGAGCGCTTGCACACTCCACAAAGTTCTTAGAAAGTCAGGCAAAACTAGTTACAAATCTTAGGTCAAGAGTATACGTTGCAAGAAAAATGTACCAGATGAGATTTCCAGATGAAGACGTAAGTTCTCTTACAATGCAACAGCTAAGAGGCAGAGAAGGAGCAAGAGTTAGAAAAGTATATAACACATTATCGAAAGAATACGATGTAACGTGGACAGGTAGAGAATATGATGTAGATAATTTTGAAGATGGAAGTGTAGTAAATCAAGCTCTATCAGCAGCAAATGTAGCATTATATGGACTTGTCTATAGTATTATTGTTGCGTTGGGTATTTCACCTGGATTGGGTTTTGTACATACTGGTCACGACCTATCCTTTGTATATGATATTGCAGACCTATATAAGGCTGAATTAACAATACCGATAGCATTTCAGGTAGCGGCAGAGCATGATAAGGGAGAAGATATTGGAAGGATAACTAGGTTAAAAATTAGAGACTCTTTCGTGGATGGAAGAATAATGTCTAGAATTGTGAGTGATCTACAATATTTGCTAGAAATAAAAGAAGAAGATTCTATATCCATTGATAATATTAATTTATGGGACGATAAAGATCAAAATGTTAGACATGGAATAAGTTATAAGGAAGGTGATTAGCTTGCCTTTTACTGTTATAACTTTAAAAAATGTTCCAAAATCATTAAGAGGTGACTTGACTAAGTGGATGCAGGAGATTGCAACAGGTGTATATGTTGGTAATTTTAACACAAAAGTTCGTGAGAAGTTATGGTATAGAGTAGTTGAGAATGTTGATGGTGGTGAGGCAACAATGAGCTTCGCATATAGGAACGAGATTGGATATAATTACTGTACAATAAACGCAGAAAGGGAAGTTGTAGAGCTAGATGGGATTCCACTTATACTGTTGCCTAATAAGGAAAGCACTCTAGACTCAAAATCAAAGTATGGATATAGTAATGCTTCCAAGTTTAGAAAGGCTAAAAAGTATTCGGATTGCAGTGCCAAAACTAATATTGAGTTTGATGTAGTAGATAGTAAATATGTGATGCTAGCTATAAATATAAATAAAGATTTGATCACCATAGGTATACAAAAGATATTAAATGGCAAAGACATTAAAATGTTTATTGATATTATTAATGTCGGCGACAAGATTGGAAATATAAAAATCACAGAAAATAATCGTGTAGAATCAATAGATGCAAAAGAACTTATGAACATATTTAAAGAATTTATTGGTTGTATGCATATTGTAACTTATGGCAACATGAAAGAATTTGAGAGAGTTGTGGTTTTATTAGATAAAAATGGATATAGCTTGCGAGATTATCGTATTTATGATTTATTGAAATTCGTTAAAAAAGATATGAGGGGTCTGGATGATTATAGCATTATTAATGTATTAAAAAAGTATGATATAATAATAGAGGATCAAAATGATACAGGTTGCTTTTTAGATGGTATATACGAGTTGTCTACAAAAGTAAATAAATTTACTAGGTTTATGGAAAAGGAATGAGGATATTACTGGGATCTATTAGTGTACTACCCACACACGTGGGGGTGATCCTACTTTGATGACGGGAATATGTTTGTCGATAAGGTACTACCCACACACGTGGGGGTGATCCTAAAGTACTTCTCGGTACCATGTAAGGCTACTAGTACTACCCACACACGTGGGGGTGATCCTACTTTGATGACGGGAATATGTTTGTCGATAAGGTACTACCCACACACGTGGGGGTGATCCTAAAGTACTTCTCGGTACCATGTAAGGCTACTAGTACTACCCACACACGTGGGGGTGATCCTGATATATGCAGAGTTTTAGAGATAGGAAATTCGTACTACCCACACACGTGGGGGTGATCCTGAGCA
>NZ_KB906648.1:10938-12829 GCF_000381525.1 Peptostreptococcus anaerobius VPI 4330 = DSM 2949
TTCCACCGTACTACCCACACACGTGGGGGTGATCCTAGACCTATTACTAATGTTACAAGCATACAACCGTACTACCCACACACGTGGGGGTGATCCTATAAAATGATTAATCCTGCATTGAGGATTAAACTTAAATAAATACTGTTGAAATGGAGATTAACTTTAATATGTTCACTGATAAGATTAAAAAATTAAGAGAAATAAGTGATATGACGCAATTAGACTTATCAATTAAACTCAATATGTCAAGGCGTTCATATATAGATTTGGAGACCGGGAGATTTAGTCCAAAATACACCACACTTATTGCAATAGCTGATTTCTATGACGTTAGCATTGATTACCTTGTTGGACGTACTGAAAATAAAGATAGCCACAAGTTATGATATAGCTAAGTTTATCATTTACAATTAAGTACTACCCACACACGTGGGGGTTATCCTATAAAATGTTTTCCCTTGCTTCAAGGGCAAAACTTAAATAAACATTGATGAAATGAGGTTATACTATGAACATTTTAGGTAAAAGATTAAAAGAATTAAGAAAAGAAAGAGATTTAACTCAGGTAGAGGCAGCAACTAAATTTAATATAACTAGAAGACAATACCAGCGCATAGAATCAGGTGAACAAACAACCAAATACACTACACTCATTGCAATAGCTGACTTCTATGACGTTAGCATTGATTACCTTGTTGGACGTACTGAAAATAAAGATAGCCACAAGCTATGATATAACTAGATTTATCATTTACAATTAAGTACTACCCACACACGTGGGGGTGATTTTTAAGCCTGCTCAAAATTCTTTTGTTGTCAGTAATTTAGATACAAATGATAAGAAGTCTAAAAGCCATGCCAAGGCAATAAGTGTGGCGGATACGAGTTCTTTTTTGGTTTTCGATTTTAGTGATAAATCATCCAAACCAAGTAAGTTGTTCTTAGATGGCCTTGAGAAGGATTTTTCTCCAGTATATGACAGTGGGAAAATAATCAAGAGAGAGTTTGATGGAAGCCAAAAGACAGCGAGAATTATATTTGATAATGGGGAGGTTTTAGAGGAGACTTTGCAAGAATCATAATTCGATGTGTCAGATATCAAAAAAATAGATGTAGTGACTGCTCCAACTAAAAAAGAAGGAGAATCTAAGAACAAAGATGATGCTAAGTCTAGTCAAGGTAAGAAATTTAATCCAATAGCCAATCCTAATCCATTAGAGAAAGAGTCTGCAAATGATTTTGACTATGACTTAGAGGACAAGGATCTAAGTGTTGACATAGTTATGACCAAGAGTGACCAAGAATTGAGCTATGCCTATGAAGATGGAGGATTGAAGAGAATTTTTATTTATGGTTTAAAATTAGGAGATACTGTTAAGATATCCATACCATCATACCCAGATGTTACTTTAAAGGCTGTAAATGGAAATCCATTTGACCCTTATACCCTAAGAGAAGCTAAGTAGTGAGGCAAGTAATTAGCATTAATTATCCAAAAAATTATTAAAAACAAGATTTAAAATAATATATATACCGACCCTAATCTACAAGAAATATTTAAAGATTAGAGGGTCGGTATTTGTATGCAAGAAAGTAGCGAAAGTCTTGACAATTTTGGGCTTTGTACTAAGTGATTTATGTATTTAGAGTCTTGAAGAAAAGCATATTTGTGGATAACTTTTATGGAAAAATAAAAAAATATAAAAAATGTAATGTGCTATAACATATGTTACACAATTGAATAAAAAAAGAGAGGAACTCTGATACAATAGTAATATCAACAAAACCATTAAGTAAAGGAGTCCTCTCATGTCTATTATAACAGAAGAAATGCGTTACCGCCAAAAATTATGTGAATTTGCTAAAAAATATGGAGTTACAAAAGCCGCAA
>NZ_KB906649.1 GCF_000381525.1 Peptostreptococcus anaerobius VPI 4330 = DSM 2949
CATTTCCATTACAGAACCTTCTCCACTACTATGGCTTCTGCTGACTTCTCACAGTTCGTTGTTACTAGGTTTTCCCTCTGTGAGACCTCACGGGATAAGTCGTCAGTCTTTCCTCGTCTACCTGCCTAATTTACTTACATAAGTTACGTTTGCCTTTTGGACTTCGTGACTTTGGGCCCACTCATCCTTTATGTAAGCCTTTATATTAGGTTTCTGTACGTCAGGCTACGATTTTGCTATTGCTTCTTCTCGCCATCACCTCACGGTGATAACCTTGCAAGTTGCTATGAGGTTCGTCGGCAACTACGCCCTACGTGGACTTTCACCACAGACTGACGGCATGCCCGTCATACCCATAAAAAAATAAGGGCTAAAACCAGCCCTCATTTTTTTGCAAATTGTTATCAATAACATTTTTTTATCATTGTTTTTATACTATTTCTTCCTTACTAGGAAAACTCCAGCTGCAACTATACCAAGACCTAAAACTGATAAGGCTCTAGTATTCTTTGATCCTGTCTTAGCTAGTGTAGCTCCCTTAGACTTAGTTAGTGGACTAGACTTCCTAGCACCTGGCTTAAGGCCTGTACTTATAGTCTTAGTCTTTAATTCAAGTGGAGTAACCTTGTCTTTTACAACTGTAAACTCATGACTCTTAGCATTCTTAAGCTTGTGTAACTTGGCTACATATTTACCTGGATTTAAAGTAACTACGCCCTTTGATAGTAGGTTGCTTCCTAGAGATGAACTTGAAATGTATCCATCACTACCAGTCTTACCTATAAATATCTCTTTTTCTACAAGCTTACCATTGACATCATACATGTAGATAGCAACTTCTAAGCCTGGCATAGGCTTCTTTGTTGTTATGTTAATTCCCTTTATCTTAACACCAGTCTCTCTTACCTGTTGGTTTGGATTTTTGCCATCGTTTAGCTTATGCTCTATTGTAACAGTAGACTGGCTAGCCTTGTTAACTACAATTTTTAATTCTTTATCAGCTAGATAATAACCCTGAGGAGCCTTGTTTTCCTTAATGTAATATGTACCAGGATTGATTGCTATACCACTTCCAACTGGCTCTATGCCTGAATCTGCAACACCCTGTGAGAATGAAGATATAACATTACCATTAGAATCAGTATTAAGTGTTGCAACTATATCGTTCTTAGTACCATTCTTTTTACTGTATATTTCTATTTCTGCACCTTCAAGTCCATTACGGTTTTTCTTGTCTATTGCCTTTATTATTATCTGACCCTTACCTTCTGGAATTTTCTTATTTTCAAGATTTATCGGATCAGCTACGTCTCCTATTACATAAAATTTATTTATATCTGTATTTAACATATAGTTTGAAGGTGACTTTACCTCTCTATAAGAATAGTCTCCGTTCTTAAGCATCAACTCACCCTTCTCATTGATATACTTAGGTGCATCCGATGGATTTAGTTTACCATCTTCCCTAGTTGTAGCCTTAAACAAAAGCTGTGTTTCCTTATAGAATTCTACCGTAGCCCCTGCTAACTTGTTGCCGGCTTCATCAGTCTTGGTAAAAGGAATTCCTGCCTTTATTTCCTTATCATTTGATTCATCCGCATTAATACTAGCTAGAGTCATTGGTACGGCTATTGCTGCTGCCAATAATAAACTGGCTAATTTTTTACCATATTTCATAATTTTACCCCCTATATTATCGTATCCTTAATCATACTAAAATTCCTATTTCTCTACAAATTGATATAAATTATATATATATTTATCTATATAATATCATATTTTAAGAAAAAATAAAACAAAAATAATACATAAATGATATCTTATATTAAATAGATTATTATGTTATAATAAATCAATAAATGGATTTTTATTGATTTTAACTTACTTATTGGTTTTGATATTGAATTATAAAAATAAAAAAGATTTGGAGGTTGCAGTAAATCTGCTAATTATTATGAAAAAATTAGGTATACTATTAATACTGGTAGGAGTTGTATTCTTCTCCTTCCCTAAAATATCTGAACTATTCCTTTTGAGCAAAAATCAAGGAATAGTTGATGATGTGTCTAGTCATGAACTAGCAAAAAATGCCAATTTAGGCGAAAAGAACTTTGACCAATCAAAGGTTAAACCTATAGATATAAATGGAGCCATTCTCAATGCAAAAAATGCAGATATGTCTAAGGTTGTCGGACAGCTTACAATTCCATCTATAAACAAGAATATTGCTATTTTTGATGGACTTGAAAATAATAACCTAATGTTCGGTGCATGTACAATGAAACCAAACCAAAGGATGGGGCTAGGTAACTATGCAATTGCAGGTCACTATATGAAAAATGAGAAGCTCTTATTTGGTGGGCTTATGAACGTAAGGATTGGAGACAAGGTAAAACTTACAAATAAGAAAAATATATACGAATACACTGTTTTTAAGACCCTAAAAGTTAAAAACGATAGACTAGATCTTATACAAGATTCTATGACTTCACAGGCAGATGGTAAGGCAGTTGTAAGTCTTATGTCATGTTACTATGATGACAGTAACTACAGGTATTTTGTATTCGGTAAATTCGACAAGTTGTATCCATACAGTGCAGATCAAATGCTAAAAGGAATCCATGATTAAAATCTTGGATTCCTTTTTTATATCAATAATCAATTTATCTGCTTAAACTTAACTCCGTCGATGCTGAATATATCCCTTTTGAGTACAAATAGGCACACAATAAAAGATACCAACTCAGCTATAAATACACCCCACCATACATTGTTTAAGTTGCCAGTGAGTGACAATAGGTATGATGCAGGAACAAGTACCACCAACTGCCTTATTATGGATATACTCATGCTCAAAAATCCACTACCAATAGCTTGAAATACACCTGAAGATATTATAGATACTCCAGTAAATAAGAAACTCATACTCATAATCCTAAATGCTATTACACCAGCGTCTATCATATATTGAGACGGTTTAAATGGTATTAGCAATTTATCTGGCATAAGCTGCATTATAACCATTCCAACTAACATAATTGCTAGTCCATATACCATAGCAATTTTTATTACTTCTCTTAACCTATCTTGGTTTTTGGCTCCATAACTATATGCAACTATTGGTACAACCCCGTTGTTTAGGCCAAAAATAGGCATAAATATAAATCCCTGCAACTTGTAGTATACACCCATCAAGGCAACTGCTGTATTGGAAAAATTAGCCAATATCTTATTAAGGGAAAATACCGTTAGTGAATTTATAGAAATCATCACTATTGATGGAAGCCCCACCTTGTATATATTCATAACTATATGTGGATCTAACTTCATGTACCTTGGAGATAGCTTGATATCCTTATTGTATTTAATACAAAAGACTGTCACTATGATTGCGCCTACAGTCTGTGATGTAACAGTTGCAACCGCTGCTCCCATAAGCCCCAGCCTAGGCATACCAAAAAGTCCAAATATTAGTATTGGGTCCAATATAATATTGAGTATAGCCCCTGTCATCTGTGCAACCATAGTAAGCATTGTAGATCCTGATGCCATAAGTATTCTCTCGACCATAAGATGCATAAAGATACCAGCAGACCCCATACAGCATATCCTCAAATATATAGGTCCCTGACTTATAATACTAGGATCTTGAGTTTGAAACATTATAAAGTCCCTTGAAAATAAGAGTCCTATTGCAAAGAATACCAGATAAGAAAGTAATGCTAGAACAATACCATTATTGGCAGCCTTATTTGCATTCTTCTTATTTTGAGCACCTAGACACCTAGATATGTATGAGTTGACTCCTGTAGCTGTACCTATTCCGACAGCAAAAAATAATTGCTGAAGTGGAAAGGCAAGGGATACAGCTGTCAGGGCATCCTCTCCAATTTGAGCGACAAATATACTATCCACCAAATTATACATTGATTGAACAAGCATGGATATTACAATCGGAGCTGACATTGATAATATTAACTTTTTTATGGGCATTTGACCCAATTTTTCATCTACACCAGACTTCAATTTGTTCCTCCTATTTTATACTTGATTTTTCTTATTGTTTACACCATTTAATATTCCCTTATACCTAAAAAATATGCCGGAATATATTATATTATCTATTATAGGTTTATTGACCTTTATATCTAGAGAATTAACCGATGACTCCAACCTAAATAGGCATGTTTGAATGAGCCTATCCACCCTTTCTTTAAGGACCTCCCTCTTATCCTCGTAGTCCTTAAATGGGTTATAAGATCCTGACTTTAGGTCCTTGTCTAGGTCTTCGTAGGCATCGAGTATGTAGATATACTTGCCTATATTAAATCCTAGGTCCCTGAGCCTATCTTGATACTGGTCATCTTGGTAGGCAAATATCTCACCCATCAGGTCACCGAAAGTATTTGATACAAGGTCTATATTATTTTCATTATTAGCCTCTAGTTCAGACAAGTCTGATAGACATTTTTTAATGTAGGCTGCCTTTTGAGGATACTTTGAGTAGGCAGTCTTAAAACTAGGCCTATATCCTAGTTTAGCTATATTATTGACAAGTCCTCCCTCATCCTCTACATTGTCCTCCAACTTATAATATGTCAAGAGTATATTCATACTAGCAGCATACTCTGTGTACTCATTTGATATATGCTTTTTCTTCTTGACCGGATCAGTTATACACTTTTCATAGAATATCTCTGAATTGGGTTGATAAAGCGAAGTCAGTATCAATATCAAAAATGTAATATCATAATTTATACTCAATCTAGATACCTCTGTATGGTTTCTCTTTAAATACTTACACAAGCCACAATAATAAGCCTTGTAGTGTTCATACTCCCTAAAAGTTAGGTCTTGTTTATTTATTCTAACGTATCCAAACATCTATTACCTCCTTATTAATCCCAGACTAGTTCAGGTAAATTACAAGCATTTTTACCAAGTTTCTCAAGTTAGACTAGGACGCTTTATTCTATAGTATATACTATTAGCCTACATATATCCATACTTCTATGATATAATAATATGTATATTTCAAACAATAAAACAATAATTTTAGGAGGATATAATTATGACTTTTAAAGCTCAAATCAATACCGTTGAAGACGTACTGTCTATGTTCGGCAAAGGCCTTGATTGTGGCCAGGTGATAGTGTATGCTATAGCGAGTGACCTTGGTATGGATACAGATATGGCCCTAAAGTCTGCTGCAGCTTTCGGTGGTGGTGTATTTCAGGGCGAAATTTGTGGCTCATATATCGGCGGTCTAATCGCTCTTGGGCTAAAATATGGACATTCTAAGGAAGATGATCCAGCAAAGGGACAAATGATATCAAAGATATTCCAATACAAGGAAAAATATGAAAAAATCCAAAAATCTAGTGTCTGTTCAGATATCTTGGGCTACAACCTATCAATACCTGAAGAATCTAAAATTTTAGAGGAAAAAGGACTACTTACTACAGTCTGTCCAAAATTGACATTGGATATAATAAATATAGTAAGAAGCTTATAATTAACTACTATATTTTTAATTGCTATCTTGCACAAAAATTACAGTATTCTAAAAGGCTCCCAAGAAATTACTAGGAGCCTCTTTATATTGTATTTATTTTTTGACTTTAAAATTTATCTAACACTTGTTTGAACTCATATTATTATCTAGCTTATTTTACTTCAATATTGTTTGGTCTTTTCCATACCCCATATATCATACCTGATACTAGCATACCTATTAGGATTGATAACAAGAAGAAGGCCACGTCATGACCGCTCATAACAAATGATACTAGGACTCCACCATGTGGTGCTGGTGCATTTACGTGCCATAACTGAGTGAGTCCACCTGCTATGGCTGAACCTATGACTGAGCTGACAATTACTCTGATTGGGTCTGCCGCAGCAAAAGGTATCGCTCCCTCTGTTATAAATGTTAATCCAAGTATCCAGTTTGTAAGACCCGACTGGATCTCTTTTTGAGTGAACTTTTTCTTAAATACTGTTGTAGCAAGGGCTATGGCAAGTGGTGGTACCATACCTCCAGCCATTACTGCCGCCATCAAATATCCCATCTTTGTAGATGTGAAAACACCTATTGAAAATGCATACGCAGCCTTGTTGACTGGACCACCCATATCAACTGCCATCATTCCACCTAGGATTGCTCCCAACAAGATTGCATTACCTGTACCTAGATGAGTAAGGGTATTGTTCATATATGTGTTGACAACTGAGAATATCGGGTCAATTACAAAGAACATGGCTAAACCAGTAAGAAGTAGACCAAATATAGGATATATTATCATTGGTTTGATTCCCTCTAGTGATTTAGGCATTGACGATGTTAGCTTCTTTAATAAGTTTACAGAATAACCCGCTATAAAACCTGCAGCAAGACCTCCCAAGAAACCTGCCCCTGCATTCACTGCCATTAGACCACCAACCATACCCGGCATTAGACCCGGTCTATCAGCTATAGACATGGCTATATAACCTGCCAATATAGGTATCAAGAAGGTAAAGGCACCATTGCCCCCTAGGTCCATAAGGAACTTGAAGATCTGACTTTTTTCACCAAATGCGCTCTCAGCCATAAATGAAACAGCTATCAAGATACCTCCACCAACTACAAATGGTAGCATATGAGATACACCATTCATAACATCCTTATATATCTTGCTTCCTAGAGAAGTTTTTTCAGTAGCTACATCTTCTCTAGTAGTATTTTCAGACTTATATATTTTTCCTTCTTTGTTCAAGGTCTTTGCTATAAGAGCTTCAGGATTTCTTATCCCCTCTGAAACAGGTACTCTAATTATTTTTTTACCGTCAAACCTATCCATTTCAACATTCTTATCAGCTGCAACAATCACCCCTACAGCCTTTTCTATTTCTTCCTTAGTAAGGACATTCTTTGCTCCATCACTTCCGTTTGTCTCAACCCTTATATTTACACCCATCTGATTTGCTTTTTCCTTCAGGGCCTCTTCTGCCATATAGGTATGGGCTATACCAGTTGGACAAGCTGTTACAGCTACTACTAGGGGTTTTTCAGTGTCATTTGCCATGATCACCTTCTGGGCATCATCAGCCTTTTTAGCTTCCTCACCCTCTGACTCACCCTTGGCAAATATAGCTAGAACCTCATCTTCATCCTTAGCATTGATCAATGCTTCTATTATATCTGGATTTAGGAGTAGCCTAGAAAGATTAGCAAGTGTCTCTATATGAGTATTGTTGGCTCCCTCTTCTGCAGCTATCATAAAGAATAGTCTTGATGGTTGGCCATCCAAGGCTTCATAGTCAAGTCCATCTTTCTTCCTAGCAAATAGGACACATGGCCTGTTTACTGCACTTGTCTTGGCATGAGGCATGGCTATACCATCTCCCAATCCTGTAGAACAAGACTCTTCCCTCTTTAGGATTTCTGCCTTAAAGACTTCTTCATCGTTTATCATGTTTTTCTCTTTTAACATGGCTACCATCTCATCTATAGCAGCTAGCTTAGAGTCTGATTTAAGGTCCATGATCATTATCTCTTTTTTCAATAATTCCGAAATTCTCATAATTGCTCCTTTATAATTTACTAAATATATTCTTCAACAACTACCCTAGATAGGATATTGTCTACTTCTTCTTTTTTACCTATGTCCTCACAAAAGGCAGTTGCCGTACCTGTTGCTACTGAATACCTAAAGCTATCGATAGGGCTCCTACCACTCTTGATAGCTCCTACAAATCCAGCTATCATTGAATCACCAGCACCAACTGAATTGACTAACTGGCCCTTGACCACCGGTGAATAGTATACTTTATCTTTATCAAAGAACATGGCTCCGTCACCACCCATTGATACTATTGCATACTGGGCACCTATTTCCAAACACTTCTTACCGTATTTTACTATATCATCCCTGGTTTCAAGTTCCACCGAAAATAATTGAGCAAGTTCTACTGTATTAGGTTTGACAAGCAGGGGTCTTTGTCTCATAGCCTCCATCAGGGCTCCTCCAGTAGTATCTACAACAAAGTCTGATCCCCTATCCTTGCATATATTTATCATTTGGTCTACTATATCCTTGTCTAAACCTGGACTAGAACTACCAGAAATTATCAGGGTATCATCAGGATTTAGCTTCCTTATTTTATTTAAGAAATCATCCTGTTCAGAGGCCGATATCTTAGGACCTCTTCCATTGATTTCACTCTCTATAATCTGACCTGAATCAGACATGGATTTTAGCTTTACGTTTATCCTAGTATTTTCATTTACCCTAGTAAAGTCTTCTCTCAAGCCTTCTTGATTAAACCAATCTTTTATATATTGTCCTGTATAGCCTCCCAAAAAACCAAGGGCTATATTGTCTATGCCTAAATTTGAAAGCAATTTAGAGACCATAATTCCCTTGCCACCTGCATTGGTGTATTCTCCCTTTGACCTATTCAACTCACCCTCTGTAAAATTATCCAACTTCACAATATAGTCAATTGAAGGATTTAAGGTCACAGAATATATCATTCCCTCACAACCTTTCATTTTTCCAAATTATTAAACCGTTTTCTTGGGTTTTATCTTATCTTTAAGTTGATTATACCACCAAAAAAACATCTTTTCAATCATTTACTATCATTTTCTTTCAAATGCTATCATTTTGAAGCACTTTTTTATAAACAATAAAAAACCACCTGCGTTAAATCAGGTGGATTAGGTCATTATTATATTGTTATTACTTCACTGGCCTCAACTATCCTAGGATCTATTTCATCCTCACTGACATTTGTGATGATACTTACATCCTCTAGCCTACATATCTCGGAAAATGACACCTTATCAAACTTACTTGAATCAGCAACAACATAAGGCCTCTTGGATAGTTGTATTGCCTTCTTCTTTACAGCCGCCTCGCTAACATCTGGAGTTGTTATAGAAGAGTTATAACTTATTCCATTGGCCCCTATAAAAGCTATGGTAAATCGATAATGGGACAAATTTTCTACTGCTATTTCACCTACAATGGTGTTGGTCATAGGTTTTATAGACCCACCTATTATATAAGACCTTATCTTATTTTCTACAAGCCTGTCTATATTGTGTATTCCGTTTGTAACTACCACAATATCCTTCCCCTTTAAAAAGGGTATAATCTCATTAGTTGTAGTCCCCGCATCTAAATACAGGCAGTCACCATCCTCTACCAAACTCGCACAGTACCTACCAAGAGCTATTTTACTGTCAGTATTTTCATGTTTTCTAGTATTAATGCTAATATCTTGGGTAAAATTAGAGCTTGAGATAGCTCCTCCCCTCACTCTTTTTAAGAAACCTCTTGCTTCCAATTCGTCAAAATCTCGTCTCACTGTAGACTCACTAGTCCCTAGTATATCCACTAGGTCTTTTAGCTTGACTGAATTATTTCTGTTTATGTTTTCAATTATATATTCATACCTATCTTCTGTTAACATATCTTCACATCCATCATCCTATACTTAGATTTGATCCTGTTTGTACACATTTTTATCTACCACGATTCGATCTTGTTTGTACATATTTTTATCTACCACTGCGACATCATTGTTTATCTACCATTATATCATCCATTATATTAGATGTAAATTATCATATCAAGAAGATCCTTAACATATGCAATATGTATTTTAAATAAATTAATAGTTAGTAACTGTTTTAATGCTTTAAATAGTGGTATAAATTTACTATAAATATATTCAGTTATGTGTATTTTCACAAAAACTGTTTTAATATGTGTATTTCATAAAAATTGTTTTAAAAGGAGGATTTTATGAAGAATCAAGATAAAAATCTGTACTATGCTATAAGCAGAACTATAAATATGATACAGAGGGATGCAGAAAAAATATTTTCAAAATACGACCTTACTAGGGGCCAGTTTTCTATTATGGAAGTCCTACATAAAAATGGTGAGTCAAGTATAGGTAATGTTCAGGAAACTATACTTATGACAGGTGGTAATATACCTGTTATAGTAAATAACTTAATTAAGAAGGGTCTACTTGTTAGAAAACAGGATGAAGCTGATAGGAGAAGATACCTACTAAGTCTTACAGATGCTGGAAACAACTTAATTAGCAAGGTGATTCCTGAGCATGATGCTCTTATCAAGGAATTTTTCTCTAGTGTAGGTTCAAATGAAAAGAATACACTTATAAATATTTTCAACGACTTATCAGCCAAATAAATTAGTGTACTAGTACAATTTCAGTTTATACCCAATATAAATTGAACAAGATAAAAAAGTGTATTATCATTAATATAGATATTATTCTTATTGATTTATTTTTAGGAGGTTATTATGAGTGATAATGCATTGACAAAGAATGGTTTTACAACCAAAGACCTTGTGCTTTGCGGAGTCTTGATGGCACTTACGACTGTAATGACTATGATCGTTCAGATACCAGTAGTTGGAGCCAATGGTTACGTAAATATGGGTGACACAGTAGTTTTATTCTCTGCTATGTACCTAGGTAGGAAACACGGTGCTATTATAGGTGGTGTAGGTTCTGCACTAGCTGACCTTATATCAGGTTATGGCGTATATGCGCCAGTAACATTTATTACCAAGGGCTTGGAAGGTTACGTCTGTGGTCTAATTTGCGAAAAAATTCCTAATAAGAAGGGTAACATTATAGCAAGTATTGTAGGTGGTGCTATTATGGTGAGTGGTTATTTCATAGGTGAAATATTCATGTACGGCGGTATTAAGCAGTCTGTAGCAGCTGCTCCTGCCAATACTCTACAGGCCTTATTTGGTATAGTTACTTCTTTATTGATATATGCAGGTGTTAAAAAAGCTTTAAAAAAATAAATACCAAACTTACTAATCGAGTAGGGAGGACTTTCTCCTCCCTCTCACACCACCGTACGTGCCGTTCGGCATACGGCGGTTCAATTCATGTAATAATCTAAACAACTAATGAGTCCTCGCTTTGCGAGGATTTCTTTTGTTATCTTGCGAAGTCCGGCTGTTTTTGCTACCGCCTGATAATGGTCTGCAAATCCTACGGATTGTCTTGCCATCCATTCGGGTACGCCAAGTTTCTTTAACCCCCACATCCTTTTCTCACTGGTTTTCCACTGTTTCCAGATGACTATTCTCATACGGTTTCGAAGATGTTCGTCTATTTTTGTCATATTT
>NZ_KB906650.1:0-1321 GCF_000381525.1 Peptostreptococcus anaerobius VPI 4330 = DSM 2949
AGAATACATATCATTTCTCCTTGTTTTTTTATTTGTAGTGATTTAAATTATACATGAGATTTGATGTGTATTCTTCTTTTTTTGCAAAAAATTTAACGTTGGGAGAGAATTTTTTCTCTCACCAACGCTAAATATTTATGCAACCAATATTATATAAACTCTTTTAATTACCATATAGATGTCTAATCAACAAAATGATCAGAAATGGTAAAATTAGAAATATTCTAAACACTTCCTACTATTTTATATTTATAAAAAATTCAACAATACGCTCAGGAACACTTCTTTCTCCACCTAAAACTATAATTTCTTCTATATTTTCTTTATTAGTAAAATCCATATAATTATCTGAATTATTTTTCGGATTTATCAACTGTATAGGTGCATTTTCCATAGCTGCCAAACCAGATGATACTAATGCATCTGCAAAAGATTCACCAGTCGTTAAGAATATTTTTTTTGGATTTTTATATCCATACCTACTAACAAGTTTAGCAGTTTCATACCTATTATTACCTGCTATTCTATATTCTGCTCTTAACTCAGACTCTATATTCTTACCTATTGAATTATTACCGCCAACTAGTATGGTTTTCTTTATTCCCATATCCTTCATAGCCTTATCAATGTAGTCAGGGACACTAGCTGATTTTACCAACAATACGGGAACATCATCCTTAGCAGCAATTGATGATGCAGTTAGTGCATCTGGAAAATTCTCACCTGATGCAACAATTGCCCTGTCGGAATAACCAGTAAGTCTGACCAATTCCTTAGCAAGTCTAGCAGATGTATCATACCTGTCTTTTCCAGCTATCCTGCTTAATTTTAGATTCATATTCTTTAAATCTCTTTCAAGACCTATTCTTAAAGAATTATTACCTCCTACCAATATGACTTTCTTCACTCCCAATCTCCTAATTTCATTTTTAACTTGACTATCAAGTCCATTAGGATCATTTAACAAAACAGGTGCCTTGTATGCCTTTGCCAATGGTGCAGCTGTAAGTGAATCTGGATATTCTTTAGAATTTACCAACACAATGGTATCAGAATGGTTAAAGTAATGTCTTGATAAGTTTATAGAGGTGGATATCCTATTATTTCCGCTAATTCTTTTGATATTTTTTGATTTTATTTTATTTTCTTTAACCTTATCATCTTCTTTCTTTTTATTTAATTCTTCTTTTTTCTTCATTTCCTCAATAGCTTTTTTTACATCATTTTCATAGCTATTATCTGAGTTATTATCTTTTTTAGGTTCTTTACCTTTTTCAGGTTCTTTACCCTTTTCAGGTTCTTTGCCTTTTTCAGGTTCTTT
>NZ_KB906650.1:1496-10877 GCF_000381525.1 Peptostreptococcus anaerobius VPI 4330 = DSM 2949
TTTTCAGGTTCTTTGCCTTTTTCAGGTTCTTTGCCTTTTTCAAGATTTTTGTGCTTCTGATCATCACCATTGCTACCATAATCTATATCATTGGCTCCCTCTTCGTATGACAATATTGATCTTATCATAAGAGCCCCTTTCTTATTATCTAGATTATCATAAGACCTGAAATAGCCTCTGTCAACTTGATATGAATATTTCTTCATCTTGCTAGCTGTTCTGTCAAGAGCAACCACAATAGATTTATTCGTATCCTTGTCCGGTTCTATAACAACATAATACTCTCCGTCTACTTGTACATTATACTTTTCCAAATCTATCTCAGTATCTCCAAATACATTCAAATGTCTGACTTTTACTGGCATTAATAATGTTTTAATACGGTTATTTTTATCGAATTTTACAACAGAAATCGTAGCAGAAGTTCCTGTATTCTCAATATCGCTAGCAAACCTAACCTTAACCTTGCTCAAAGTAGCCTTTTTCTTTGGTTTGAATGAAACTGCTACTCCTAAATCACCATTTATACCAACAACCTGATTTTTTCCACTTTCGTTTTCTTTTCCATTATCATAATATAGTTCAACATCATCTGAAGCATTCTTGTCTTCTAAGTTTATATCAAAAACGCTTGAATTTTCACCAAGTGTCACCTTTTTTTCATAGAATTTGTATCCATGCTTAAAGGCTCTAAGTGTATATTCACCTACTGGAACATCTTTGATGCTAAACCTTCCATCATTTCCTGTTAGTTCAATCTCCGTTGTAGCATCTTCTACTAAATATACATTTACATCAGATAATTTTGTGCCTGATTTGTCACTAACACTACCCTCTAAATTTTTTATGGGTTTCTTGATCATATCAAAGTCTACATGAGTAGTATTTTCTTTGTTAATCTTAATTGTTTTGTCTATAGAATTATATCCAAATGCCTTGCAAGATATTTTAATGTCCCCTTCTGACGGATATACAATGAAAAATTCACCACTTGAAGAATTACTCTTAACCTTAATATCTGTTCCTTCTACACTTATCTCAGCTTCTACCGGTTTTCCATCAGAGGTTACTTTTCCCCTAATAGTTCCTATTTCTTTATCCATTGCCTTTACGACTGCAGCATAAGCATTGACAATTCCATGCCCGTATCCATTATTAGGTGCTGTCTTGTAGTAGGAATCTGTCTTAGGAGTCGCAGTTTCTTCTAAAATTTTTTGTATCTCTCTATCATCTAGATTTTGTTTTGCAGATTTCACTAAGGCTGCAACACCTGCTACATGAGGAGCTGCCATTGAAGTACCGCTCATATAAGCATAAGTATCTTTGATACTGGACCTTACATTAACCCCAGGTGCAGAGATTTCTGGCTTTGTAAGGCTTGTATCAAATAGGGATGGCCCCCTTTTTGAAAACGAAGCCAAGTTACCCATTATGTCAACTGCTCCTACTGCAAAAGACTCTGGGTATGATGCAGGTATAACTATACTACTTTCACCAGGTAATGATTCTCCAGGCATCTGATTACCAGCTGCAAATACTGGTAAGATATGGGCCTGTCTCCACCTACCTACAGTAGATTTAAACCAGGTATCTGTCAAATACTGTGAACCACCCCAGGAATTATTGATGATTTGGGGTGCCTTAGAGGGGTCATTTCCAGGAGCCAACATCCATTCAGCTGCCCTTATAAAACTTGATTGTTCTACATTCCTATAATTACTATCAAATATTCTGGCATTAATCCATTGAGCATCAGGTGCTACACCTATTCTATTAAACTCCTCACCACTTGAATTTAATTCAGAACCCAGTACTATACCGGCACAATGGCTTCCATGAGCCATATCAAGAACACCACTGGTATCCTGCTTCCCTTGAATAGCATCAAAATAATTACTATCGTCAAAATTAACTCTATTAGTTGATTGGTCATAACCTTTAAATTTTCTCTTTAAGGCAGGATGGTTAGCATCTACTGCTGAATCCATTATACCGACCGTCACACCTTGACCTCTTATCCCCTGATTCCAAGCTAAGTCTGCACCGATATTTTTCAAATTCCACTCAATCTCATCTCTGTTAGATTCTACATTACTTGGTTGCTTGTCAATTGGATTATCCGCTTGAATTTTTTGATTTATATCTATTTTACGTACATTAGGATGAGACGCTAATTTCTCTATTAGATTTGCTTTGGATTTCAAATGTATGGCATTTATGATATAAAAACTTTCATAACTCTTTACATTTCCAGATTCTTTTTCTTGTTCTAACCAATCCAATATGCCATCTTGACTTTCCATAGCAGTCTGAGATAGCTGAGCTATAACAGCCTTCCTGTCTTTATCGTCTTTACCCTCTTCTGTTTTTATGGTCTTGCTAAGTTTTTGAATATCCTCATTTGATGTATCATCCTTAAAATATACCATACTATCTATATAGCCATCGGTTTCATTCAACTTTGCCTTTAAAGCATCAGTGATCACTCCATCATACGACATTCCTCTAACCTGAACAATATTTTCTAACGATTTATGAGCTATAATACTACCACTGTAATTTGTCATAATCATACAAGAAGACAGAATAAGAGTCAGACAAGATTTTTTTATTTTATTTTGCACTTGTAATGCCTCCTAACTTTATCATAGGATACAAAATTGTATCCTATGATAAAATATTTTTTTAATTATAATATCAATATTTCTAATTTTTCACTAATAATGACTTTATAGATTCTCTTACTGACCTACCAATAGAGTTCATTCCACCAAGAATAGTTGCACTACTTATTTTATTATCTTCAATATATTTTCTCTGTCTTGAAGTCATATAATTTGAAACCAATTGTAATGGTGCTTTCTTATAAGCAGCTAACTGAGAACCCGCTAGAGCATCTGTCATTTTATCATTATCACCGGATGCCATAACTATCCCATCGGACTTAGTGTATAGCTCCTCTGACAATTTTAATGAAGTCTCATACCTATCGTATCCACTAATCCTTCTAATTTTTTTAGCAGCCATTTCTAGCTTTCTTTCTAAGTCATTTGACACGGATTTATATCCACCAACAATAATTACTTCATCAGCTTTATTTATCAATGACATATCACTATCAGACAAACTCTTACCATTTGTTAAAATCATATTGTAGTCATTCTGAGCACAATAACCGGATATAGAAATAGCATCCGCATAATTAACTCCATTTACTATAACCAACTTCTTAAGATCTGAGTTTGATTTATTTGCTAATTCTCTAGCTGTATCATACCTATCCTTACCGTAAATTCTTTCAGTACTGATACCCATAGTCCTTAATTCATCAGTAACCTGTCTGTTGATAGTATTATATCCACCAATTATTGTCACTTCACTTACCCCTAGTCTTTTTAACTCTCTTATAGTTTCACTTGGCAGGTAAGAAGCCTTTGTTAATAGTATTGGTGCCCCTTTCTTCTTTGCAAACAATGAAGTTGACAGCGCATCTACAGTAACTTGACCTGATGCTAAGACAGCCTTCTTATTTGTATTTGGATATAACATTTTACTTATTTTACTAGCAGTATCATACCTGTTTTCACCGTCTAGACTAGTGATTTCAGACTTTACAATTTCATTATTTACATTTAGTGTTAGCTTGGCAGTCTTTTCTGTATTCATGGCAGGAATAAACATTTTTATAATTATATTTCTTTCAGGCTTACTATTCCTAATAAATTTAAAAGTATTTACCCCCTTATCTTCCTTTATAAGTTCGGCTTCTTTAAAGGTTTCACCATTTTTAACATATAATTTACCTACACTAGGTTTATTCTCGTCATACATTCTGAATGTTAATTCATATGTGGTTTGATTTTTATCCTTGTCATATGTTGTTAGGATCTTATGATCTTTTAAGAAAATATCTGCCATTGATTCCTTATTGTCCTCATCCATTATCTTTGCATCAATACTTTTCTTGTCAGATTTTTCATTTTCCTTTTCTTTCTTTTCATCTGCATTATCTTTTTTTACATCCTCAGATGATTTAAACTTTACAATTGCTTTTTCTAGCTTTTCTATCTGTTTATTATAGTCGTCGTCATTTTCAGATGTGTTTAATATATTTACAGACTCATTTATCACCTTATTAAGTTCATCGTAGGCTTCTTTAGATTTTTTGCCTTGCTCTATTTTCTTAGCCATATTCACCTTGCTCTCCAAGGATTTCCTTGCCTGGCTAGAAACTTTTTCCTTCTTTTCTATTAGAGACTTTATAGCTTTATCTATTTCCTTAATTAGAGCAGACCTTTTATCCTGTCTATTCTTAGTCTTAGCCTCTTTAAGGAAATTTTTGGCGTCAGCCAATTTGTCCTTTAGATACTCCACTGTCTCATCAGTATATTTACCAGAATTTAATTTTCCTTCTGCTTCGCTTATTACTTTTTCTAATTCACTAGTATCATATCTTAGTCTATCAGGTGAGTGCTGAATATCATACTTGTAATCATCTATTTTAGAATCTTCTATATCATCTCTTGCAAGATATTCTTTTAGTTCTTTATATCTATCCTCAGCAATTTTCTTCGCTTCTTTGATACTCTCTTGAGTATACTTCCCAGATTCTGATTCTGATTTTATATCAGCATCTGCCTGCTTTTTGACAATATCTATTTCTATATACAAATTAGGTTTTTTAATAGAATTAAATAGATTTTTATATGCATCATTTACTTCAGCAATAGTTGCATTATTATTATTTCTAACTGACATTGCATTATTATAAGCAGACATAAAGTTTTCATAAGGTTTTTCAGGTATGATATTCTTATAGGATTCATAATACTTCTTGTTTATACCATTAATCAAGTTTATTAACTGAGTCTTATCCACTTCATTATCATTGTATCCTTCAGTCTTTTTAGCATAATCTATGTCTAAGACTACTGTATGCTCATGATTCTTATCTCCAAAAACTGGTGTAGCAGAGTCAAGATTCAAATATAGCTGTCGAGTTGACGCATCTACTGGTATTTCAACTTCTGTTGGGTATTCGTATTCCTTGTCCACTGACTGATACTTCATTCTAATTCTAGCTAATTTTTTGTTCTTTGCTTCAAGCTTTTTACCACTTTTTTGATTTCCTTCAAAGTAGTATATTTTAGATATTACTCCTGTAGGATTTCCACCTTCTCCCAAAAGTGGTCTTAACTTCAGTGTCAATATTTTATCTGAACCCTTAATACTTAGCTTGGCCCTGTTTACAAGTGCAGGTGCAGCATGACTCTCAGAATGACCGTTTTCATGTAAAAACTTAACATTTACTGTATAATCCTTAGATTCATTATTACCATTCCCACTGTCAGGTTTAAGATTTTCATCGTTTGTTTCAATCTTATCATCATAGTTGATGCTTAACTTATTATCAGAAATATAACGTTTTGCATCTTTATTATCCTTAGAATCATAATATGTTATATCTATAGGCAGAAGGTCTTGCTCGCCATCCACGTCCAATTCTATTTTTTCTGGACTATACAAGTTTTTTGTTCCATCTATAAAATTAAATTCGAATTTTTTACTTGTAACTGTGTTAGCTGTTTGAAGTATATTTCTTCTAGAATATTGAAAATCTGTAATTAATTTATCAATTTTATTCCCATTCATAATAGGTTTTAAATATAAAACTAATTTCTTGTTTTTTCCACCTTCTTTTATAATATACTTTGCATCTTTGTTTATAAATTGAGAAAAGTCAGTATTCACATTCCCATTTGGTTTTTGTAAATTTACCTTAACATCATATATAGCATCTTTTTCTTGATGTTTATTTTTATCATCTTCAATTAAATCATCACTGCTTCCATCTTTTCTTTTCAAAGAATTCGCAGTCTTCTTTAATTCATCATAAATTTCTTTGGTATCATTAGGAACCGGCATAGTCTTCTTAGTAGTGTTTAGCCATTTTTCTGCCTTTGTAAAAGCCACTAAAAATTTAGCATATGAATCAGCTTCATAACGGTTTCTTTGATCAACTCTATCTTTGACTTTATCATACAAACCCTGCAATTTTTCAGTATTATAACGTAGAACTGTGAAGCTTAAATTAGTGGTCTTAGCCACATCTCCAACAAGATCTGACAAATCCTTATTATCCATACTTCTGTTTATATGTTCAAGTTCACTTTTAAAAGTTTCTAGACTTTCTTTAGTATAGGTTTCAGGAGAATAAACAGAACTATCTAAGCTACTTTTCTGCTGGCTAATTATTTTTCTCAGTATTTCTCTTGAGGTTTCTTTATATTCCGCATAATAAATAGGTTTAACAATTTCATATAAATTAGTTAAATTTTCCTCGCTCAAATCTTTAAATGTTCTAATTTTACGTATAGCATCATCTATCTTTCTGCTCTCACCAGAATCCATTATTTCACGTTTTATGGTATCGGCTCTCTTCAGCCAAGCTTCTATTCTCTTTTCAACATACTCTGGTTGTCTTATTTTTTTTAGAGGAGTATTACTTTTTTTCAACTGACTATATTTTATATCAATACCAAAAGGTTCTCTTATAGTAACCTCCTCATTATTATTGTTTATGTATTTTAAACTATTTACCACTAGATTTTCAGGTCCAACTTCTCCAGGTACTGTGACACTAAACATTGCAATATCACTATCTTCCTCAACTGGTTTTATAGCTGTAATAGGCTTGACAGTTGATATTCCATTAAAGGAAATCTGTTTGATAGACTTAACCATTTCTTTTTTCATGGAGAGCATGATATCATGTTCATTTCCAGACTTAACTACGGCAACAACTCCAAAAAGATTTTTTATATCTGGATTATTCTCTCCCTTGACATAGATATCTTGAGCCGGAGTATAACTATTCACACTGGTAACTTTATAAATATCAAAATCTCCCTCTATACCTTCATAGTAACCATCCTCTTTAAGTTCATTTGAAAGTGGAAAATACAAAGCAGTTTTTTCAAGCATTAAATTATCATAAAGTGATTTAGCTTCTGCATCTGTCAAATTTTCCAATTTTCCATTTATACGATATGCTTCTTGCCACAACTTCCACCATGGTGTATCCTTAATTGCAGTTGGATTCATTCTACTAGCATCGCTAAATACATCAAAAGGTGTTCCATTGTCTACAGTTTTGATAAAAATGGTACCTATATATCTATCAAGTATACTCTTATCAGATATAATCTCTTTTACTAGTTTTCTTAACTTAGTCTTGGCTTCACTCTCCTCTTTTCCATTTTGTAAAATGCCAACATTTGTATGATTTTTGATATGATTACTTTCAGCAAAAACTGGTATAAGACTTCCTGTTGACATTATTAAAGACAATGCAACTGATAATATCTTATTGCTTATGTTATATTTTTTATTAAGCATAACTTCCTCCTACATTATACAACTATATTTAATATGCTTTTTAGCAGAAAACATTTTTATAATTATCATAGTAGCGCTACCTTCCTTCTTATTATAAACAGATCCCTACCGAAATATATATTAGCATAGCCTGATAATAAATGCAAGTTATTATTACTATCATCTATTATTTCATATTATCTATTTCATATTATCGTTTAATTCAAAACATAGTAATACAAATCATCTTATTTTATACTAGATAAAAATAATGCTAATATAGTAAATTTAAATAAATATTTTACCTCTATTAATGGCTTGTATAATAGAATTCTTGTGAATTTATGATAACAATTTAGTAATTTTAGGGAACAAAAAAGGAATTATGTGCTAAACTCACTAAAATATGATTATTCGAATACTATGGTGGAGGATAAAAATTACAAGGTAAATCTGAAAGAAAAGAGAGGTTATGCTTTCATTTACTTGTTTCTTGAATGCATAACCTCCATTAATTTGAGATCTACGAATGTGTAATCTCACCTATATTAAATGGCTCTATGTCAAATAACGTTGGTGATAATTTAAATCAATAAAATCTATTAAATTATGCGGCAGCATCCATAGCAAACTGATAACTATGGATGTTGCCCTTTTGTATCTTATACCTTTCCATTAGCATTATCCTTGCCTTAAAATTCCTAAAACTCCTATATCCGTAGGATACTCTTTTAACTACCTTAATCTTGTTGTTTTTACCCTTCACCATAGCATTCGTATAGTCATATTTTAATGAATTAATCACATACTTTCTAAGCTTTTTAAGGCTTTTTATACTCTTCCTAAAACACATTGGTATTTTATCAGTCCTAGTATTTAGAATATCTTCAAGCATAGCTACATCGTTTTTAGAGATACTTAATAGGAAGTTTTGATAAAAATCATATGCTTCTTTTAAGTTGGGGAATTTTCTTAACATATAGTCTAATATATCAACTGAACTAGTCATATTTTTAAAGTGTAAATTCTTGTAAAAATATATACTGTTTAACTCCCAGTTCTTCCTAAGTGGTATTTTCCAGTATCTCTTCAGTATTTTATACTCTCTAGACCTGGTATTAAGCTTCTTCATCTCATTTATTCTTAACTTGTTTAGCTCTCTTGTCAAGAGCTGTACTATGTGGAATTTATCAACCACAATATTGGCATTTGGAAAAACCTTCTTGGCAAGATCAATATATGGCTTATACATGTCTGTAGTCACATATTCTACCCTTTTTCTGACCTTTAAGGGATAGGAATTAAAGTGCTCAAAGAGGTATCTTTGCCTCCTATCCACCAGGATATCAAAAATATGACCGCCTTCTAAATCAGTTAAATTTACACTCATAGATGCATCAACTGTATTTACTGACTTGAATTCGTCTATTGATAGAATCCTAGGAAGATAATTTTTTCTCCTCCTATCTTCAGTTAAACGGAGTATTCTAGCAACACTAGTAGGAGATACATAGTGTTTTCTTGCAATTAAGTCCATTGACTTAGTCTCACATAGGTTTAAAACTATGGACCTCTTAAGATCATTCGATATGAAGCACCCCTTATCTACGATAGGTGTTTTGGCCATAAATGTTGACTCACAATGCTTACAGAAAAATCTCTGTTTTTTAACCATCAATATCAAGGGATTTGTATTAACCCTATTAAAAAATATTTTTACAGTCCGGCTTCCATTTTTAGTTATGTCATAATTTTCATTGACTATACCACACTTAGGGCAGCAAGTCGGCCTATATGAAAGCTTTCCCCTTAGGACTGTATATTCTATACCTTTAATCTTTTCTTTTTCGTTACCTAAAATTACTAAATTGTTATCGTTAATTCCCAAGATTTCTGTTATACTAGCATTAGAATACATATCATTTCTCCTTGTTTTTTTATTTGTAGTGATTTAAATTATACATGAGATTTGATGTGTATTCTTCTTTTTTTGCAAAAAATTTA
>NZ_KB906651.1 GCF_000381525.1 Peptostreptococcus anaerobius VPI 4330 = DSM 2949
TGGCTTCTGCTGACTTCTCACAGTTCGTTGTTACTAGGTTTTCCCTCTGTGAGACCTCACGGGATAAGTCGTCAGTCTTTCCTCGTCTACCTGCCTAATTTACTTACATAAGTTACGTTTGCCTTTTGGACTTCGTGACTTTGAGCCCACTCATCCTTTATGTAAGCCTTTATATTAGGTTTCTGTACGTCAGGCTACGATTTTGCTATTGCTTCTTCTCGCCATCACCTCACGGTGATAACCTTGCAAGTTGCTATGAGGTTCGTCGGCAACTACGCCCTACGTGGACTTTCACCACAGACTGACGGCATGCCCGTCATACCTAATAAAAAGGGTGTAATTTTTAGTCACACCCTTTTATTATAATATCATTCATTGTAATACAAATTTCTATAAGAGTTAGAACTTATTAGCAAAGTTTGATGATTACCATATCCAACTACTATTCCATTATCTAAAACATAAATATTATCAACATCTTTAATTGTTGATAACCTATGGGCAATTACTATTACAATTTTATTTTTAAAATGTTCTTTTAAATTATTAATTATCTGTTTTTGAGATATGTTATCTAATGCTGATGTAGCTTCATCCAAAATTATAATATCACTATCACTAAGTATACTTCTTGCTATTGTAATCCTTTGTTTTTGACCTCCGGATATTTTTACTCCTCTTTCACCAATTTTCGTATCAATACCATCTTTTAAACTTGAGATATATTCTAAAAGTCCTATTTTTTCACATACTAAACTTAATTCTTCTTCTGATACAGATCTTCCTAGACAAATATTTTCTTTAATAGTTGTATCAAAAATTAAACTATCTTGTGTTACCACAGATATATTTTTTCTTAATGAATTTAAATTAATATTTTTGATATTGATTCCATCAATAAGTATGGCTCCTGAGTCAATATCCCAGAGTCTAAATAATAGGTTTATAATTGTAGATTTTCCACAACCACTACTTCCTACCAACGCTGATATTTCACCTTTAACAAATCTTAAATCAATATTTTTTAATATATTAGATTCTGTTGTATAACTAAAATTTACGTTATTAAATTCAATTTTTTCTATATTTCCTTTTTTTAGAATAAAAGAATCTTTAGTATTTGCAATATCACTTTTTTCATCTAATAAAGAATATACTCTATCTATTGATACTTTTGCTTGCTGAATTCTGTTATTAGCATTTACTATACTAATGCATGGACCTAATAACATTGTACTATAGCTTTGAAAAGCTAGTAGCGATCCTAACGTTAAATTTCCATTTATAATTTTATATCCTCCGTATCCATATAATATCATTGTTATAATGGAATTTATTGTCATAGCAACTGTTATATTTCCACTATATAGTAAATCTGTTTTTATATTTTTGTTTATAATACTTCTATCTTTTTTTATATAATCAGAAATGAAAAACCTTCTTGATTTTGATATAACTATATTCATTATATTGAGTACATATTCTTGTATAAGATGAGTTATTTCTCCATATTCCTTTCTTATTAAGGTTATATTTTCATGTATAAGCTTAGTAAAAATTCTTTGTAATAGTATTAAAACTACTTGCAAAAATATTACTATCAAAAATAGGTCATATTGCATGCTTATCATAAAATATAGGGCTGCAATAGCAATTATAAAGTTTTTTATCAATGAAAAAGCTAATTCAGCATCTATACTTTCTATAGTGTCTATATCTGATTGAACAATTGAAAGTATATTTCCTGTTTTTTTATTAGTATAGTAGTTGCCAGATAAAAGAGATATATGCTTAAGTATTTTCACTCTAATTTTTATTGCAACAGAATTTCTCATTATTGAATAAATATAACCTAGTATAAACTCAATAAAAATTGATAGCAGTTGAATACAAAGATAAATTAGCACAAACTTTAGTAGAGTGGACAATTTTTTTTCTATAATACCTTCGTCTACAATTTTTTTAAGAAGAAGTGGTAAATACAAATCTATTACCGTTACTATTATCACAAATATTCCAGAGAATATTATCTTATTTTTATTATTTATATATATATATTTAATAAATTTGCAAATATTTTTATTTTTTTCTTTCATCATTTATTATTTTTCCATCACTTATTGTAATAACTCTATCAGCTTGTTTTGCAATACTCTGATCATGAGTTATCATAACTAGAGTTTGATTTAATTCACTAACAGTACTTCTTAAAAGGCTCATCACTTCTTCTGTAGTCTTACTATCTAAGTTTCCTGTTGGCTCATCAGCAAATATTACAGCAGGTTTATTTGACAAAGCTCTTGCTATTGCCACTCTTTGCTGCTGACCACCTGATAATTCATTAGGAAATTTTTTAAGTTGATCTTCTAATCCAACCTTTTTTATTATATTCATTATAAATTTTTTATCTTCTTTTTTTCCATCTAACTGAATTGGTAATATTATATTATCGTATACATTAAGCACAGGTATAAGGTTAAAACTTTGAAATATAAAGCCAAACTCTTGCCTTCTTATTTTTGATAATTCATCATCATTTAAACTATATATATTCTTTCCGCCCAATATAACCTCACCATCAGTTGGCTTATCTAATCCAGCTAAACAATGTAGTAAAGTACTTTTTCCAGATCCACTTGTACCAACTATAGCTGTAAACTTGCTATTTTCTATTTCTAATGATATTCCATTAACAGCTCTAACTACATTACCTTTTTTCCCATAATATTTTTTTATATTTTTTATAGTCAAAATTTTCATTATTTTCTCCTTGACAGTCTATAACTTTTTAATAATATCAATTAAATGAAATATATTACAAATTTCTTCCGTCGAATATTTATTTAAATATATTTTAATCTGAAATTCATGATTCACTTTTTTTATTAAATTTAGCAATTCAATATTATCATAATAAAATACCGAAAATAGTTTTTCCTCATAAATAAGTTCATATACTGTAACATTTATATCCATTTTTTTTAATATATTAAAAATGCTCATTAGTATTACTAAATCGGTATTCTTCAGTTTTTTTCTAACATAATGTTTTTTTATATTTTTAACAATGCTATACTTATGTAACTCATCTATTATTAACTCTTTAGTTGGTAAGTTTAAATTCTTATCTATAATTAATTTTGTAATATATGCAGTCGCTAAAGATGTGGCCCTGCTATTAAGACCAAAATCATTTATAGAATTTTTCAATATATATATATATTTTTTAGAATTAAATACAAGTTCAATCTTATTGTCTTTTCTAACAATAAATTCATCATCAGATAAACACTTACATCCATCAACTCCTATTGTAGATTCAAGAGTTGCAGGTATTGACAGCAACGAATTATCATCTCCTTTTAAAGTTTTTGAAACTATAATCAACTTCCCTTGTCTTTCTAATAATGAACATACTTCTATAAACTCATCCTTCATCGATTGCTCTGTTGTTGAAAGTGAAATGTTAATTATATCAATATCCTTTTTAGTAAGTTTGTACAAAACTTCAATAAGCCTTTTAGAACTCGTTACACCTGTATTGTCAAATATTTTTATTGGATAAATATCTACAAGATTTTCATAATTTTTTAAAATATTCATTATATTTTTTATACACATTGTTCCGTGCCCTATATAATCTTCTAATAAGTTTAAGCTTGATTCATAAGCACTTAATTGTAAATCTTTGTCAAATAAAATATTTCGCATATTTTCCATTAGTTCAATCGAACATCCCGTGTCAATCACGGCTATTTTTATCTTTCTCATTACTTACTCCTGTAAAAAAATAATATCGAGATATGCACACTCTCTCAATATTATTATTTTAATTTATATTTTCAATTCTGTTTATTTTAATATGCTATAGAACCATTTGCTGGATGACCCTTTTTGCAATCATGCATACAATCATCACCTCTTAATATACCATATTTAGTATATAATATTTTGCATGGATCGGATTCTATCTTTAAATCTTTCAGTTCAACCTTGTTGTCTATTTTTTTTATTTTTACGATATTTGACATAATTTCCTCCTATTTTTAGTTTAATATATTAAATTATCTGTGCACAATGTTTAATATCGTATTTACTTTACTTTAATAGAATTTATTATCTTATTTATAAATGAATATGCAATAATCCCCGAAAAAATAACTAGCATAACATATAAAATTATATTTTTGGAAGGTACCATAAATGACATACTAGTATTTAACCCCTTTAGTATTGCTCTATCTTTCCAAAATTTATAAAACCTAAATGCATCAAATGTACTATACAAAATACCGACTAATACTCCTGGAATTGTTAATACTAATATTTCACATATATATATTTTCTTTATCTTCTTTCTTTTTCCTCCTAATGCATTAAATATGCTATAAACATTATAATTTCTTATAAAACTTACAATCAAACCTATAATAATATTTACACTAGACATTAATAATAGGAAATATGATATTGTAATTTTTCTTACTTTAAAGCTATCCACTAGCTTATTGGCTTCATTGAACGCCTCACTTTGTGTTTTTATTCCCATATAAGGATTTCTATTACCAATTTTTTTCTCTATTTCACTCTTTACAGTATCTACACTTTTTTTATTACTTAAAGAAATATATATATTATCAGTCGTGTTTCTTCCCACTAGTTTGTCAAAATCTGTATCTGAAAATATTATATCTGGTATGGTTTGTTCCGTATTCGAGTATATATACCACTGTTTACTTAAGAATCCGGCTATTTTTACTTTATGATCTTTAAACTTCATATCACCATTTTTCTCATAATATGGCAGAGATACCTCTATAATATCACCTTGTTTTAAACCTTTTATAACGTCTTGATTTTTATGGTCTATTATAGAATAGAATTGATTATAAATTAGTACATTCGGTATATCGTTTCCAGATTTTATTTTTATATTATCCTTTATAAATTTATTATCAACCAAAAATTTTCCCATCGCATTATTATCAAAAGATAATACATTAAAACGTAGTCCTTTTGTTTCATTATCCTTTATCATCTGTTGTTGTTTATATTTCGTAGTTAATTGACTAGTATTTAGATATTCATATCCATCTTCATGTTGAACCTTATAAATTTCTTTTATTCCATTTAAGGAAGATAGATTGTTTATTTTACATTCTTCAAGAGCTACTATATCTTTTTTTACATTAAGATCTCTATATATATTTAAATCTACTTTTTCATAAAAAGCCAATTCATTATTAGTAACTCCCGCAGGAACATTATTATTATAATAATTAACTAGATACATATATCCTGAAAAAGCTAATATTATTGTATTCGATATGACAAATAACTTTTCACTTAATATATTATTTATTAAAATTTTATTCTCTAGCTTTTTAATATTAAATTCTTTAATAAATCTACTAGAATAATCTTTACTTATATTGTATTGTTCTATTGGAGTTTTAGAAAATATTCCTTTACACGAATATATTGTTGTAGCTAAATATATTATAAAAAGTGGATATATAACTTTAATAAATAACTTTATATCTAATAATAAATTTGCTTTTCTTGAATTTATCAAAGAGCCAGTAAAGTCAAATTCGTTAATTAAAATTTTGCTCATAAATATACTCACTATATAAGCTAGAAAACATGATACTAAATATACTATAAGGCTTTTTAATATTTCTATTAATATTGTTTTTTTCTTTGAGCACCCTAGTAATCGAATTAAACCTTGTCTTCTAGATGCCTCTATTGAGTTTAAAATAGAGATATTCAATATAATGATTCCTGCAATTAATATTGTAACTTTATCTGTATTAGTAAAAGTCGAAGATGTTGCTATTTGCTCATTTAAATCATTATACATACTATTTGGCACAATATGATCACTACTTGAATTTATATTATAACTTAACTCCGCAGATTTACTAATTGGATTAACTCCTGGTTTATATATTATTGTACCGTTATAACTCAAATTTTCATTATTTATTATTTTATTAAACTCATTATTACTACTTATAAATATATCTTGATATTTGTATAAATTTTCTATTATGCTCGGATAAACATAATCACCTACTACTTTAGATTTTATACTATAATTTACATATTCTTTTTTTCCTTCTTTAGATTCAATTATTTTGTTTCCTCTAATGTTTATTACTTCATTTAGTTTAATATTATATTTTTGTAGTATACTTTTTTCTAATATAATCTCATTTTGATTAATAGGCATTCTACCATCTTCTAGTCTAAGATTAAAATTTTCAAAGTATTCCTCGTTAAATTCTAGTATATTTTCTGAAATTCTATTTTTTATATAGGCATTACCATAGCTTTTAGTTATACTCATTGATTTTATACTTTTTTCATCTTTTATTAATTTTAATTGTGATTTATTTACATCAAAAAACTCGGCTTGCGCTTTGGTTGTGTTATTTTCTATAATTTTTTTAACATAAGAAGATTGACTATATTGAGCAGTCAAACTAGAAAAAACAACACATATCATAAAAGATATAATTACTATAGTTGGCAAACTATCTTTATAATTTTTTAAAATAGAATTAAAAATTAGTTTTCTCACGACTACTTCCTCCTATATAAAAAGTTTTTCAATTCTTTCTTTCATAACATTACACAATTCGTTAATATCATGATTTTTTCTAGCTATTATAAAGTCCGCTGGGCAAGTCCAACAAAATATTTTGTTACTACATATTTTACACTTGCTATTTGAAAAAAAACTATCAATATTAAAAAAACTATTTTTCATATTGTTCATTTTATCTAGGAGATTCTTAAATGTAAAATTAACATCTACTATATCACCTATTTGAAAATCTTCAATTTTTAACGAAGGACACGGATAAATTTTACCATCATGATTAATATAGATCTTATTATTATATGCATTACATGCTCTGATATTCAATTGTTTCTTATCACTTATTCCTGATGTTAATAAGTAGTTAGCAACTGGATAACCCGAAAAATCTTTTTTCCTAAAATATTCTTTGTTATCTTTAGCTCTTCCAACATTACATAACATTCTGAAAATATACTCAGTTTTTAAATCTTTGTTGAACTTAATAAATTTTTCCATTTCTTTTTTATTATTTTCCAACAATACCATAGAAGTCTTAATATTAGTAAAACCTCTATCTTGAAGTAACTTAATTCCATTTAATATTTTTTCAAAAACGCCCTTTCCTCTAATTTTTTTTGTCATTTCTTCACTGTATCCATCGATACTTATATTTACTATATCTATATTCCTGATAATAGAATCCACATATTTATCAATTAAAGTGCCATTTGTTGATAAAATTATTCTAGTTCCTACTAACTTATTTCTAGCATATTCTAAGATTTTTTCTATTTCATCAACCATAAGAGGTTCGCCTCCAGTCAACACAAGTTGTTCTAAATTTGAATCTGATAATTTATCTAGAACTTCATAAATTTTACTACTAGACAATTTTTGTTTATTATTGTTATCGCATCTACTTGAGCAATGTATGCAGTTAAGATTACATTTGTTTGTTAGCATAAAATCAACATATTTTATATTATTTTTATAAATACTTGGTTTATCTTCCTTAAAATATTTATTTTCTATTTCTTTAATAAACGAAATGATATATTCTTGACTTGCAGTATCGTACTCCTGTAAATCGCAAGAAATTTTTTGCATATCAATTTTTAGAGAATTATAGTCTATGCATGGTTCGATTATTTTATAAATATTCTTAGGTATAAAAAATATGGAAAATTCCTTTTTATTATAAATATAATAATGATTTTTTATTCTGCCAATTAATATATTATCTAATTCCATTCCTGCCTCCTATATATCTAATTTACTATTTCTTATTAATTTACATGTTGATTCTAAAGTAGAAATATCACTAAACATATTATCAATATTAGCGAGACAATAACCACAAAATAGTTTATGCCTACAATCTATACATCTTTCAATTAAAGCTGTATTAATTTTATCTAGTTCATCAAATACGCTATGACTTCTTTCTTTTATTTTTTCAACTATACTTTGATTTAAATCTAAAGCATCAAACATTTCAAATTTCTTATGAATCAAATTTTGACATGGATAAACATTTCCATCATAATTAACAAATAAATTAAGATTTCCAGGATTACAACACAATGTCCGTTCGATATATTCATTTTTATTAAATAAAACTAAAGGAAAAAAAGAAATATTACTATTTTTGATATATGTATTTAAATTTTTTCCTCTGCCAAACCTAGAGAAAAATCTATACACTGGTTTCACATTACTTATTTCACAAAAATCTTTAAATTTATTCATTTTATTCCTATCATTTTCACCAAAAACCATTGAAAGAGCAATTTTTTTAAATTTTATTTCTTGTAGAAAACTAATGCTATTAATTACCTTTTCAAAAGTGCCATTGCCTCTAATTTTGTCAACCATTTTTTTGTTATATCCATCTATACTAATTGAAATAGAATCAATCATTTTAAGCAAATTAATATTATCTCTAGTAATATAAGTTCCGTTAGTCAACAATTGAATTTCTCCAGAATAGTCTTTTCTTATATATTCTATTATTTCGAAAAAATCTTTTCTTATCATAGGCTCACCGCCTGTAATTACTATTTTTTTTGGATCAAAACTCATTATATTTTTTATTATCTTCTTAATGTCATCCGTAGGTAAATCTTTATAATTATGTCTTGCATTAGTACAACAATAATCACAGTATAAATTACATCTATTAGTTAAAGAAATTGTTATTACTTCAACTCTTCTAAAGTATAATTTATCATCAAAATACTCAGATAAAACACCAATTTGATCTAACTTTTCTATTATATTTTGAAAATACTTTTTATCTTCTTCCCTTTCAAAGTATTCTATGCCACAACTTATATATTTATTATTTTCTGACATAAGTTTAATAATTTCGTAACATATTTTTGGTACTTTTATCCACATTCCATTTGCTTTATTAGCAATTATTGTTTCCTTTTCACAGCAATCTAAATAAGCAAAGTCTTCTATAAAATATTTTTCCATATTTGTTCTCCTTACATACTATCAATAATAGCTCTTGTTGTAATACATAATGATTCTATAGGAAATTCATAACTTCCCTTCACTATATAGCTTAATATTTTACATCTATTTCCATCACAAATTTTTTTTGCTTTACATTCATCACAAAAACTTTTTATAGAATACCTTTCTTTACATAGAATTCTGCCTTTCTTTCTAATTTCAACAAGTGTATTTTCATCCAAATTCCCTAACTTAAATTTTTTACTATTTAATGCAAATAAACATGGATATATATCACCATTAGAATCTAGTGTAAAGCTTGAAATTCCACCTAAACAATCACTTTTTTCAGATAGAGAATATGATTCATCTATTATTGATATATTTATATCTGAATTTTTATAGTTTTCTTTTAACTTTTTTATAGAAAATAACAGGCTATTATAATCATTTTGATTCCATTTATCTTCATAAAAATCTAAGGCTATTGCAAAATTTTTTATCCCTTTATTAATTAATTCACTTATATTCTCCACTAAATTTAGTATATTTGACTTAGTAACGGTCATTCTGCACCTTATGTTAACGTTCATTTTAATCAGTGATTCTATATTTTTGATTACACTCTTATATGTACCTTTTCCATTTTTATCAACTCTATTTAAATCATTATCAAACTCTCTTCCATCTAAGCTAATTGATAAGTTTATTTTTTTTTCATATATATATTTTATAATATCAGTATTTATTAAAAATCCATTACTTGTCATCTCATAAATTTTTAATAATTTTATATCTTCTAATGAGCTTATAATATATTTTATAATATCAAAATTTAATGTAGGCTCTCCACCATGGAAAACTATTTTTAGTTTATCAGGATTATTTTCATGAATTTCACATTTTATAAAGTAAATAATTTTATCTGCCATATCAACACTTAAGTCAAATTCATTTTTTGTTTTTTCATAACAATATTTGCAACTTAAATTGCATTTATTTGTAACTAAAATATTAAAATTCATTTTTTCCCTTTCTATAAAAATATTCACATTTCATTATGTTAACTAATTGATTTTATACAGATTTTTTTAATTAATCTATACTATATTTAATTTTATCTTAACTAAATTATATTATTTTTACTTATATATTCAAGCACAATATATTTTTTATTATAATTAATATCAAAAATATATAAATAAATTATAATTATATAAATATTTACAATTTTCCAAAATTGCAATATCAATTTGTACACTTTTTTGTCCTTCCTGCCAAAATATCAGAACTTGACCTGAAATATATGTCAAGACTAGGCTTAGCATTTATTAGGTCAACATAATACATGATTTCGTCTTCACTAAAGTCATTTATACTTCTACCCTTAGGAATAAATTGTCTCAATATACCATTATGCCTTTCGTTGCTACCTCTTTCAAATGAAGAGTAGGGATGACAGAAGTATGTGGATACGAGTGATTCAATATCACTTAGTCCTGAAAACTCTGAACCATTGTCACTTGTGATAGTGTAAAATAAGTATGGAGTTTTTGAAATAAAAAATAGAGATTACAACCTCTTGTGTTAAAATATATTTGACCAAAAAAATAAACAAAGGTGGTGTAATCTCTATGGAAACTATTATACAACAAATATGCAT
>NZ_KB906652.1 GCF_000381525.1 Peptostreptococcus anaerobius VPI 4330 = DSM 2949
ATACCATTTCTTTTAAGCATCTTTCTAATTAACTTCAATTCAGATTTTGTGTGAGCATTTGGACTGCGTAAAGGCCTTCTAGAGCCTAATGCTAAGCTCCTTACTGTGCCATCATACTTTTTTAGTTGTCTATACACAAACTGACGGTTAGTATGATATCGCCTTGCGGCTTTTGTAACTCCATATTTTTTAGCAAATTCACATAATTTTTGGCGGTAACGCATTTCTTCTGTTATAATAGACATGAGAGGACTCCTTTACTAAATGGTTTTGTCGATATTACTATTGTATCAGAGTTCCTCTCTTTTTTTATTCAATTGTGTAACATATGTTATAGCACATTACAAAGTATCTATTTTCTTTTAACAGCCTATCTTTTCTTTGATAATAGCTGCAAGCCCAAGTGCTAGCTCGTGGATATGGTCTTGGTCTTTTCCTTCCAACATTACCCTCACTAGTGGTTCTGTTCCTGATGGTCTGATTAAGACCCTACCCTTGCCGTCCATTTCCTTTTCAATTCTTACTATTTCGTCAGCAATTTCCTTAAAATCCATATATGAATTCTTAAACTCATTTTTTACTTTGACATTTTCTAGTACCTGTGGATACTGGTCCATAACAGATGCAAGTTCTGACATAGCCTTATTTTCTTCAACCATTATCTGTGTTAAGACAAGGGATGACATTGTACCATCACCAGTTGTATTGTAGTCTAGGAATACCAGGTGGCCTGACTGCTCTCCACCAAGAACATAGCCTGATTTTTGCATTTCTTCTAGGACATACCTATCTCCTACAGCTGTTGTTGCAAGATTTATGCCATGTTCCTTGGCTGCTATTGTAAGGCCTATATTGCTCATTACAGTTACAACTAGGGTATCCTTAACTAATTTACCCTTTTTCTTCATATCTATAGCACCTAAAACCATAATCTTGTCGCCATCGACCAAGTTGCCCTTTTCGTCTACTGCTATTAGTCTATCTGCATCACCATCATAAGCAAGACCTATATCAGCACCAACTTCAATTACTTTCTTTTGTAGACCTTCTGGATGGGTAGAGCCACACTTGTCATTTATATTAGTTCCATCTGGCTGGGCATTTATAGCTATGACCTCTGCACCTAACTCTTCAAAGACCATAGGAGCGACCCTATATGCTGCACCATTTGCACAATCAAGTACGCACTTTACACCTTCAAGACTGACATCTATCTTAGACTTTAGATAGTCCGCATAGTGGCGAATTGCCTCATGGTCAAATATTTTTCTACCGACCATGTCTCCTGTAGGATTTACATCTATCAAGTCCATATTGTCTATGTATTTTTCGATTTCAAGCTCAATTGAGTCATCCAACTTAAATCCGCTTTTGTTGAAGAATTTTATTCCGTTGTACTCAATTGGATTATGAGACGCAGATATAACAACTCCACAATCTGCCTCATACTTACGAGTAAGGTATGCCACACCTGGTGTAGGTATTATTCCAACTGTAATTACGTCACAACCAACTGACATCAGACCAGATATCAAGGCTGCTTCCAACATATCTCCAGATATTCTAGTATCTCTACCAACTACTACCTTTACTTTTTCCTTATTTTCAGCTAGCACATAGCCTCCAGCCCTTCCAAGCTTAAAAGCCATAGAAGGTGACAATTCCGTGTTGGCTATACCCCTAACACCATCTGTACCAAAATATTTTCTCATCTATATATCTCTCCTCATATTTATATTTAAAGTTTCACTACTATTCTATCACAAAAACTGAACTAATTATCATAATTTAGCCTTTTTGTCATAATTTATTATAATATATTTTCAAAAAAACGGGCCGCCACTGGCAATTGTGGCGACCCATCAAAGGTAATATATTGTATATTGGAATTAGTTTTTCTTCTGATCCATAACAGCGTCATAACCTGCCTGAAGGGCCTGTCTATTTACTGGTATGAATTTTTCTTTTCTCTTTCCGAAAACCTTCTTGAATGCTTCAAGAACTGATTCTATATCAACACTGCTATCAACAGCTAGGAAAGCTCCAAGCATTACCATGTTGGCAAACTTTGATCCACCTAGTTCATTTGATAATTCGTTAGCGTTTATATAGTAAGCTTCTATATCGTCTCTTTCACATTTTTCATGTACTAGAGAACTATTTATAAGAATTGTTCCTCCTGGAACAACATCTCCTTCAAACTTAGTAAGCGATGGTGAGTTCATTATTACAGCTGCAGTTGCATCATCTGTAATGATTGGTGAACCAACTGGTTCATCAGATATAGTAACAGCACAGTTAGCTGTACCACCACGCATTTCAGGACCATAAGATGGTAACCAAGAAACTTCTTTATTTTCAAGCATTCCTGCGTATGTCATTAGCTGACCCATAGACATTACACCCTGTCCACCGAATCCTGCACAAATAACTCTAGATGTACTCATTTATTTGTCCTCCTTTTCTGCTTCAGCTCTTTCTGCTAGTGCAGCTTCTATATCTATATCTCTGAAGTTCTGCACTGGATAGTAAGGAATCATGTTGTCTCTTAACCACTGAAGTGCATCTACTGGAGTCTTACCCCAGTTAGTTGGGCAAGTAGATAATACTTCTACTAGTGAGAAACCAAGACCTGCCTTCTGAACTTCAAACGCTTTTCTTATAACCTTTTTAGCCTTTCTAACTTCTGCTGGAGTATCTACTCTTACTCTTTCGACGAAAGTAGCACCTACTAGTGTAGAAAGCATTTCAGCTATTCTGATTGGATAACCATGAAGCTTAGGATCTCTACCACCCTGGCAAGTTGTAGCCTTTTCTCCTATTAGAGTTGTAGGAGCCATCTGTCCACCTGTCATACCATAAGTAGTATTGTTTACGAATATAACTGTTATATTTTCTCCTCTATTGGCAGCATGTACTATTTCAGCAGTACCTATAGAAGCAAGGTCTCCGTCTCCCTGATATGTAAATACCATATGATCTGGTCCTAATACTCTCTTTATACCTGTAGCAACTGCTGGTGCTCTACCATGAGCAGCTTCACTCATATCACAGTTGAAGTAATTGTATGCAAGAACTGAACAACCAACTGGTGCTACACCTACAGCATTACCTAAAACGTCCATTTCCTCAAGTACTTCACCAACTGTTCTGTGGATTATACCATGAGTACATCCTGGACAGTAATGTGTCTGCGCATCAGTTAAACCTTTAGTTTTTTCAAAAATAACAGCCATTACTTAGCACCTCCTAATATATCTATCGCTCTATTCATTATTTCCTTTGGTTCTGGAACCATACCACCTGGCCTACCATAGAAGTGTACTTCATGTCTACCATTTGAACCAAGCTTAACATCTTCTACCATCTGTCCTAATGACATTTCTACTGCAAATAAGTGTTTGCAAGCTGGTATTTCATCGAATGCATGGTATGGGTAAGGCCATACTGTCTTAGGTCTTATTAGACCAACCTTGTAACCCTGTTCTCTTAGTTCGTTTACACAGTTCTTAACAACTCTTGCCATAGTTCCGTAAGCAACGAATACTAGTTCTGCATCTTCAGTTCTATCCATTTCTACCTGACATTCATTAGCTTCAATCTTGTTATACTTTCTCTGTAAGTGGTAGTTGTGCTCTTCAAGTATTTCTGGAGAAAGGTATAGTGAGTTGATTATATTTGGCTTTCTTTCTCCCTTTGTACCAGTTGTAGCCCAAGTCTTTTCAGGAAGCTCTCTGTGCTTTCTTGGCTTGTCAAAATCAACTGGTTCCATCATTTGACCTATCATACCATCTAGAAGAACTAGTACTGGAGTTCTGTAGATTTCTGCTACGTCAAATGCATCCTGGATCATATCACATGCTTCCTGAACACTAGCTGGAGCGTATACTGGAGTTCTGTAATCTCCGTCTCCACCACCTCTAGTAGTCATAAAGTAGTCTGACTGTGATGGCTGTATAGAACCTAGCCCTGGGCCACCTCTCACTACGTTTAGGATAACACATGGTACTTCAGCACCTGCACAGTAAGTTATACCTTCCTGCTTTAATGCTACACCTGGTGAAGATGATGAAGTAAGAACTCTAGCTCCAGTTCCACCTGCACCATAAACCATATTTATTGCAGCAACTTCAGATTCTGCCTGAACAAAAACTCCTCCATTTGCTGGTAATTCTCTTGACAAATATTCTGGTAACTCACTCTGTGGAGTTATTGGGTAACCGAAGAAATACTTACATCCAGCAACCATTGCTGCCTTACCAAATGCTTCGTTACCTTTCATTAGTATCTTAGCCATTTAAAATCCCCCCTAATTAATTATAATCTTTCTACTGTAATAACTGCGTCTGGACACATCATTGCACAGCTTGCGCAACCGATACATTCATCCATATTTTCTACATTTGCAGGGTTATATCCCTTTGAATTAACCTTAGATAAGTCTAAAGCAATTATCTTCTTTGGACATACAGAGATGCAAAGTCCACAACCCTTACAGTACTTCTGATCAAAAGACACTCTACCTTTAGCCGCCATTATATTGCCTCCTTAATAAAATAATTATATTATACTAATTATATAAAACACACTACATCATCCACTGGTCTCTTAACATTAGACTAAGTGGAATAATTTCACCTTCAAAGTCCTCAGGAATCTGGTCAACAAGACTTTCCATGCATGAAACAAACTTTATTGGAATATTTCTAGCCTTTGAAACTTCTCTACATACCTCCTGACCCTTTTCAAGATCCTCTATTGTAGTCGCCTTGAGCATATGAGTATTGTTGATTAGTCCTGTCACCTTCAACTTTGAAGCTGCCTCAATCTCATCAATATATCCCATTACCTCTTCAGCTGTCTGTGTTTTCTCCCTATTTGCGTTGACAACAAAGAACATATCATAGTCTTCATCATCAATCATATCTCTATACCTAGCTATGACAGTTGCACCTACCTTATCACCACCAAGGTCTATAATGTTGTTGTAGTCCTTGTTTAGTAAAGGTGTGTGTATCTCAGCTGACAATGCTGGTATATCAAGTGTTGGAGCGTCTACGGAAGATGCGATTACATGAATCCCCTTTTCTTCAAGTAAATCCTTCATTCCCCTAGATCTGAAGTAAACGTTTACAACATCAAGGTCTGATATAGCAAGTCTACCTTCAATTTCTCCTCTTAACTTCAATGCGTAGTTTACTGAAAACTCGCTCTTACCACTCCCATAGTGGCCTGTTATTATTCTTATTCTCTTATTATTCATCCGCTTACTCCTATACAAAAATCCTCAATCTCCAGAATTTTAGTTCTATATAAGCCTTTATCTATCAAAGTAAGATTTAGTAGATCTTTGCTTCTTCTTCCCCTCTAAGAATTCTAAGTCCACCTAAGGCAAGAGCTGCCATCTCATCTTCACCTGGATAAACCTTTACATCAGCTATAAAGCTTACCTTGTCTATTATCTTCTTTGTAAACATCTTTGAATATGCTATACCACCAGTCAATAGTATTGCATCTACCTTGCCTTCAAGAACTACTGAACATGAACCTATTTCTTTAGCTATCTGATAAGCCATTGCATCATATACAAGTTCAGCCTTCTTATCTCCCTTTTCTATCATGGCTTCTACATCTCTAGCATCACTAGTATCAAGGTAAGAAACTAGTCCACCCCTACCTGTTATCTTCTTCTTCATATCTGCTAGTGAGTATTCACCACTGTAGCACATCTGTACTAAACTACCTACTGGTATTCCACCACTTCTCTCTGGAGAGAATGGTCCTTCACCATCTAGGGCATTTGCAACATCTATTACGCTACCCTTTTCGTGGGCACCTACAGATATTCCACCACCCATATGTCCTACTATAAGGTTTAGTTCATCGTATTTTTTGCCTACTTCATCAGCATATCTCCTAGCTATAGCCTTCTGGTTAAGAGCATGGAATATAGACCTTCTCTCTATATCAGCAAGGCCAGATATTCTAGCTACATCACTAAGTTCATCAACAACAACTGGGTCAACTATATAAGCTGGTATACCAAGTTCCTTAGAAAATTCCCTAGCTATTATTCCACCCAAGTTTGAAGCGTGCTGGCCAGATACTCCAACTCTTAAGTCTTCTATCATATCATCAGACACACTGTATGTACCACCTTTTATCGGTTTAAGAAGACCACCCCTGCCTACTACACAATCAAGTTCTTCAAGTTTTATATCAGCTGCCTTCAACTCACCTTCTATAACGTCTTTTCTAAAGTTAAACTGGTCTGCTATAGTTTCAAACTGACCAATTTCATCAGATGAGTGGCGTAGTGTTTTTTCAAATACTTCCTGGTCATTGTCGTATACTGCTATCTTTGTAGACGTAGACCCCGGGTTAATTGTAAGAATCTTAAAAATATCTTTCATCATTACCTCCAATTTTCCATTTAATACAATTAATTTATTTATAACGTTTTCATAAACCATAAGAAACAAAATCCACTTCTAACTCTGAACAAATAAACTAATTTTACAACCAATTAATGTCTAGTAACTCACTTTACAATAAAAAACTAAATCATCAAACTTTTTACTAAACAAGGCAATAAACTTAATTTTATTAAATCTTCTATATCCTGTCATAATGATTAGCTCCGTTAAAAAAACTAACAACTCATCTTATCTAAAAAAGACACTTTTGAGGAAGAAGACATATAATTTAAAGTATTTGATTAATCCTCTTGATTTATTATAAGTATTCATTTAGTTTTTCAACTTTGCAAACGATTTTACAAAAATTAATATCAATTAATAGATAATTTTTTTCTATTCACTAATTCCTTTTCATTTATTATTTTATAACGAAAATTAAGAAGATGCAATAAAAATATTTAATTAACAAAGATATGTCAACCTTATATTATAATGTATCTTCTTATTTTTCATTTATTATTTAAATTTAACTAAATTTTCAAAATTTTCTATAACATTAGCCCATCTTATAAATACAACAACAATATGCTATTCACATAATTTTTTGTCTATTTATCAATTAAAGGCAAACCCTTGCTAGGTATTACTTTTTTATAGGAGATTTATTTTTTGCTTATTTGAACCTCTTCTATATCACCTTTTATCTTTATATCATCAGGTATAACAAGTTTCACTTTTTTGCTACTAGCATTAGAAAAATCTTCTTCATTTAGTCTATTTGTAGAAATTTCTTCTATATTTTTTAAAGTTTCATTATCACCTATTATTGTAACCTTTTCAGGGCTAATTGATAAAGAATCTCTTGTAATATCCCAATTTCCTAGATTAGGTACTACTTCTACTTCTTTTTCAATTGCAAACTTGATTTCAACATCCATCTTCTTAATCTCTATATCCACGCTTACTGGTTTCTTGTTTTTTGTGAAGGCTAATAGGTATATTTCCTGTACTACTTGAGTTTTATCAGACATCTTTTCAAGCTTGTCTGTATTTATAGTAGCAGATACATATGACACTTCATCGACCAAGCTCCTAGGACCAGACACCTTCACGTACTTGTATTCTCCATTGGCACTGTGTATTTTTTCCTTGTAGTTTGAAGGAATCTCTATCTTAACAGGCACCTTTTTAGTTATTTTTTTTTCTAGATTTACGACAAAGCTACTCTCTTTAATTTCTCTTGAAACATGACTTGATATGTTACTTGATAGGGATACAGTATTTTTACCCTCTACAGGATTTATCACTTCTCCATAAATACTTACGCTGTTCTTGGTAATCTTCTGAATTTCGGATAACTTGCCTTCAAGAGTTATATCAGTAGTCATGTGATCTTTGGGATATATAACATATCCCTCTTTTTCTATCTGTTGGGTATTTTTTATAGTTATTGGAATATCTTCTATAACCTTCCTATCTTCTGGATCTACAACAGCAATTACATACATCCATAAGGCTACTGCAGCTGCAACAGATATTATCTTTGTTTTTATATTCTTCTTATTATTTAAAGGTTTTTTATTCATAATAGACACCTACCTATTTTTGCTTTTTCATCAATTCTTTGAATATATTAGTGTTCTCAGACTTGGTCTTATAGAAATTCTTTAATATATTAGTAAGTCTTTCTCTTGTAACATCTCTGTATATCTTGCCAGACCTAGTAATTGATACACTTCCTGTCTCTTCTGACACTACAAGAGTAAGGCAGTCCGACATCTCACTCACACCTATGGCAGCTCTATGCCTTGTACCTAGTTCCTTACTTATATCTTTTCTCTGAGTTAGAGGAAGTATGCACGCAGCTGATTTTATTTTTTTGTCTCTAACTACAACCGCACCATCATGTAGAGGTGTATTAGGTATAAATATATTACATAATAATTGCTTAGTCACCCTACCCTCTATCTTAGTACCAGTATCAACTATTTCATTAATCTTAGTCTTTCCTTCAAGCACCACAAGAGCACCTATTTTCCTGCTAGCCAAATCGTAAAGGGCATCTACCATTTCAGCTATTACAAGGTCTTGGTCCTTATCTATATCAGAATCACCATGTCCACCAAACTTTATTATGCTAGTATTTCTTCCTATATGCTCTAGACCCGCTCTTAATTCTGGTTGGAATATAATAAATGGAAGAATAAATCCTACCTCCAGTATCTTTACAAGTATCCAATAAAGTGTATGTAATTTCAGCATACCACTCAATTGTGTAGCAACCAATAACATAATTACGCCCTTAAAGAGCTGTTCTGCCCTGGTATCCTTTATAAACATCAACATTTTATAAAATATATAGGCTATTATTAGCATATCAATAGCATCATTTATGCTTATTTTCAAGGCTATTTGAGAAATTTTATTTAAAGCTATACTTATTGACCACATCTATAATTCTCCTTGCTTAATTTATTTAAATACATACGATAATTGATCATGTATAATTATTTTAACACACTTTTCCTTACATAAGTCTAAGTATATGATTTTTTGCAAAAAAATATATAAAAAAAAATCCTATAAAGGATTTTTGAAAAATGGAGCGGGAAACGAGATTCGAACTCGCGACTTCGACCTTGGCAAGGTCGCGCTCTACCACTGAACTATTCCCGCAAAATGGCGACCTGGAAGGGGCTCGAACCCTCGACCTCCAGCGTGACAGGCTGGCATTCTAACCAACTGAACTACCAGGCCTTGTTGCCTATTTGTATTAAAAAGTGACTCCTAGGGGAATCGAACCCCTGTTACCGCCGTGAAAGGGCGGTGTCTTAACCGCTTGACCAAGGAGCCATAATAATGGTTGCGGAGGCAGGACTTGAACCTACGACCTTCGGGTTATGAGCCCGACGAGCTGCCAACTGCTCCACTCCGCGATAATTTGGTCTTTACATATCAAAATTGAAGTCATAGACTTCAATTTCCAATTAAAGTATTGTTTTTGTACCCTCAAAACTGAATATTTAGTGAGCCTTTCGGCTGGACCTAATCCTTACTCAAACATCTTTCTTGGTCAAGTCCTCGATCTATTAGTATCAGTAAGCTACATACATTGCTGCACTTACACCTCTGACCTATCAACCAGGTAGTCTTCCTGGGATCTTAACCTTGCGGTGGGAAATCTTATCTTGAAGTTGGCTTCGCGCTTAGATGCTTTCAGCGCTTATCCTTTCCATACATAGCTACCCAGCCATGCCCTTGGCAGAACAACTGGTACACCAGAGGTATGTCCATCCCGGTCCTCTCGTACTAAGGACAGATCTCCTCAAATTTCCT
>NZ_KB906653.1 GCF_000381525.1 Peptostreptococcus anaerobius VPI 4330 = DSM 2949
TCAAAAGATATAACCCAATTTTCATCTTCTTTTTTAAAAGGTCTACTATACTTTTTCATAATAGCTAAAATCTTTAACCTCTCGACTTCAAATTCAGCCTCTTCTTTAGTTAAAAGTGCGTTCCCCATATCTCTAGTATCACAATCATATATAGAATTAAAATGCTGTGTCCTTATGTATCCATCTGGTCTTATATTATAATATGTTTCTCCATCTTCAATTTTTAAATCCCATATTGTTTTTGGTCTCTCAACTTCTTTAACCTTATTTTTAATATCAAGAACAAGGTCTTTTCTAAACTCTTCTACTTTTTCATTTATGTATTTTTCTAATTCTTTAGTTTCCATCACTTTCAATCTCCTTTTTGATATCCCTTATAAAATCTAATAATTCACCCTTTGCTGCCTTATAATTTTCTGTTGTCACATACCTACTTCCAAAATATAAAACCAGTTCTTCTTGAGTTGGTATTATATTACTTAAAATAAAACTTATTATACAAACCGCCAACGTTATTTTTAATTTGTATTTTTTTATCAAACTATCAGTAACTGCCTTCTTTTCATCACCAAAAACATTATCTTCAACATATATTTTTAAAATTATATATGTCAACAATGTATATACTGTTAACAAAAAGAATGTACGTGTTGTCAGTGCACTGATTTTATTTAATGCTATTATCAGCAAGACTATATTGTTCATTACCTATCACCCCGCTGTAAATAAATTCTGTACGTGGTTCGTATTCCGCCATTTTATTTTGTTCTTTCTCAAATTTTCTTGCATCTTCCTCGTTATCAAACACAAATTTATACATAGGATAGTAGTCAAAATACTCAATAACTAAATGTTTCATTAATCTTCCTCACTTTCAAGCCACCTTTTAAGTTGCTTGTATTCCTGTTTTAAGCTATTTAATCTACCTTGCAATGCATTTTTATAATCTTCACTAGAATTGGCAGATGCAAATCCATATCTATTTATTGTATACATTTCACTCTCTATGTACTCTATCGCATATTCCACAGCTATAACCTGTAATTTATAAGGTAATTCCATTACTATTCATCTCCTAACCATTTCTTAAAATATTTTTCACTAACTCTAATATTTCTTCATAAGATTCAACATCATGAACTCCTAAAATCGCATTATATCCACAATCAAAAGCAACATTCCATCTTCTTCAACAGTTAATTCAGATACAACCCCTCGTTTTGCAAGTATAATTGATATCGTCAACCATTTTTTATGCCCACTCTCCTGTAAGTCTTTTGATATAATCACAGGCTTTTTCTAAATCTTCATATCCATTTTTATCATTATATCTGCTTAAATATTTTACTATTTGAGAAACAGATACAGCTTGCTTTTGATTAAATTTTTCTGCACAGTATTCCATAGCTTCTATTGTTTCAATTTTATGTTTTCCTTTACCTTCATATCTATATGGAGGTTCATTGTTTATTCTTATATCATATTCCATTTTTTTCAATCCTTTCTTTATATTCAAAATATTCTTTTCTTAAAGAACTAACATTAATATCTTTTTTTCTTTTAATTAAATCTTCAATTTCACAAAGTTTCTCCTCTAAATCTTTAAATTCCTTTGCATTTTTAACTTTAATTTCTCTTTTTACAATGCTTGTCAACAACCCTCTTAAAGTTCCATGATATGTAAGCTGTTTAAGATATTCTTCACCATCTTTATTTTTTTTTACTTCATTAAGTATAAAACATAGACTGTCTACTGTTATTGCGTACTTTTTGTTTATTCTTATCATGTCATCCTTTCCTATATCAATATTATATCATATTTTTATTCATATTTCAATATATATTTTTTTATTTTGTATTTTAAAATTTTAAATGAGGGCATATCTTATAATGGCTACATATATTTTTACAAAAAAACTTATTGATATATGGTATCCAACTAGATTCTTCTTCATTATTATTATTTATCTTTTTATATGTATCGAAAACAAACTCTTTTGCTTTGTTTATATTCTCTTCTGTAAATGGAATTTCCACTAAAGCTCTCCCTGTATATTCGTTTGATTTATTTCTTTCTATTATTGTACCTCTTGAATTTTTTGTATACTTGCACATATCAAAACTCAAACTTCTAACAACCATATTAGGATATTTGTTTTTTAAAGCTAAACCATAAATTATAAGCTGGAGTTTTTTTATCTCTAAATCTTTTTTTGTAAATTTAGATGAAGATTTATAATCATATATATCTATATATTTATTATCAGTTATAGTGTATAGGTCTATATATCCCCTAATAGGGACTCCCTCTATATCTACTTCAAAATATTCTTCTATTTTAAAGTCTTGAACACAAAAAGGTTTGTAATTTTCAAAATAACTAACCATACATTCTTTAAAGTTTTTACTTGAATTTTCCGTAGGGAAGTTATATCCTAGTATCTCAGCATCATCAAAATATGATAAAAATAGAGAAATTGCTTTTTGGTTATTTATCTTGTTTTGTTGTAAATCCTCTAACAGTGAGTGTATTTTACCACCTAAATAAGAGTATACATTATCTTTTCGTTTCTCTTTTTTTATATATGTTAGATAATATGAATATGGGCAAGTATGGAATGTTGTTAATTTACTAAAACTATATAATTCCTTTTTGATATTATTCATCTGCCACCTCTATATTTGATATATCTTCGTTTATTTCTAATATATCTACCACTGTTGGTATTCCATTTCTATATGTGTATATAATTTTTTCTTCTTCAGTCATATTATCCCATTTTTCTTTTTCAATTTCAAATTCATAGTATCCATACAAATTTGCTTCTATTTCAAAATCAGCATTTATTTTAATCATATGTTATATCCTTTCGTAACATTCTTTAATTAAGCTTTCCCATATATATATACCATTGTCTGATGGTGAATCTTTACTTCCCTTTAATAGATATTTGTTATTTCTATCTATAAGAATACCTGTTTCTATATTCATTTTATTGGTTAGCATAAAAAATTTATTCACACATCTATATATAACAGTTTCTTCTAGTCCCTCGTCAAAGCAAAACACCACCTTTTTAGGATTTAGTTTTGCTATTAAAAATGATTGTTCTTTCGTAATACTGCTGCCTGATAAAGCTATAGCATTATGGTAACCCATGCTATCCAATTGCATTACAAATTTTTCCGATTCTCCAATATATATGGTTTCTGCGTTATATAGATTTTTATAATTCTGTGCATACCCAAAAATCGCACGTCCTTTTGGGTATGCAATTAATGGATAATACTTATTTGTTATATTTAAATCAGAGTTGATTCTGCCTATTATTCCACACAACTCACCTTCAGAATTTCTGTGTGGGATAACTATTCTTTCTGTTTCATAATCATACATTATCTCAAATTTTTTCTGAGTTTCGATTGATATACCGTCTTTTAGAAATCTTAGATTCCATTTCTTATCATATTTATCTAAGGTATCCTCTGAGTAAATTTTCAATTCCTCTTTTTTCTTAAATAATATATCATCAAAAACCCTTGATACACTCTCGTTTTTTTCTTTTACAGCATATGTTATTTCAATACCTAAAAGAGACTTTATATCACTAATTATTTCTGAATAACTTATTGTTTTATGTTCCATAATTAGAGTGAATATATCACCATTTATATTCCTGCCGTAATCCATGGCAGATATATTATCGTTTTTATATATAGCAATTGAAGATGGGTTTGTTTTTATGGTTAAACCACATCTAATTTCATCTCCTTTATCAACGATATTGGCATAACCATAAAAATTTAAGACTTTCTCTATGTTATTTTTTTCAAGCAATGCTTTTTTAACTTGCATTTATACTCTTTCTAACAGGGGTGCAAAAACACACCTCTTTCATTGTTCCAAACTCCCCATCATATTTAACAACAATTGCATAGTTTCCAGATTGGGATGTTTTTCCCTCTCTTAATTTGTCTAAAAAAACAATCTTATAGACTTGATTATAGTCTAATTCATAATCAATTATGTTTTTTACTTTAGACCCATCTTTGTTTATTGAATAGGAAACTTTATATGGTTTACAATAAAACTTAGAATCAGGGTCTTTTTCTTCTTGATACATATCTCTTATAAGATATAAATTTTGGAATACCTCAGTTACCTGTTTTGAGTTAGCTAGAACAGACCTTGTTAGCCATAGTTGTCCTTCGGTTGATAAAGCATTCTGCATTGTAGCAAATACCTTAACATTATTATTTGCATACCTATTAGCAAATTCAGCTAACTTTCTTGAATCATCTATTAATGACAACCAAAAAGCCTCTTTTTTATTTGTAAAATCAAGCTTAAAAGTATCATATATAAAAGTAGTGTATCCACCCCTTAGATGGTGCTCTCTAAATTTCTTTTCAACGTGTTCCATTTTCGCTGAAGGTATAGATATAAACAATATCTTTGATTGGTATTCTTTTTCCCAAATATCTCTGGCAAGATTAATCATCTTCATATCTTCCTCAGTAAATGCCTTTCTCCCTTGTCTTAATTTATTCTTATCTAATTTTTTATAGTTTAATTTATTGACAAGAACCCACATTAAAAAATTATCTTTAAATGGTTTTACTTTTTGCTCGTTAGAACATAAAACCACTTTTTCTCCTCGAAATAATAATGCCATTATCAAAGATATTAAGAAAGTAGACTTCCCCACATTAGTATATCCGGCTAGAACAGATAGTGTTCCTGGTAATAAACCATTAGACTGTCTGCTTATAATTGGGAATCCTTCTATTTTATTTCCTACAATATCCTCACCTGCATTATCAAACAATATGCCTACCGACTTACCTTCCATAATATCATGTATGTAATCATCATCAAAAGCTATTATACTTTCCTCTATACTCTTATCTGTGTCAACTGTCCCAAAATTGTTAATCTGATATTCGTAGAACTCTTTTACCTCATTGCTTGACATACTTCTAAATAATTCAAAAGGAACAAATGTTTTCTTATTATAAGTAATCTCTTTAAACAAATCAAATCCTAACTTATGAAGTGTCATGTAAGTGTTATTTTTATATAATGTATCCAAATAACCCTTGAATTTATCTTTTTCTATTAATGAAAACCCATCGTTTAGAGTTTCCCAAATATTTTCATTCTTAAAAAACTGTTTTTCAGGCTCTGACAACCTAGATTTAATTTCTAACAAAGAAACAGATTGGTATCCTTCTTCTTTTAGTTTTTTTATAATGTTCCAGATAATTCTATATTCTATAGAGATAAAGTCTGACTCTTTTAATTCAAAATCATCTAGTAAAGTTAAATCCTCTATTAAACAAGATATAACTTGAGTTTCTGGGAACTCTCTTTCTGCCAACATTTTGGCAGGATATTTATTTTTTATTTTTTCACTATACAGGAATAATCACCCCTCCTTATATATCCGCCTTTAAAATACCATGCATTTTCTTCTTATTTAATTAATAATTTATCGCTTCTTGTTTGCTAGAATAAAATTTTGTTGAATTTATACCGTTGTATTGACCTATATACCACAAATTATAAACCTTATTTATTATCATAATATCATATACTTCCTCTCATAATTAATTTCTTGTTCTATACTTTCTGTGAATTTTTCAGTAAGTAAAACTACCAAATCATACATAAAATCAATAGACATTTCTATATCTCTATCTGATTGCCCAAAATCCTTGCCCAATGAAAGCATATCTGCATTCTCTTTTATATAACATTCAATTAAATCTAATATTTTTTCTCTATATTTATTCAAGAAGTCATTTGTCATATCTTTGTCCATCATGTCATCTATAGTATTATGATATAACCTATAATACTTTTCATCTTTTTGTTCTAAGTTTTCCAAATAATCCTTAATATCCTCTAATCTACAAAACATCTTCATGCACACCTCACATTAAAATTTTAACATAAATTATTTTTAAAATAGTTTTCAAGTTTATATTTTTCATCTCTTTCTATATCAAAGGATTCATAATAACAGCTTGGGTCATCGCAAAAACTCAAAGACCAATCTTTAGCAAGTTTTCTTTTTTTAATAGTTAAACTTATAGTGCTTATAAACATCTCCTCATCAAAACCATGTTCATATCCTAAAACTAACCACGTAAGTCTTCTATCTGAATCCCATGGAAAAAACATCTTAGTGTTTGGTTTATTTTTTAATCTGTCATTATAATAAGCGTCAATTATTAAGTCTATAATTATCTTCTTTTCAATATCATATATCCCTGATTCAATAGCCTCTTTTTTAAACTCTAAATATTTTTTAAAATCTACCATTTGACCCATATTTTCTTTTCCATTTAATTCTTTGTATAGACTATATTTAATATCACCTTCTAATTTATTAACGAAAAGAACTGTATCTCTTTTTTTTAAAGCCTCTCTTTTGCAATGTTGTCTTATATTAAAATCAACATCCTTTTCTGATTTTTCATATTCATAAAAATAAGCATTTTTATATTTCCCACACAAAACATATATTTCTTCAATAAGCTCTACACAGATGTTTTTAATAGAATTAAATTCTTTTTGATATTTTTCACTTTCTCTTAACTTTTTTATATTTTCCACATATTCTTTATAATAATCTACTATACTAATACGCTCCACATCTCCTTAAACCTTGTATATTGTAGTTTTTTGTACTAAACATACATTTTATTATTAAAATTCAAGTTTTAAATCTTTATTTTTTGAAACTAATCTATATCTCATTCTTTCACAAAAATCAAATAAACTTTCACCCCGTCTACTTTTCCCAGCTACTGATGAATTCATGATATCTATTGCTAAATAGAAGTATTCACCCTCATCTCCAAAAGATACTATTAACCTGTAATCCTCATATGGCTCAAATTGAACTAAATCACCGCATTCTATTATTCTATTCTTTGACTTATTTCCTATTTTCATATACTATCTCCTTTAAATTAAAATTTCTCCTGACCTTTTGATATCTATAATACTTTTATTTTTAATCTAACTTAAAGTCGGTGTAATTAAAACCTCTGTGGTTTTTATTTTTTTATTATTTATATTCCTCAAACCAGTTTTTGATTCCTTTTCCCAAACTATCTTAAATCCATCTGGGGTAGATTCCTTATACTCACTTATATAAATATCAAATCTGTGTTTGTTTTTCTCTACCCAGTCATAAAATTCATTGTGATTAAACTTACCACACTCTTTTAAAGAATATTGTTTTTTGCCTTTATATGGGATATCACAATATACAATTGCACCATCAGGAATCTCAAGGTCTTTATAATCCTTGTTTTCAAATTGAACATTTTTCATATTTTCAATTAGCCTAATGTTGCCTCTTTTACCTTCGGTACAATAATTCCTATAAGCATCCTTTCTTCTGGCATAGCCCTCAAACCATCTCCCACCAAAACTACAAGCAAAACCTATAAATCCACTTAAAGCCATATCCTCATCTTGGTTCTGTTTTATATATTTATATTCCTCTTCGCTGCAAGTGTCTGGTGGAATCCACCCTTCTTGCATTGCTTTCCACATAGCAATAAGATATTTATGTTTGTCATTGGCTATTCTATGGTATTTATTGTCTATTTCAGCAACAACATTACAACTGCCACAAAACAAGTCTACAAACACTTGTCTCTTTTTCTCTGCAAGTTTTGAATTAAAGAATCCCCCTAAATCCTTACAAATTCTTGACTTGCCACCTAAATATCGTATAATTATCACCTCTTTATTCTATCCATCTAATTGTTGTTTCTCCATCGAATCCTTTTTCAAAAACAAACCAGCAATAACATACTGCCGATGCTTTATACTTTTCAAAGTCCCCGTTCATTGCACATCTAACTCTGCTAGAGTGTATATATACATATTTGGGTGGGTTTTCTTTGAAAAATTTATATCTCTCTTTTCCTTCTAGGAATTGAATTTTTAAATGGAATATTGCTAATTCTCCTGTTTCTAATATATCTATTGATTTTCTAACAAATTCCAGTGATTGCTTGTATGGTGGGTTGGTTATAATACTTCTCCTTTTATACGGGTTATCTTCTATTTTTAAAAAATCTATTTTTTTATCTATACTTCCTCTGTCTATTAAATCAGAGGTAACAACATCATGCCCCCAATGTTTCAATACATTTGTTATATGACCTTCCCCATTTGCACATTCCCATAATTTATTGGGCAATACGACCCCGTCTTTTTTTAGAGTGTGTAGCAATTTTTCTACTGCTTTTGGGTCTGTAGCATAATAATCGTATTCATCTCTTTTTTTATCAGAATGGTTACTTGCTCCTAATTGTCTATATATATTAGCTGTATATTTAACTATATCCTCATCCCCTTTTTTATCATTTGCACTCTTCTTCCATTACAACTCCTCTAAATAATCTAAAAAAGACTTTTTACCATGGTAAACAACCCACTTCCTCTAATATAATCAATTAAATCTTCGTTAGATAAGTCAATTTCATCTTTTAAGTCTTCAATCAGATTAATCGATTCTCCATCATGTGTTTCGCCACTAAGTTCACAGCTTCCCAGTATATTAACCTCGCAAAATTCAATTTTTTTATCTTCGTTAATTCTGTATAATATCTCATCTTCTTCGTAAACTACATATGATTTTCCTTTAGCCATTTTTACACCTCTTCCACTTTGTAATCTCTAACTGTTTTAAGCGGGATTCTTATTCTTTCCATACTTTGATAAAATGATAAATATCCCCCATCTATCCATGGTTGTTCTATTTTGATATCAGTAACGTTTTGATACTCTTCTTTTGAATTATCTATATATTTTACAATCATTATTTTACTCCTAAAATTTGTGTTACTCATAATCATTCACCCACACTTTCTAACCATGATTTCAATTCTTTATACTCATATTTCAAACTCTTGAGCCTTTCTTCCATTGCTGTCCTATAATCGCTATCATTTTTGTTCAGCGCTAAATATCTCCTAATACCAGACATTTCATTTTCTATGTATATGACAGCATATTTCACTGCTATTACTTCTAATCTATATGACAACTGCATATTTTTATCCTTTCTTGCAAATTACCATCCAATGCGTTTTTGTTCTTCTATTACCAAGCAATGGACTATATTCTATAACCTTCAACACTTCACTTAGTTTTATTTGTTTCTCGTTCCATTTAAATATAAGCGTTCCACATTGCTGGAATTATACTATTTTCCATTTCTGAACCTCCTTCATTTTTTTAGCAAACTTACCACCTGCCACTAAAAGCACTTCCCCTCAATAACCAAAATATCATATTACTCATATCTGCTTTACTTGTCTTCCTTCGTAATCACTATAAACCTGCCTAATATCTATTGGTCTAGTAGATGGTTCACTAGGCTTAATCCTTCTCTAGTCTTACAAATAGCATATTCTTGTAAGTTTATGTCTTCTAATTCTCTTGCTGTAAACTTACCATATACTTCCCATATATCATCAAGAAATTTTTTTATCCACATATCATATATATCTTCAGCCTTTTGAGTCTTATTCAATGAATCATGACAATCTTCATATAAACTCCTATATTTTTTAGTCACA
>NZ_KB906654.1 GCF_000381525.1 Peptostreptococcus anaerobius VPI 4330 = DSM 2949
TAATCATGCACTCAGACCAAGGATGGCAATATCAAAACAGCTACTACATTAAAGAACTAGAAAAGCATCAAATAACGCAGTCAATGTCAAAAAAAGGAAACTGCTACGATAACTGTATTATGGAAACATTCTTTGGCAGACTAAAAACAGAGATGTATTATGGATATGAGAGAGATTTTAAGACATTTAAAGAGTTTTCAAAAGCAATAGATGAATATATATACTACTACAACAACGAAAGGATTCAGAAGAAAACAAAATGGATGCCACCTACTTTGTATAGGTTAGCATCCATGAATGTAAACTAAATATTAATGTGTCCAGTTTTATGGGTACACATCATTTCTCCCAAGTTCTTTTCTTTTAACTTATTTGCTTAGCTCGTTTAGAACTCTATCACTTACCATACTTGTACCACCAATTGCTGTAATCTTTTCGATTTTTGATTTAGCGATATAGTCTTTTAGTGATTTTGGTGCATTGTTTGCAGGTGTCAATAGGATTGGCCTATCTGAGATAGCGCCTACTGGTCCTATTACAAGTGCGTCCATCCAATGTTCTCCATTTGCTAAGAATGTTTCTTTTGAACCGCTGAACTTCTTGTCTGCTATAGCAATAGCTGTTTCGTATCTTGTTCTACCACTTAATCTTTCTACTACTGTTGGTAGTGAAGCTTCTAGTGATTTATTTACTGTTGTGTATCCACCTGCTATTGTTACTTTGTTTATAGCTAGTTCTGTTATAGCATCTTTAACTGATTTTGGTAAGTTGTTTGCTCTTACTAGTAGTATTGGGTAACCTTGTCTTGATGCGTAAGGTGATACTGTTAGTGCGTCGGCAAATACTTGTCCTGATGCTACTACGCCGTGTCCAAGTTTTCCTGTTATTCCTACTACTCTTCTTGCAACTTGTGCTGAAGTTTCGTATCTGTCTCTACCGTAGATTCTTTCTACTGTATCTTTATCAAATTTAGCTAATTCTTTCTTAACTGCTTCTGATACTGATTTGTTTCCACCTACGACTATTACATCTTTTGCTCCAAGTCTTTGAATTTCTGCTGCTACTCTAGGGTCAAGTTTGTTAGTATCTGTTAGTAGGATAGGTGCTTTTAATAGCTTAGATAATACTGATGCTGTCATAGCGTCAGGGAAATCTTTCCTATCTACTACAATTACTGTGTTCGCTTGTCCAAAGTATTTCTTAGAAATTTCGATTGCTGTTTCAACTCTGTCCTTACCATGAACTCTACCGCTTTCTGGTTTTGATGGAGTTGGTGGTGTTGGTGGTGTTGGTGGTGTTGGGACTTTCTTATCTTTTACTGTTGTGTCAGCAGTGTTTGGTTTTTTACCCTTTTCTGTTTGTTCAACAGTTATCTTATCACCATTTTTAAGTGGCTTGTCTTTCGGTACTTGTACTTCCCATGTTTTATCATCCTTTACTGTAGTGTTTCCGATTGGATTACCATCTTTGTCCTTAACTACAATCTTAGATCCTGGTTCACCTTTACCAGTTATCTTATCGTCACCTTCAGTTGGTTGATCTATTATTGGTTTTTCAGAAGTAGATTGCTCTTTTGTCCAAGTTCCTGTAAATGTTTTGTCTGCATTCTTAGCACTTGTTGGATCCCAATTTATAAATGTGTAATCGTAGAAATTGTCTCCTTCTTTAACATTTTTAATAGGATCTAAGTTTTCTGGAGTATAAGTTTCATCTTTAGATACCTTTCCATCTTTTGGTAGTATATCTGTTAAAACTTTTGGCAATGTAGTGATTTCTGCATTGTTATTATCCTTATCAAGTAGCTTGAATGTATGCTTCATGATAAATGATTCTGTCGCTTTAGCAGTAAACTCCTTGTTTTTCTCTGTTACAATGTGGTTTGTCGGATTCCATACTACATTACTGAACTTACTAGCATCTGTAACTTGAGGATTGATGCTAGCAAAGATATTTTGCTTTGATGATAACTCATACGTGTCAAGGTTAGTTTTTGGTTTTACTTTATACTTAGCGTATTCTACAGGTGTTGCTGCACCAGTTTTATCTCCCGCTTTAACGCCTTCACCTAGCTTAAATGTTACTTCAATTGCACCATCTGGTGTGTTGTTATTTGTTGAAGATGTAATATGATCTGATACATATAGGTTTTGTTTTTTAACTAATAATTCACTACCATCACTGAATGTCACCTTGATATCTCCAATGAATGGATTAGTACTAGCTGTGCCTGAATTTCTTCCATTTTGGTCTTCAAACCTAGCTTTTTGGATTTCACCTTTTTGTTCAGATGTTAAACCAGTTTCGTCTATATTAACACCTTTTTTCCAATCAATATCGTCGTTCTTCCAAACTTTGATGTCTTGTGGGGTAAGTTTACCTTTTAGGATTGAAGCAAGAGACTCTGTAAATGTCCAAGTACCAGTAAACTTATTTTCGCCTTTTTTAATTTTTAGTGTTGCTAGTTCCCAACCACTGAATTTCCAAGAACCAATAAGTGTACCACTGTTATCTCTAACTGGAATAATCTTATCTTTTGCAACTTTTGTTTCAGCATTAACTGTTGCTTCAACTTCATATTCTGTATTATCAGTTGGTACTGCTGGAATACTAGTTTTACTTGGATCTGTTATAGATGTTTTGTTTTCATACTTGTACTCATATACTACTTTGCCTTTTTCTTTTACGAAATTAGCATTAACAGTAACTGGTGCTATAGTAATAACAGTTTTTAAACTAGAAACTTCATCTGGTACAAATGTCCAAGGTGTAGTTTCGTCTACCTTATAAACATCCTTTTTACCTTCAGCTGTTATGTTATATTGATTTTTAACATCTTCAATGCTTTTGCCTTCAACAGGGTTTACATAGTAAACTTTTTCAGCTCCACCATCAGCATCGCCAAGTTTTAATTTACCCTTGCTAGTATCAGCAGCAAATGTTACAGGTGTATAAGTCTTCTTCACATCATCACTTGCGTTATCTTCTGGAATAATTGAATCAAGTTTTCTGTAAGGAACTTCTACTGTATGTCCACCTTCTTCCAAATACTTTTTACCAGTTACATCGATATCTCCGTTTCTTTCATATCCGATAAATTTAGGCTGAGGAATCTTACTTGCATCTACATTTTCGCCAACATTACCTTTAGCCTCATCTGGATAGTTTTCACCTTTAATCTTGTATTTATCATTAATAGCAGTACCTTTTTCATCTACATACTGAATAGTAACTTTACCTTGTTCCTTTGGTCCATAGATTGCATAGAATGTTGTGTCACCTTCTACAACAAAGGTAGCCATATCTACAATAGGTCCACCTTTAGTTGTTGCCCATCCCTTAAATTCATTTTCAGGTTTGCCTGGTTCAGCTTTTGGTGGTGTTAAATCTTTATCTCCATTTGGAACTGTAACGGGACCTAATTTAGGATCGGTCGTAAATGAGTCGCCTAGCTTCAAGCTATGACCTGTATATTGAGTGGCAGGTTTTGTTGCCGGTGCTTTCCAAGTTCCGTTACCTGCTTCAAAATCAACACTAACTTTTTCACGCATTGTCAGATTAAATCCGTGGTAAGCATCGCCTGACTTCTTAAAGTAGTATTTAGAATTTGCTAACTGTCCTTGTCCCTCTTTTCCATCTACCTTAACCGTAACCCCTGATATATTGCCATCATCAGTAAGAGAAACATACGCATCATCTATTTTATTTAAATAGGTAATCTTTTTTTGGTCGTGATTGGCCCAAGTCCAGTTTGTACCTTTTCTCAAAACTAAATCTTTATTATCTTTTGGGAGATTAAAAAATTCACCTGCAGAATCAAATCTTTTATAGTTAGCTTGTACATTAGGTCTTTCTGATGTTCCAAACCACCTAGTTTCTATACCTGTATGTGCTATAAATCCAATATTGATTTCAAAAGCCGTAGGAACTGAATGTGCTTCAACCATTACACGAGAATCTCTTCCATCTGGAAATGTGATTGTAATAGATGGAGCTTTCTCCAATTTAGGTACTGGTAATAAAACAGTTTCACCAAAATAGTATGGGTAATCATTTGATGGATCATCATCATCTACTTTAGCTGCTGCTCTGGTTTTGAAAACATAGTTCTTTTTATATCCGTCCCCTTCGACAGTAAGAGTGACCTCATCAATATTAAGAACCTTCATCAACATTAAGTCAACATTTACACCAACCCATTGATCTTCAAAATCATCTTTACTCAATTCATTAATTTCTTGAGGTGCATATCTTGACTTAGTATAATCTACTCCTGGAAATTTAATAAAATAGCTATCCTTTCCAACGCTTAAAACATCAAGGTTTCTTTTGACTGGTTCTTTAGCAAAAACCATGTTACTGGGTAATGTGCCCAGTAACATAACAATTGCCAAGAAAAAACTTAACAATTTCTTTTTCATACATTATCCTTTCTAGAATTTAATATATTTTATTATATCATATTAGATGATAAATATTTCGATTCGTTAGTTAACTCTATGAGGAGTTAATCCGTCTAAATAATCTGCTACTTTTCTCACATTTGTTATCCTAGTAGCTTTAACAATTATATAATCTCCTGATTGCAATGGTTTTTCTAACTTAACAGATGCAGAACCCACTGGATTTACAATAATATCCTTATAAATCTTTGTGCCAGAGCCATCTTGATACCTTACACTAACAGTTGCTATTGTATCACCTGGATTTGTACTGATTTGTATAGACTCTTCATCCTTTTGTGCTCTAACTATATCTATTCTTAGAACAGGTTTTCTAATATTTTTAATTTTTTCTAAAACTTCATTAGTTAGATTATTGATTTCTTCAGAGTTTTTATCCTTACCCTTGTTGTCTATGGTTTCTTTAGCATCTTTATTAGTTTTATTTGCATCATTAATATCAGCCGATGGCTTTCTGTCTTTCTTTGCATCAACTATTGCATTATCAAGTTCTTTTTGAGCCTCTCTAAGCTTATCTAAAGCTTCATCTGTCTTCTTCTTTTCTTCGATGGCTTTTTCAATTTTATCCTTAGCCGCATTTACTTCTTCTTGATTTGGAGCTGGAACTCTCTTCTTAAGGTCTTCACCTTCTTGAATAGCTTTTTCTAAGTCTTTGTCTGCTGGTGTTCCGTCGTTTCTCTTATCAAGTTCGCCCTTACCATCAGTTATTGCCTTATCTAAAGCTGAAGTGTCTACTCCTACTGTTGCTTCAGCGTTATTAGGAGTCCAACCATCTTTCTTAGCTACAACTCTAATTACGTCGCCGTCTTTGAATCCGTCTGCATTGTTGTAAGTGTAGGATCCGTCTGGACTAACACCTACGTCTTTAGCTAATTGTTCATATTTACCTTCAGCATTCTTCTTAAAGATGTCAACTGTTGCAGCCTTTTCTGCTTTACCAGCTACTGTCTTTTCACCAGTTTTGATTGGATTGATAGTTGGGTCTGGTAGTTGTTGTCTTTCTACAACTTCTTGTGGCTGAGTCTTGCTAGAGTTGCCTGTTTCGTCTGCAACTTCAACTGTTACCTTGTCGCCCTTCTTTACAGCTGGATCAACTGGTATAACTAGTTTTCCATTTTCTTCCTTAACAGGTGTGTCTCCAACCTTCCAGTCTCCATTATCATCTTTTTTAACTTCTACAGTTTTCTTTGTTGGTTGTTCGCCAGGTTTAGCTGGTACTTCAACTTCAACTGTTATTGTCTTAGCGTCTTTTTCAGTAGGTGTCTTAACCTTGATGTCTTTGTCGCCATCTACTGGTTGATCAACTTTTGGAGTAGCTGGTGCTTCTGTATCTGCAGCTTCGCCAACTGTTGCTCTTGCGTTAGATGGTGTAGTTGTATCTGGATCACCCTTTGATTCAACTTCAACAACATTGTATTCCTCAAGTTTTAGCTTGTCCTTAGTTGGAATTATAAGCTTGCCGTCTTCAGTTTTTTCAACTGGAGTGTCGCCAATCTTCCAATTACCATCTTTGTCTTTAGTAACTGTAATTTCTTTTGAACCTTCTGGAGTGTTACCGCTCTTGTCAGTTTCTTTAATTACAAGTTCTGTAGAGTTATCTGCTGGTTTCACAGTAATCTTTTCAGATTCAGCCTTGATAGGATCAATTTCAGTCTTTCCAACTGGAGTCTTATCATCAGCTGTTCCATCATTATTAGCATCTCTTACTACTGTTGCAGTAGCTGGTTTAGATAGAGTCTTGTCAGCATCTTTTGCTAGGACTTGTACTTCTGCTCCAACTGGTAATTTAACAGCTAAGTCTACAGTTTTAGTAAGTTCATCGTTAGCTCCGATTTCAAAAGTTTCTTCTTTTGCTTCACCATCTACAGTGTATTTTACATAAACTGTTGTCGGTTTATTTTTAACTGTGAATTTAACAGTTGTCTTTTGTTTTGCAGTTCCTGATGCTTGTCCAGTAGATCCTGCAGTGTTTTGATTTGCTGCAAATTCAATTGTAGGTGTTGGAGTTTGAAGTTGTTTAACTTCAAGTGTTTGGTTAGTCGAACCTGTTTTAGCTTTTTCACCATCACCAATTGTAACATCAATAGTCTTGCCATTATGTTCTTTTTCTGTTAAAGCAAGCTCTTTAATAGCTTTGCCATTAACTGTTGCTGTGATGTCTGCAACTTCTTCATTATCTGCATTTTTGAATTTGCCTGTCGCATTGTCATAGTCAAAGATTTCGATGCCACCCTTGTTATCTCTTACAACAGCTTTTAGTCCAGTTCCAACAAGTTTTTCGCCTTGAGTGTAAGACATCTTATCAGGTGCGATAACTTGGATGTCCTTAACGTCTGTTAAATCAACCTTACCAGCGTCTGGTTTTCCGTCTTTGTTGACGTCGTTGAATACTGTTGTAGTTTGTGGTTTAGAAATTGTCTTAGGTTCATTTTTTGCATAAACTAAGATTTCTGCGCCACTTTCTAATGGTTTGTTGTTGTATTTAGCTTCAAGTGTGTAAGTTCCGTCATTATTTACTTTTAAGTTTTCAACTGTAACAGATCTTTCTTCACCATTTACTTTTACAGTAACAGTAATTACTGCACCCTTTTCAGTTTTACCCTTAACAGTTGTAAATGTTGGCTTCTTACCAATATTAGATGCAATAGCTGCTGGTCTTTCTGTTTGACCTGCTTGGTTGTCATCTTCTCCATCGTTGTCGGAGTCTCTTACTACTGTTGTTTCAACAGGGTCTGAGTCCTTCTTACCTGGTTCAGTTACAACAACTTTTACCTTTTTACCTTCGTCTTGTTTTGTAACTTCAACAGTGAATTCACCATTATCGCCAACTTTTTCAACCTTACCAATTTCTTTTCCTTCTTCATTTTTAATGATAACAGTTGAGCCTGGTTTAGCCTTACCAATTACTGTAGTAGTATCTTTTGGTTGGTCTGTAACTTCGTTAGTTCCTGGAACAACCTTGTTTTGGTTAAGTGCCTTAACGTCTTTTGCTTGTTCAGATTTTTCATCTTCATCAGCTTTACCATTCTTATCAGCGTCAAGTTGAACTTTTACATTCGGTTTAACTTCATTTGTCTTTCCATTTACTGTGATTTCTAACGGAATTTCATTAGTCTTACCTTCAGCTTTTAGTCCAATTTCTTCATTATTAGCTGGTTTTATTGTTACATCATTCATCTTAGCTAATTCTTCTGCTGTATAAGTTGCAGATTTTCCAGAGTCGTCAGTAAATTTAACTACTAGACCCTTGGTTTCAAACTTAGCTTTGCCTTCAGGTGTGTTAACCAAGTAATTCATCTTGTCTGGATTTTTGATGATTTCAACTTTTGTAGCTTTCTTGATGTCGAATTTTTCTTTATCGTCGTCTACACCGTTTCCATCTTTATCTTCTTTTACTACAGCTTCTGTTGGTTTTGATTCTTGTTTTTCTCCAACTTTTGCAGTAACTTGTACTTTTGTATCTTTTGGAAGTGCAGCATTATCTTTTTTAGCTTCTATTTTGTAGTCGCCATTGTTGTCTGCTGTAGCTTCTCCAACAACAACTTCTTTATTATCAATAGTTGTTTTTGCTACAACTTTTGCACCTGGTACTGCTTTACCTGTAATAGTTGTCGATTTTGGATCTTTTCCAACGTTAAGTGCCTTAGCTGTTGGTGCTGGAGTTGTTTCGTCTTCATCAGCGACACCATTATTATCAGCGTCAGTCTTGTATTGAGCTGTGATTTCTGTAGCTGTGTCTGACTTAGTAAATGTTCCTATTAGCGAAGGTTTCCATCCTGTGTGAACTTTACCTTTATTAGCTATTACCTTTGGAGCCTTTGTTGTAAGGTCAACTTGTACATTAGGTCTAACCCATACTGATTTTGTTGTGATAGGCGTTTCATTATCCTTACCAAAGTTACCATCAGTTCCTGCCATGAACTTAACTTCTTGGAAGCCTGCTACAGGTACATCGGAAATATCTGACTTAGGTTCATACTTAGCAGTGTGAGTTTTGTCTTCAGTATATTTTGTTTGAAGAGCTGGATTCCAACCACTAAATACAAAGCCATTATTAGCTGTAACTACAGGTGCGTTGAACTTAACGTCTTCCTTCTTCAATACCCAGAAAGTAGTTACTTGATCTTTACCGCCGACTTGCTCGAATTTACCTTGATCGCCTGCAACAAAATCTACTTTTGCGTAGTGTTCTGCATCTTTAGGATCTTCAGTTACAACAGTCGGTTTATATTGAGCTGTAACTGTTAGTCCATCTTTTCCAATAGCTTCTGTATCAACTTTGTCCCAACCTGTAAATTTGTAACCTTCAAATGCTGTTACTGTTGGTTTTGTGATATTAGCTAATGTCTTATTTTCTTCAGAGTTTACCCAGTAAATAGTTGTATATTCTGAAGAGATTACACCGTGGTCACCCTTCTTGAATTCAACTTTTACAAAGTTTTCTGGTACATCTGGTTTTTTGTCACCAGGTTTTTGTTCAACAACGTCCTTACCAGTGTAAGTGTATTGAGCTGTGAATGTGAAGCTCTTTTTGTTTTTTTCTGTTCCTGTAAATGTTTCAGGAATAGCTGGATCCCAATTTGCATCTTTTTTAGCTTCGTAGTTTGCATTCGGTTCAATTGTTGGAGCGTTTAATACTGTCTTTGCAGAACCATCTTTAACTAAGAATTTAGTAGTCCCTTTTAGTGTACCGTGAGCTCCTTCTTTGAATTCTACTTTTACATAGTCTTCTGGAATAACTTCCGGGAAGTTATCTTTGATTATAGGGACGTGTCCCTGTTGAGCTCGCAAAGCGTGCGAAACAATAAACCACCCGCTATGCGGGTGCGCGACAGATGTTATACAAAAAAATCACCATTCCATAGTATAATTGAATTGTTCAAGCTCAATAATACGAATAGGAAGGTGATTTTATGGCAAACAAAGCGAACAGCTTGTCTCATACAAAATGGATGTGTAAATATCACATTGTGTTTACTCCAAAATACAGGAGAAAAATAATATACAATCAATACAGAAATAGTATTGGTAAGATATTGAGACAACTATGTTCATACAGAGGTG
>NZ_KB906655.1 GCF_000381525.1 Peptostreptococcus anaerobius VPI 4330 = DSM 2949
AAAAAAATAAGAAAAGAAAAGAGGTAAAAAAATGAGCAAAACAAAAAACAAAAATTCTATAGCAGTTGTAAAGAAAAAAATAACTAAAAAGGACGGAAACATAATATATAAAGTCAAAGGCTATTTATCTAGTAGAGATGAAGAACAGGGACTTGACATAACACTAGACAGGCACGGGTATATTATAGAGGCTTTATAATAAATTAAAATAAAATGGAGGTAAAGAAAATGACAAACTTTAAAAATGATTTTGAATTAAAAATTTGTATATGGGATTGGAAAAGTTATAATCAAGGAATATCAAATTGGAGATGGTTCGAGTTTGACGAGTTAGAAGAGATACCTAACCACCTAGAGAAATTAAAAAAGAAAGGACTAGAAGAGCCATTTATATGCGACTATGAGTTTAGCCATGAGCTGCCAATCTATGACTATACAAATATATCGAGCGTGTTAAAGCTTGTTAACTCACTTGACGAAATAGAGGAAACTATCGAAAAACGTATTATCGAAAATGATATATATAGTATGGATAATTTTAACGATTTACTTTCAGGAATGAAACCATCCGATATAGCTAAAATGATAAGATACGGATCTTATAATCCAATGCATGATTATTTCACATTTGATGGGTATGGGGATATCGAGACTCTTAGTGAGTATGAATATAACGGATTAATATCCGATATAGAATTAGAGGTATTAAGTGAATACTTATAAGAAAGATGGAGATTAAATTTTCAAATGATGGTGAAAATAATTTGATGGATAATGTCATGGATATTTTACACCTAAAAACTGAATTAGTTAAAAATATCCATTATATATTATAACATATCAAGACTTTAAAGACAATATATATAATTGTAAATGATGATAAATTTGGAGGTAATAACAATGAAAACAGCAAAAATAATAAACAGTGTAATAAATGGAATCTACAAAAAAAGAAATCCTGAGAATTGGAAAATCCAAGAAGATGGAGAACTTACATACATAACTGACGGCCTTGTAATGTATGTGATGGAGGATTGCCCGTTAAAAGTAAATTCAAAGTTGAGAGAGCACACATCTTTAAAAAGTCTTATTGATGTGAAAGAAGATGATTTAAAGATTGTAGGTAAACTATTATATCAAAAGCCATTTGGTAAAGATATAATATCTTTTTATCAGATTGATGATAAAAAGATTGTTATAAATGAGAAACTTTTAAAGAATTTCGACAATCCTGTTTTAAAGTCTTACGGAAATCCACTTAAACCGGCTTATGTATACGAAAATAATAAACTTGTAGGACTTGTTTGCCCTGTAAGATACGATGAGGAGGATTAATATGTTAAAAAAAATAAGTAATATAAAGATGATAAATTGCCTGCCACTCTTGTTAGTGGTGGGTGGTTACAGAAGTTATCAAAATGTAACTTCAGTATTCCCAAATGATAAGCTAATTACAGCAATATCAATAAGCATGATGGTTATATGCTGCCATCTTGTATTAAAAGCAATATTTATAAAATAAAAGGAGGAATGAACTTATGGAATTTTACAACGAAAACACTAATACAATATTATCACAAAAAGAATACATTGAGTTAGTCGAAAGAGAAGCTAGACAGGTTTATGATGAATATTTAGAATCACTAGAAGAAGATGAAGAGATTGAAAGCTTTGAAAGCTTATTAAGCAGAATGTTTGAAATGGAAAGTGATTTCGTTGCATTAGATGACAACAATGAAAAAATAACAAAAAGGTAGAAAATGAAAACGACAGAAGATAAAAAAATAAAATGTGTATGATTTTTAAATGATGAAAAAAATGGAGGTACTAGAAATGAGAGCGACAATATACAAGACAGCAATTAAAAAGCAAGAGAATGGTTTTAAAATGATGGAATTAGTGAAGGAGGCTTCGCGAAATTATAAAGATATACCAACAGGGCTGAACAATCCTGATAAAGTATATCAGCAGATTGAAAGAATTATTAATCCGTCTGAATTATCAGAAGAAGAGTTTTGGGTAATGTGTTTAGATGTAAAAAATAAAAACATAGGGAATTTTAGAACATCAAAAGGAACAATAGATTGTACGGTTGTACATCCGAGAGAAGTGTTTAAAGGAGCAATCCTATTAAATTCAGCTAACATAATATTGACTCATAATCACCCTACAGGAAATCCGACACCAAGTGAAGAAGATATAGAACTAACTAAAAGATTAGTGGAATGTGGCGAGTTGCTAGGAATTAAAGTATTAGACCATATAATAACTGGTGATGGTGTGTTTCATAGTCTTAGAGAACATAGCCAAATGTAAATGATGATAATTTTAAATGATAATAAATTTAGAGGAGGATAATGTAATGAAAACGCTAGAAAATAGGATAATGGAAATGATGAAAGAATTAACAGAACAGTATTCTTTAGACTATGGAAATGGTGAAATATGTCATCAATCCGACACAATATATTGGACGGTCGAAGCACCAAATAACGCTACAATACAAATTGATTGTTCATTAAAAGAGTTTGAAGATTTAAATGATGATGAAGAAATTATAAGATATATTTGTAAAAAATTAGAAAGAAGTCTATATTATTTTGATGCGGACGATGAATTTGAGGAGATTTGGAGTCCTGGATTTGGAAAACACAATAATTTTAGACCAAGTCAATTTTTTAAATATGTTGATTGAAGATGAAGAATATTTTATGAATATATATAAAGAATTATAAATAAAAAAATTAAGAGAGAGGGGAATGTAAAATGATGGATAAATCAAGAAAGAGAATTATTATAAAGTCGTTATTTAAGCAAGTAGCAAGCTTATATGATATTGATTATACAGAATCATCAGCGATAGTTACAGATGAATTTGCAAGCTTTACAATTATAGCACCATGCGGGACACTATATATTATTGAATATGATGATATATTTATTACACAAGCATTTAGCCTGATTGACACAGGAGGATATGAAGAAATAACTGATATGATAGTTACGCAGATAATAGAACAATTTGATGATTTTATATTAACAGAAGTATTTGATGAAGTTTACACTTACAGGTATGCGAGAAAAACAAAACTATCTGCACTAGATTTTGTGATGAATCTAGTTAATGATAAATGCTTTCTGAATGATATTATAAAAAGAATGGAGGCTTCTATTGCGTAAAAATATAAAAGGCATAAAAATGCAAAAAGATAGTAAAAATATATATACACGTTTTACATGATATGGTTTTATTTTAATAAGAATAATGGTAAAATTGAGGTGTGTATATTATGAGTATTAGAGATATAATTAAAGATTTAATAGTGGATAGTTTTAAAATGATAATAACTATCATACTAACAATAATATAAGAACAAATAAAAACTTAGGAGGAACAGAAGATATAGATTTATGGGGCGGTTGGGTAACCGCCTTTTTTTGGAAAAATCTAAAAATTCTGAATGATAAAGAAAATTCAGTTATATTATATTATTCAGACCTATTTCAGACGCCCTCAGAGCCGTTCTAAGGTGCCTCCAACCCGTTTATAGTATAAATCATTGGCAAGGGGCATGCAAACTCTTAGAAAGGCATTTTTAATTTGCGATATTTTGGTTTGATAATGATGATATAATCAGAATGATATATACTTAAAAACACCTCAAACAAAAAACACAGAATATTCTGAATGATAATTTTGTCTTGAGATATATTCAGAGCCTGTAGAATCGATTCTAAGGGGATTTGAATGATGACGTGGACAATATATCAAAATAAGGCATAATCTCCGTATAGGATGTTTTAGAGCCTTATAAAGCTAGATGATAAATCAATAATAAAAACAACCTTAATCTAACTAGGATTAGATTAGATTTAAGATGATGATATTTTCGCAATATAACACTCACAGCACTATTATTTTTTCTCTTGTCTTTGATTAAGCCATCATGGCGTCTGAATGTTCTCCCTGTAAATAATGATTTAATTTTATCTTTAGCTGCATAACCAAGATGATGATTATTTTTACCTACTATCCTTTTATCCTTAATCAAAAGAAAAAGAGGTGAACCTACGGAGTTAAGAGAAGGATACTTTAGAGTAGGATTATATTATCATTCTTTTTGTTTTTGATTAAGCCTTGTGGCGTTTGAACCTTTATCTATACGAAGAAGAAGATTAAAATACTATATCAATCCTAAAGTAAAAATATAGTACCAAGACAGATAATATAATCCCTTATTATTTTACTCTTGTTTTTGATTAAGCCTTCATGGCGTCTGAATGATAATCTTTTTCTTATATTGTCTTTTACCTTTAACTAAACATAAATCATAATAAATTTTACTATTATTCTTTTTATCTAATTTTACCACTAAGGCTTGTGACGTTTGAACCTTCATCTACTCTAAAGAAATAAATTATATCTAGCTATTTCTAAATCATAATAAACTTATACTATTTTTAAAATACAATAATAAATACATTAGTATTGAAATACAACTACAAATATGTTATAATAGATACATAGACAATCTATCTCAAAAATTATAATAATCTCATAGATTTCTATTATAATTCCCAAAACAACACTCCTATTATAACCTATTAATATCCTATTAATAACCTATTAATATCCTATTATAACCTATTAGAGGGGGTTGTAACAATTGGTATGACAGCGATACAAGGGTTCAAAATGATAAAAACAAAGGGGAAATTACAAAAAAATGAGATTTCACTTACAAAAAATGAGATTTTATTTTCAAAAAAATGAGATTTTTTATTATACTTTTTAGAAAAAATATGAAATTGATTATCAAGAAAGGAAAGGTGGTTTTTAAAAGATGAAAAAAACAGAGCAGGAGAGAAAGATAATTTTTTTGAGAAAGGAGGTAAATCAAATGAGTTTTTCTAAGTTGTCAGCTGGTGAGTTAGATATGTTTTTTACTTTAATTTATATCTACAAAAAACAAGGGAATATAGAAGATGGGAAGTTATCTCAGCTTAGGAAAATTTTCAATATAAAAGCAAATACTAACAAAAAAATAAAAGAGGTTTTGGAAAATATATATAGTTTTTCTGAAAATAATAAAATAACATCTCCAGACGTAGGTGTATTTAAAGAACAATTATTCGACTACATATTTGCAGATGAAGATAAAAAAACATTTAGCTTTAAAGTGAATGACAAGCTAGATAATATGCTATCTAGTGATACCTGCATGGGAGTTAAAGGCGGTGTTTTAATGTTTGACTTAGATATATTTAAGAGCATAAAGGGGAAATATGAGAAACTGATATATATTACTCTAGTGGAGTATGCTGGCTCTAACTGGGTAAAAAAGAGAGTTAATGATTTTCTTGACAGACTTAATTACCCTAATTCATATCCTAGAACTCATAAAATTCATTATCTGAAGAAAGGGATTAAATCTTTAAATATGTATTTTCCTGAAATTAAAGTAGAGATTCAAAGGGGCATGAGGGAAATAGATGATACGATTTATGTTCAGTGGAATAAAAAAGATGTATATAAGCTTAATAATTTGAGAAAAAATATTAAGGCAGTATAGAATAAAATTAGTTTGATAATTAAAATAAATTTAGTTGGCAAGAAATGAGGAAAGATGATAAAATATAGTGGGAAAACATGATAATTTGTGATAATATTGATACAGGAGGGTAATTATGATTGAAACATATAGAGCGTATTTAACCAAATACATAGACAAGGATTTCTTTAATAAATACTATGATGATAGGAATAAAATAGATTTAGATAATGCTGTAGACCCTAATCAAAAAATAATATTAAAAGATGGTAGCAAAGTTAAAATGTCAAACATACATCTAGTTTGTGGTTTTGATGAAAAATATACATTAGATAAAGTATATCCACAAATATGGGACTACTGGGCTGATTCTAGTATCTTGCCAGGTATGCTGTTTTTTAGAGATGATAGAAGGATTAGTTTGAAAATCAATGATAAAAAAACCAACGTCAAAACAGGTTTTATTACTAATTTTTTAAAGTTTACAATTCTAGGTGACGAGGAAATTACTATAAATCTGAAAGATAAAAATAGTTTTTATGATTATATAAATGATAAAAACTTAGTAATTAATGATGAATATTTTCTTGAAGTTTATAATAAATACGAAAAAATACTTAGAGATAGAACTAAAATTAAGTGTAGAGAATTGATAAACGTAGATGATGTAAAATATAGCGAGGTATCGAGATTCATAGTCGCAGCAAATGTATTGTTTAAATGGTTGGAACTACCTATAAGGCTTGAATTTTGTGACTTTAAAGATAGGAGTAGTCAATTACCTAGCTATAATGAGGTAATAGATTATGTTAATTCAGTTAAAGATACTGATGTTAGGTTTATTATCATGTGTCTTTTAGCAGGGATTCCGATAGGCAGAAATAGGTATGAGGGTATAGGTGGTATAAAAAAGAGTGATATTGATAGAAAAAACAATACATTAAACTTTATTTATGATGAAAAAAACTATACTATTGGAGTTAGTGATTTTTTTATAAATACTCTTGATGCGTGTTCTGAACAATTAACATATATAGAGCGTAGAGGAAAAGAAGAAACAGTGAGATTCTTTAATCCTAATTCTGAATATGTTCTCAAATCTAAGATATCGGAAAAAACAAAGTTTGGGGTAGAGCCTATGGATATACACGTTATAAGAAACATAGTAAGAAAATTAGATTTTAAGATTCATGATTTAATTAGAATTGGGGCTATGTATAGAATGAATCAAATACAGCTAAAGGAAAATTCTTTTAACTGGAGTGCAAATACTATAGTTGAGAGAATGAAAGAGTTTTCTCCTGTAAGAAAGTTTGATATAAGAATGTTTCTTCATGATTACAAGGAAACCTATGGTAATTACAATGATGAAGAAAGGTTTAGCTTTCAAAGTTTAATTGAGAAAGTTTAACAAGGTGCATTAGCACCTCAAAATTATAAAAGAAAACGTTTGGAGGTAAAGTATGAAAAATACTAAAAAATTAATTATTGTTTGCTTGTCATTTTTAATCTGCTTAGGGTTATCAGCTTGTAAAAGTGATGAGGAAATAAAAAAAGAAGAAGAAAGTAAGAGAGCCAAAGTTATAAGTATGATTAATAGCAGGATAGAAGATTCAAATAAAGCAAAGAGGGATTCTATTCAAGATATAAAAAATGACCAAGAAAACAGAGAAACTTTCATTGAGAAATTCAAAAAAGAAAAACCAAAATTTAAAGATGAAGATTTAAATAGTGCTTTAGATAAATTTATTAAAAATTATAATGATAATATTTATTATGCTAAAGAACAAGTGTCCTTTTTTGAAAATATAACAGCCGGTGCTGAATTAATGTCTTATGAGAAAGATGAATTAAGAACAAAACTTGAAAATTTTAAAGAATCAACTATAAAATTAGATGAGAGTTGTGTTAGATTATATGAAAAGTATTCGATTAAGTATAATGAGGAGTATTATAAAAAAATTAAAGAAGAGGCTGAAAGGTTGAAAAATCCTAAAACAATAGCTTTTGGAAATGCAGGACAAACGAAGTTGTTTAAAATAAAACCTTTAAAAGCGTATAAGTACCCTGACTATGGCAAGAACAATGTAGATGGTGGATGGCTAGATGACAAAAATGTGATTATGTTAGATTTAGAAATAGAAAACATATCTGATAGAGATGAAAATAATATATTCGTTAGTGACTCGAGGGCAATTGATGAATTTGATGCATTGGTACAAGATGAAAATGGATATCAGCTTAGTCTTAATAATTATATAATGGAAGATACTTCTAGTCAAAAAATTTTAAGAAAAGGTGCAAAGATTGTGGTGAGGCTAGCAATAGGTTCTAAGAATGATTTTGCTAAAAGGCTTAAATTAACTGTTAATCCTTATTGGGACAATATAACATTTGATATACCTGTAAGCTAATACAATACGAAAAAAGGCTGACAAAGAGAAGGTTGAGAAAGAAAAGAAAGAAAAGGTTGACAAGGATGAGAATAAGGATAACAAGGAAGTTCCTAAGTCAGAGAATAACCAGCAGCAAAGAGGTATGTGGAGGAAATTATGAAGATATGCAATGTTTGTGGAAATGAAGAAAGCAACAAGAGTAAGTTTTGTTCTAAATGTGGTGGAGAACTAAAGTCTGATGATGGCAAAGTTAAAGTGGAGAAAAAACATTGTCCAGAGTGCAATAAATATTTTGAACTAGAGAAAGAATATTGCTCTGGTTGTGGGACAAAGCTAGAAAAGGTAGAAACAGAAGAAAAGAAAGACGGAAGGTTAAAAAAGAATATTAAGGATAAAAAGAAAAAAAGGCTGATAATTATATTATCCTCAATAGCCATTATCCTTGCAGTCATATTTTTTATTGGAGTACAGGAGCAACAAAGAGAAGAAGAATTGGCTAGGCAAACATTAGCAGCGAAAAAGGAATATTTCATAACGTATAATAAGATAATGGGACATATATCTGGTATGAAGTTTTTGTTGGATTTAGATGCAAGTGAACAAAACGAAGTGTTTAGAAAAAACTCATATGGGGACTTAACAGGGGCTGTCAAAAAATATAGAAAGAAGTATGCGCATATTACAGAAAGTTATGAGACTAACACTAAAAAAATAGAAGATTTAATAAACAAAGAACTAGTTAAAAACAAAGACTTGCTATCTGGAGATGTTGAATATGAAAAGCTAAATGAGTTGCTAGACAAGACCATAGCAGATTTAAATAATTATTTAGAAGATACAACAAGCCCTACTGGAACTTATTATTCACACTCAGAATCTTCTTGTGAAAAAAGTAAAAAGCTGAAACAGTCATATTCAGAAATGGAAACTAAATTTAAATATATACTGGAGTCTAATGGTATGACCTTAAAAGATATAAAAGAACAAGATAACAACGGGAAGACTCAAACAAATAAATAAGATTACTGTAAAAAAACAATATAAAAAAGGGGTCTTAATCGACCCTTTTTGATTTAGATTGATATAAAGTTTGGCACTCAAAATAATAGGAAAGTGAGGTGCTTATGAAGGAAATTAGAGAAAGAAAAAATAAGAATTTTGACCTGAAGGTAAGGGTAGATGAAGATATAAATGATACGCTGCAATATTTGGAAGTAAATTACCTAATGCAAAGAAGTTTAAAAAGTGGGTAACATCAGAGGTATTACCTAGTAT
>NZ_KB906656.1 GCF_000381525.1 Peptostreptococcus anaerobius VPI 4330 = DSM 2949
TCTATCCTGTGGAACATCTATCTCAAATTCCCCAATTGAGCTTCTAACTTTTTTACTCTTATAACCGTTTCTGCTGTTTTCAACGTCTTCATCCCTAGAATATTTCTCATATCCTAAATGCTCATTCATTTCTGCTTCTAACATATCCTGTAGTGTTTCTCCCAACAAGTCTTTTAAAGCTTCTTGAATATCATTAGCTGTTTTTATATCATAAGTTTTTATTAATTCCCTTACAATATTTTTCTTAGCTGGATTCATTGGTTCTCTTTTTCTTCTTCCCATAACAAAAGTCCTCCTATGATAATAATTTTACCATAGAAGGACTTACAATTTTACAGACTTTTTTACATACACTCTATTTATTTTTTCAAATAGATACATAAACTTTTCCATGTTCTTCATCCATCTATGCTTACAATTACATAAATTTTCCTCTCTTTTCCATTTCAAAATATTCATGCACTCATATCATATAATTTTTTGTAATATCCATTTTGCTTTAATAATTCTTCATGTGTTCCTTGCTCAACAATTTTCCCCTTGTCAAAAACCAAAATATTATCACAATCTTTGATTGTATTTAACTTATGAGCAATCACAATAACAGTTTTGTTTTTTGTTATATGGCTAACCGCTTTCTGTATTAGATTTTCATTTTGAATGTCTAACGCCGAGGTAACTTCATCAAGCAAAACAATTGGTGCATCTTTAATGATTGCTCTCGCTATCGATATTCTCTGTTTTTCGCCTCCTGATAACAGCTTGCCGTTTTCACCTATTGTAGTCATATATCCATTAGGTAAATTTGACACAAAGCTATCACAATTTGCTAATTTTGCCGCTTTTATTACTTCATCATCCGTTGCATTTTTATTTCCCAGTCGAATGTTATCCATAATTGTTCCATCAAAAAGCAATACATCCTGAAAAACTACAGAATAATATTTTAGCAAGGATTCATCATCCACATTTGAAATATCGGTTCCACCTAAAAATATATTGCCTGAACTTGCTTTATAAAATCCGGCAGCTAACTTCAATACAGTCGATTTACCCGAACCAGAAGAACCTACTAATGCCGTTTTAGATCCAGATTTTACTGTAAATGTAACATTTTTGAGAACATCTTCATCATCATATCCGAATGTTACATTATCAAACTTAATACTCATATCATCAGTTTTCGCAGAAAATGGCTCAACATTGATATGTTCTTTTTTTATATCATCCATTCTTTTAACCAATACATCTGTAGAGAAAATCTCTGTCAAAGAATTCATCAGTGCATGAATTGGATCATATATTAAACCAGCAGAAAACAAGAAAATAATATATGTGAACAAATCAATTTCTTCGTGCAACAGTAAATAAGCTCCCACCAAAATTACAGTTGCTATACCCAATTTAAGAATCATCTGTGCTGACGCTAAAATTGTTGCAGAAAATAATTCAGATTCTCTCTGTTTCTTTTCAAACGCATCCAACTGAACTTTTATAGACCTTTTTTGTTTTTCTTCCAAAGAAAATGACTTTATTTCTTTAATCATTTCCAGTGTAGTTTGTATTTGATCTGACGATACCAACTTTTCATTTTTAAATTTTTCACTATAACTCTTTTGAAGTTTTCGAGATAGTAAAACTACCGCAAAAGCAATCGGTATTACCCAAAATAATGACATTGCCATTTTAAAGTTAAATATTAACATCGACAGAAAAATCACTATTGTGGACAACAATGTTCCATAACACTGAGGAATAACATGAGCCAAAGCATGTTCAATCCCCGATGTGTCTGTCATTACTACGGTAGTAAGATCAGAAATATCTCTTTTTGCAAAAAATGATAATGGAAGTTTTCTTAGAAATTCTGAAATACTAACTCTTCGATTTGCACTTTCTTGATAAATATCAATAAAGGTTTTTGTGTATTCTACATACGATAGCAAAATCATAAGTAAAATGGCTATCGCAGATATACCTAAATACATTGCAAGTGGTAATCCCCCACCATCAGTTTTATTTGTGATGATTAAATACATTTGCGATAATACATAAGCACATATTCCAACAGGCAGCATTTTAGAAATATTGGATAATGCGTTAAATAGGATTCCTTTTTTAATCAGCATTGCTTCAGCATCAGACAAAGAGTATTTTTCTTTTATTTTATCGAACATTTTATAGCCTCCAATCTGAAGCACCCTGATATTGTTTCCACATATTTGCGTATGCTCCATTGTTTTCAACTAAATCATTATGAGTACCTTGCTCAACGATTTTCCCTTTTTCCATAACAATTATTTTGTCTGCATCAATTACAGTATTTAACCTATGAGCTACCAAAATTACTGTTTTATTCTTTGAAATTTCCGTAATCGCTTTATTGATATAAAATTCGTTTTCAGCATCACAACCTGATGTTGCTTCATCAAAAACAATAATTGGAGAATCTTTAACAAAAGCTCTTGCCAGTGCAATTCGCTGTCTTTCTCCACCGGAAAGGAAAATCCCTTTACTGCCATAAATACTATTTATACCGTTCGGAAGTTTATCAATAATACTTTGACACTGCGCAACTGTAATAGCTTTATCTACTTCTTCTAAAGATGCATTAGGATTTCCTACTCTTATATTTTCAAGTAAGGTTCCGTTAAATAGTTTGCTGTCTTGGAAAACAAAGGAAATATTTTTCATAAGTTCACTATTTCTTATTTCATTTATATTCTTGCTACCAATCGTTATCGTTCCTGAGTTAACCTTAAAAAATTTCCCTATCAAAGAAAGAATGGTGCTTTTTCCGGAGCCTGATAAACCAACAAAAGCAACCTTTTGATTTTTTGAAATTTCAAACGATACATGCTCTATAACATTTTTTTCTTGCTCAGGATATGAAAAACAAACATCTGAAAAAACAATTTCTGTATTTTCAGGGAATTCATCACTACCATTTTCTATATATGAACCATCACAGATAATTGTTTCAATTCTATTTAAAGCTTCCTTTGCTTGAATTAAGTTCTCTCCAGTCATCATTAGCCTCATCATTGTTGTAGAAATTAAAGGGCTAAGTAATATGAAAAAAATCAAATTCAAAAATACTGCGATTGGATCGCTTGCTGAATTAAATAAAACTACAGCTACAGCTATCAAAAACACAAAAAAACTGTTTAACATAACTCCGAAAATAGTTTTAGGCATACGACAAGCTTTTGCGTAGCCTGCCACCAAATCTCTATAACTCATAATCGTATTATGAAATTTTTTGAAGCTAAATACAGTTTGTTGAAACACTTTGATAATTGGTATACCACGAACATACTCAACAGCCTCTTTATTCATCTGTTCTTGCAGTGTCATGATTTTACCCATCATAAATTTATTTTCCCCACCCATCATAATCTTTATACAAATCACAGAAATGATTAACGGGATAAAGCAAACAACACCTAATCTCCAATCAAAAAAGAAAAAACTAATTACAATGATAAGTGGCATAATTGCAGTCGCCGCAAAATCCGGTAATTTATGTGCTAAAAAATCTTCTGTTAAAATGGTGTTTTCATCAATAATTTTTCTAATCTCGCCTGTAGACCTCATTTCAAAAAAGCCTAATGGCATATCTATCACTTTATTGATTGCTTGTGATTTCAAATTTTTAGCAACTCTAAAAGCAGATATATGGGCTAAAGATAATGCCACAAAATACAAAGCAATGCCTAAAACAGATGAAATCACAGCGATTTCTCCATAATGCATAATACTTTTCGTACTTAAGTTTTCGACATATAATCTTATAATTTGATAGATACAAACTAACGGAACAATTGACATTGCAGCACTCAAAATGGATAGTACACACGACAAAACAGTTAGATATTTGTACTTGCCGGAATACTTTAATAATCCGCTATTAAACATAGTTCTTCACCTCACCTTTTAATATTTCCAATATTTTTTCTTTATCATTCTCCGCAGAAAACTCTTTAAAAGATTGTCCGTCTAAATATAGTACTTTGTTGCAAGAAGTCATTAGAAACTCATAATCATGTGAAATGATAAGTATGATTTTCTGTTTTTCTTGAAGTTCTTTCATTCTTTCGGAAATAATTCTCATATTATTTCCATCTAATCCACTTGTTGGCTCATCAAACAAAAATACATCTCTTTTTAAAAGTTCTGCTGCTGCAATAGTCAATCTCTGTTTCTGACCTCCTGACAAAATTTGAGGATGTAAATCTTTAACAGTTTCCAAATAAAACCGATGCAAGATTAAATCTATATCTGCCTTTGAATCATTTAATTTCAACTCATCTTCGAGAGAAACCTCAAATAAATTACTATCAGGATTGTTTGACAGATAGTATATTCTTCTCTTTCTTTTTGTTTTCTTTATTTTTTCTCCATTTATCAATAAATTGCCTTTCTGTTCTTTCAATAATCCACTTAAGATTTTAAATAATGTGCTTTTACCAACACCGTTATCTCCTATGATTCCATACACATTTCCACTCTTAAATGAATAACTTAACCCACTTATGATCTTCTCATTCTTGTATGAAAAGCATATTTTATCTAACTCCAGCGAATTTACTCCTTTTATTTCCTTTGTTTTTGGAACAACGCATTCTAAAGAATATGATCTTAACCCCGCTGTTCTAAAAAAGTTATTACAACTTGAAAGAAGTTCTTTTTCTGAAAATGAGTTTCTAATCTCGCCATTTTCAAGGTAGTAATATTTATCAACAAGATCTTTCAAATAATAAATTCTGTGTTCGGAAATCACCATCGTTTTTCCTTGTGTTTTCAATGACAGCATCAGTTTTCTTAAAGCTTCTACACTTTTCATATCAAGATTGGCTGACGGCTCATCAAAAACATAAATTGGTGGATCAAGAGCATTTATGGAAGCAATTGCGATTTTTTGTCTTTCTCCACTTGAAAGATGAAACAAACTCTTATCAATTAAATTTTCTCCGTTGATTGACGAGAGTGCTTCTCTAATTCTTCCTGAAATTTTTTCTTGGTCTATTCCATAATTTTCCAATCCAAATGCGATTTCATCTTCTACATTTTCTGCAAAAAATTGACTTTTAGGATTTTGAAAAATTGAACCCACTCTTCTTCCTATTTCGTACAATTCTTTTTCACATGGATTCATGCCATCTATTGTAATGTTTCCATTCAGCTTCCCGCCATAAAACTTATACGCAAGTCCATTGATAATCCTTGTCAGCGTTGTCTTTCCGCATCCACTGGCTCCAATGAAGGCTACAACTTCTCCCTTTTTAATTTCTATGTTGATATTTTCAATAATATTTCGGGAGTCCTGATTATATGAAAAGCTCACATTTTCAAATTTAATCATTTCATCATCACTCCTTCCATAAAGTACAGACCAACTGTTAACAGAACGGTCAATATAACTACAAGAAAATCAAATTTTCTAAATTTTATTTCCCTTCTTGATGTATGTTTTCCATTGGCAGAGATTCCTCTTACTTCGGATGCCGCAGCCAATTCCTCAGCAATTTTAGAAGAAGAGAACATCATAGGTACAAATAAATACTCCATTGTAATAAACGGCTTTCTAAAAGAAATTAAGCCTCTTAATTTTAATGAATCAATAATCTCCGAAAATTCACTTCTTACTACAGGGAAAAACCTCATCATAAAAATAAGTGGTAAAGCTATATTCCTATGGACTTTCATTTTCTTCATCACAGCCATCAATTCTCCCGGAGGTGTTTTTATAATCGGTATTACAGATAGAATAATAACCAATGTCCTGATAACTATAAAAAGAAACATTTCAGGAAGCATAACGCCAAATCCGTTTCCTTTTGAAACCAATCTCATAATGCTAATGATTGCTATTGCAAACACAATTTTTACGGTAGATTTGCTATATCCTAATACGGCAACATATAGTAAGAGGATGACGGTCAGCAAAAAAAATACAGTATCTTTGGACAATACCGAGGCCAAAAATACTGTACTAAAAAATACCGCAACTTTGGAGCGCAAGTCCAAATGCATTACTTTATTATACCTGTCTTTCTAAAGTGCTTTTCTGTCATTTTATTTCCTAAATAGCATCCAATTGCAGCCGCCACTACAGTTAATGCTAAAGAAATAATAACCCACTTCGCATCTGTATAATATTGTGTTTGAATTTGAACCTGTTCCGGAGACACTCCTGTTTTAAGAAACGCATCTTTAAAAAACCATATTTCGCTCATTCCATGAGCTGCTCTTGTAAGAGATGTAATAATCCAAGCAATCGTAATTCTTTTTATATTCCTATAACTATCAGTGCCTATCATAGATAATTCTGCGATGATACCGCCACCTAAGAACCAAGGAATCATAAACGGTCCCATAAATACAGTTGCCAAAACCGCTTGTAAGATATTATAAATTAGAGCAACTCCGGGTTTCCCGACTTTCATCGCCATATAAACGAAAAAAGGCCCCAAAATTAACGCTGTAAACACCGCATTAAAAATCATGTTAAAAAATAGAGATGCTCCTGTGATCATCGAAAAAGCTATAAAGACCACAATCATAATTGCAGAAAAGATTCCTATAGTTGCTAAATCTTTTATTGATAATTTTTTGTTTTCCATAAGTGTTCCTCCTCGTATAATTAAGTTCGCAAGCTTCGTTAGAAGTTGTCTGCTTTTCTATAAGCAACACTTATGTTATCATTATCTAACTCTAATTGCTTGACCAATTAGACCGAATTTGCTATTTCAGATATCTTTCTGTATTCAGAGGGTGTAATCTTGTATTTTTTTTTGAAAGCATTCGAGAATTTAGAGTGGTCTGTATAACCAACTTGAAGAGCAATTTCAGTGATGGAAAGCGAGGATTCTTTCAACAAATTTGCACCTACTTCCAATCTTTTTTTTATTATTGTATCGTTAACAGTTTCTCCAAAAACACTATTATAACAATTTTTCATTGTAGTAATTTTTATGTGGAATTTCTCAGATAATTTCTCATAGGGCAATGTTCTATTATAATTCTTCAGTACATACGCATTTATCTTTTTAGCTATTTCAATATTATTTTTAGCAAAATACTGTCTATCATTATAAGATGCATTATTCTGCACTGTTGTAAGGTACAAAAACAATTCTTGAAATTTGACTTTTAAATATACAATCAGAATATCATCTGGTACTTTATACATTTCAAAAAAAATATGCTCAATCTCTGATGTCGCTCGCTGAATAAAAAGTTTATTATCGTTGCAAAGATTAGCTAATACCTCTTCATATTTAATTCCGAACATTTTTTCTAAAAGGTGTAGTTCATCATCAAACTCCGATGGCGTAATACAAAAAGTAACGCCGTGATAATGACTAATAGGGAAAAATGATTCTTTAGAGCTGTTGCTTATTAAGTTAATCGCAAAATCTCCAGCTTCCATGTATGTTACAGTTCCATCTCTTAATACGCATTCAAACCTTCCTTCTCTGCAATGATTGATTTCATATCGTCTTTCATTAAGAGAATCCTTAGGAATACTACTTGTGATTTTTGATGTGTGTATATCGTTATAGAAGACTCTTACTCCCTTAAAGATTTCATACTCTGTAATGACAAACTTTCCATTTTCTAAGCCATCATACTTATAAATCTTGTTTTTTGAATTCTCTATTATTTTTTTCTTATTCCTTCCATAAAGATGACTCATATAATCCATATTATCTACCTTTCATCTCTTCCATATCACTATAATAATTTTCTTTAAGACAAAATATCTTTTCCATTGAACACCCAAATATTAAACGGTTGATTGTATAATCAATTTGTACAACTAAATAAAAAATGATTCATTGCGAATCCTGTGTTAAAATATAAGTCACAACACAAATACATACAGGAGGTCCACAATGAATCAACTTAATTTTAACACAAAAAAGAGAAACTTTAAACACCTAAGTGAGTATGAAAGAGGAGAAATTTATGCCATGATCAAATTAGGTTGCTCAATATCTTCTATTGCTAGGCACCTAAAAAGGTCAAGAACCACTATTTACAATGAGCTTAAACGTGGTAGGGTGGAACAAATAAAAAATGGACACAAGGTCATAGTGTACTACCCCGATGCGGGACAAAGACAGTATGAAAAAAAC
>NZ_KB906657.1 GCF_000381525.1 Peptostreptococcus anaerobius VPI 4330 = DSM 2949
GATTTTATATAATCGAAAAGTATTTACTAGCGAAAAAGATCTGATAAATCAGGTGGCAAAGCATGAAAGAAGATATAATAGTACGGCAAAAACAAGTTTAAAATTTAAAAGCCCAAACGAAGTTGTAGAAGAGTATTTCAAAAATACAGCCTGCTATTGTGAAAATTAAAATGAACTAAGTCAAGGTACGCAAAGCTTTACTCCTTGACTTATCCATTTATAATTTTCGATAAAATAGCAAGTATTTTGAAAAACTTTCTCGTAAGTGTAACATATGTATTGACAACTAAGATAAATAATATCAAATAGGTCAAAAATTTCTTGAAATGAATATGAATATGTGATATTATAATCCATAAGGTGTAGGAAAGGTCGTGCAGAGATGCGATTACACTAAAAAATTGATTAAGTCTTTTAAGCTGGTCCAGAGAGACTGGTAAGGATAAGACCTGATGGGTCTAATAACAGTAGGATTGTAGCCATACAGTCCGACATATAGAGTTTATATTATCCTTATACCATGCTATCTCAGCCTGGTATGAGGATTTTTTTGTATCTAAAAGCCTTAATCGGACAGGAGTATATAAATGTTAAAGGGTAAAGACAAGTTGATGGTAGCGATTGATACTGACAACTATGAAAAGGCAGTAGAACTTATAGACAAGTTAGAAGACAGTGTTGAGATATTCAAGTTGGGACTTGAAAACTATATAGCATCTAGGGGTAAGACTCTAGATTATTTAAAGTCAAAGGGAAAAAGAGTATTTTTGGACCTTAAGTTCCACGACATACCAAATACAATGATGTCGGCTGTTAAGGCCTGCATAAAGGACGGGGTATGGATGATGACTATACACGTTTCAGACTATGAAGGTATGAAAAAATGTGCTGACATAGCTAAGGAAGAGGCCCAGAGATTGGGAATAGAAAAGCCACTTATAGTAGGTGTGACAGTATTGACTTCTCTAAGCGATGAAGATTTGGAGAGCATAGGTTGTAACCTATCTACTAGGCAAGCAGCTATTAAGAGGGCAAAACTTGCCAAAGAGGCTGGACTTGACGGAGTTGTTTGTTCAGCTAGGGAGGTTGCAGATATAGTAGAGGCCTGTGGTCCTGATTTTGTCACAGTTTGTCCAGGTATAAGACCAGCTACAGCTGAAGTAGGAGACCAAAAAAGAGTTGTTACTCCGGCTCAGGCGATAGAAAATGGAGCAAAGTTGTTGGTTGTTGGAAGACCTATAACAAGGGCAGAGGATCCAGCAAAGGCAGCGGATATGATAGTAGAAGAGATAGCAAGGACTACAGAAGTTTAGTCAAGACTAAGATAGATGATGATATTTTAAATAAATTTCTGCATTAATTCGACCATACAAGAAAGACTTGCTAATAAATAGAAAAGCAGTAGTTAAAATCGTGGTCTCATTGAAAGGAGCTCAATCGTGAAGGGAAGATTAATTTTAGAGGACGGAACAATATTTGAAGGCAAGGCCTTTGGTTATACTGAGGATAGCGTAGGTGAGGTAGTATTTAACACATCTATGACAGGCTATCAGGAAATACTTACAGACCCATCATACTATGGACAGATAGTTACAATTACATACCCACTTGTTGGTAACTACGGTATCAACTTGGAGGACTTAGAATCATCTAATGTCCATGTAAGTGGATTTATAGTTAGGGAGAAATCAGATATGCCATCAAACTTCAGGTGTGAGATGGACATAGACACATACTTAAAGCAGTCGAAGGTAATAGGACTTGAAGGTATAGATACACGAGCCCTTACAAAGATTCTTAGAAACAAGGGTACAATGAAGGGAATAATAACTACAGAACACACTAAGTTATCAGATATAAAGAATAAGTTAGATGAATATGACATCAGCCAAGCAGTTAGGATAGTATCTAGAAAAGCAGTAGAGCACCATGAAGGTAGCGGCAAGAAAGTTGCTATCATGGACTTCGGTGTAAAGGAAAATATCATCAGAAATTTCAAGAAGAGAGACTGTGATATCAAGGTATTCCCAGCTACTACAAAGGCAGATGAGGTACTTGCAGCAGATCCAGACCTGATATTCTTATCAAACGGACCTGGAGATCCAGCAGACCTAGAAGATATAGTTGAAAATGTAAGACAGATGATAGGTAAGAAACCTATATGTGGTATTTGCCTAGGTCATCAGATACTGGCTATAGCCCTAGGAGGAAAGACTGGAAAGCTAAAGTTTGGTCATAGAGGTGGAAACCACCCAGTAAAGGATTTTGAAGAAGACAAGATATTTATAACTTCTCAGAACCACGGTTACTATGTTACAGAGATGCCAAATGATATGGAGATAACACAGGTAAATCTTAACGACGACACAGTAGAAGGTATGAGACACAAGACTATGCCAATATATTGTGTGCAGTACCATCCAGAGGCTTGCCCAGGACCATTTGACAGCGAGTACGTATTTGATAAGTTTTTAGAAATAGCAGAGTAAAGGAGACCAATTATGCCTAAGATAGATACAATAAAGAAAACATTAGTTTTGGGTTCAGGCCCAATTATTATAGGACAGGCTGCAGAATTTGACTATTCTGGAACACAGGCCTGCCAAGCCTTAAAAGAAGAAGGCATAGAGGTAGTACTTATAAATTCAAATCCTGCAACAATCATGACAGATCAGGAAATAGCAGACCATATATATATAGAGCCACTAACACTAGACTTTATTGAAAAGACAATAGAAAAAGAAAGACCGGACTCAATACTGGCAGGTATGGGTGGTCAGACAGGTCTAAACCTAGCTATAGAGTTACATGAGGCAGGTATATTAGACAAGTACAATGTCAAGATAATAGGAACATCAGTTGAGTCAATCAAAAAGGGTGAAGACAGAGACCTATTTAGAGAAGTGATGAAGGAAATAGGAGAGCCAGTAATAGAGAGTGATATAGTTACAACTCTTGATGCTGGACTTGAATACGCCCTAAAGATAGGCTATCCAGTGGTTGTAAGACCAGCCTACACACTAGGTGGAACTGGCGGTGGTATAGCCGAAAATGAAATAGAGCTAAGAGAAATCCTAACTCACGGACTAGAGCTGAGCCCAGTTAGCCAGTGCCTACTTGAAAAATCAATCAAGGGTTGGAAGGAAATAGAATATGAAGTAATGAGAGACTCTAAGGGTAACTGTATAACAGTTTGTAACATGGAAAATATAGACCCAGTAGGAGTTCATACAGGAGACTCAATAGTTGTTGCTCCTAGCCAGACCCTATCAAACTTAGAATACCAGATGCTTAGAAGTGCATCTCTAAAGATAATAGATGCAATAGGAGTTGAGGGTGGATGTAATGTTCAGATGGCCCTAAACCCAGAGAGCCTTGAATATGCAATAATAGAGATAAATCCAAGAGTTTCTAGGTCATCAGCCCTAGCATCAAAGGCTACAGGATATCCAATAGCCAAGGTTGCAGCCAAGATAGCCCTAGGATACAGCCTAGATGAAATCCAGAACGCTGTTACAAAGAAGACTTGTGCCTGCTTTGAACCAGCCCTAGACTATGTAGTAGTCAAGATTCCTAAGTGGCCATTTGACAAGTTCAAGCACGCCAACAGAAAGCTTGGAACAAAGATGATGGCAACTGGTGAAATCATGAGTATAGGCTCAAACTTCGAGTCAGCCTTCTTAAAGGGTATCAGGTCTCTTGAGACAGGCAAGTTCTCACTAGTCCACAAGGCATCAGAAGGAAAGACTCTATCCCAGTTAAAGGCTAGTATAGTAGTGCCAGATGATGAGAGAATATTTGACCTAGCTGAGATGATAAGAAGAGGCTACAAGCTAGACATGATATCTACAATAACTGGTGTTGATGCTTGGTTCTTAAACAAGTTCAAGTGGATTGTAGACCAGGAAGAAAAGCTAAAGGTGATGAATATAGAAGACCTTTCAAAGGAATACCTACTAGAGCTAAAGAAGAAGGGATTCTCAGACAAGGGTATGAGTGAGCTTATGAAGATAGATACAGAAGACCTAGTAGAGCTTAGAAAGCTATACAAGATCAGACCTTCATACAAGATGGTTGACACTTGTGCAGGTGAATTCGATGCAGTATCTCCATACTACTACTCAACATATGAAGAATACGATGAAGTTGAAATAAGCAACAAGAAGAAGGTAATAGTTCTAGGTTCAGGTCCTATAAGAATAGGTCAGGGTATAGAGTTTGACTACTGCTCAGTTCATGCAGTAATGGCCCTAAGAAGACTAGGAATAGAGACTATAATCATAAACAACAACCCAGAAACAGTAAGTACAGACTTTGATACTTCAGACAAGCTATACTTTGAGCCACTTACAGAAGAAGATGTATACCACATCATAGAAAAGGAAAAGCCAGAGGGTGTAATCCTACAGTTCGGTGGCCAGACAGCTATCAAGCTAGCCAAGTTCCTAAGTGAAAAGGGTGTAAAGATACTTGGAACAGACTTCAAGGATATAGATGCAGCAGAAGACAGGGAAAAATTTGAGGAATTACTAGAGAAATTAAATATCAATAGACCTAAGGGTAAGGGTGTTTGGTCAGTAGCAGAGGGTGTAGAAGTAGCTACTAAACTTGGCTACCCAGTCCTAGTTAGACCTTCATATGTACTTGGTGGTCAGGGTATGGAGATAACATATGACGAGACTAGACTAGTCCAGTACCTGGAAGATGCATTTGAAAGAGATGCCATCAACCCAGTACTGATAGACAAGTACCTGACAGGTAGGGAAATAGAAGTAGACGCTATATGCGACGGTAAGGACATACTTATACCAGGTATCATGGAACACCTTGAAAGAGCAGGAGTTCACTCTGGAGACTCTATAACAATGTATCCAAGCCAGAGAATATCTGACAATATCAAGGAAAAGATATACGATTATACAAAGAAGATGGCCCTTAACCTAAATGTTGTAGGTATGGTAAATATCCAGTTTATAGAATACAAGGGCGACCTATACATCATAGAGGTAAACCCAAGAGCCAGCCGTACAGTACCATATATTTCAAAGGTTAGTGGTGTGCCAATAGTAGACCTTGCGACTAAGTGTATGCTAGGAGAAAAGCTAGAAGACCTAGGGTATGGAACTGGAGTGTACAAGACACCAAAGCATATATGCGTAAAGGTACCAGTATTCTCAATGTCTAAGCTATCTAGGGTTGAGGTCAGCCTAGGACCAGAAATGAAGTCTACAGGTGAAGTACTAGGTATAGGTGAAACTCTAGAAGAAGCCCTATACAAGGGATTCTTGGCATCAGGTCAGAGAATATCCGATGAAAATAAGAAGGTACTTGCTACTGTAAACAACAATGACAAGGAAGAATTTATAGAGCTTGCCAAGGATATGTACGAGATAGGATATACATTTATAGCAACTCAGGGAACAGCAGATGCCCTAAGAGCAGCAGGAGTTGAGTGTGACACTGTAAACAGGGTTGAAGAACCTAGACCAAATATCCTAGATGTAATCAGAAACAAGCAGGTGGATATAGTGATAAATACTCCAACAAAGGGTAATGACTCTACAAGAGACGGTTTTAAGATGAGAAGAACTGCTATAGAGTTCCAGACAGAGATTATGACATCTCTAGATACCCTAAAGGCTATGGTTGCAGTAAATAGAAGACATATAGACTCAGAGGCTAAGAAAGTTTATAGCTTAAGAGAGATAAATAATTAAATAAGTAATTGATTAAGTGAGCAATTAGAGAAAAGTCCTTCCTTAGTAATGAAAGTTACCTGTGGAAGGACTTTTTATAATGCATAATGATATAAACACAAGAAAAAATATATTAAAAAAATATTCCAAAATTGCAATATCAATTTGTACACTTTCTTGTATCTTTTATAAGAATTTCTGTGCTATAATATCAATTAGCCAATATATGGAAACTACTATTTTTAAAAAATAGATATTTTTGCTATGAGAGGAGAATTTATGAAACCAGTTATTATAGGAATTGCAGGTGGGACAGGAAGTGGTAAGTCTACCATTGCAAACAAGCTGATAGAAACATTTAAAGAAAACGAGATAAGTATACTACGTCACGACAACTACTACAGGGGACAGGCTCATCTTCCACCAAGTGAGAGGGAAAATGTAAACTATGACCACCCAGATGCCTTTGAATCTGACCTACTATGTAGACATCTTGAAGACCTAAAAGAGGGTAGGACGATAGAGATGCCTGTGTATGATTTTACTACTCACACAAGGTCTGACCAGGTCGTAGAAGTCCATCCTGCTCCGGTTATAATCATAGAGGGAATCTTGATATTTTCAGAGCCTGACCTGTGTGATCAAATGGACATAAAGGTCTTTGTAGATACAGATGCAGATGTAAGGATACTTAGGAGGATGACTAGGGATGTAAGCGAGCGTGGTAGAAGCCTGGAGAGCGTAATAAACCAGTACCTAGGAACTGTAAAGCCTATGCACGAGCAGTTTGTTGAGCCTAGTAAGAGAAAGGCGGATATAATAATACCAGAGGGTGGAGAGAACAAGGTTGCCCTTGAGATGCTAGTCCACAAGATAAGCCACGAGCTGAGTACAAACAAATAAAAAAGACCTAAATAAAAAATATAATATATTAAAAAAAAGAGAACCGGGATTTCCCAGGTTCTCTTTTTTAAAAAGGCTTAGTTTCTATTTTACGTAAAGTAGCTTAATATATTATATATTCTACCCAGCTTTACTAGCTATAAACGCAAATGAGTCAATAAAATTGTCAACTAATGTGTATAGATAGTCTCAGTTGCCTCCATAGGCTTTGATTATAAATTATACCACTACGATATTATGGGGAGTAAGGCTTATGCCAAGATGCTTGCTGCCTGTGGTATTATATCTACTTGTGATAGGGACAAGATCTTGGAGGGGCTAGAAAAAATTCACAAGTAAATAGAAAAAGTAAAGAAGCAGGCGAAAATGATGTGTACCCATAAAACTGGACACATTAATATTTAGTTTACATTCATGGATGCTAACCTATACAAAGTAGGTGGCATCCATTTTGTTTTCTTCTGAATCCTTTCGTTGTTGTAGTAGTATATATATTCATCTATTGCTTTTGAAAACTCTTTAAATGTCTTAAAATCTCTCTCATATCCATAATACATCTCTGTTTTTAGTCTGCCAAAGAATGTTTCCATAATACAGTTATCGTAGCAGTTTCCTTTTTTTGACATTGACTGCGTTATTTGATGCTTTTCTAGTTCTTTAATGTAGTAGCTGTTTTGATATTGCCATC
>NZ_KB906658.1 GCF_000381525.1 Peptostreptococcus anaerobius VPI 4330 = DSM 2949
ATACGCTGCAATATTTGGAAGTAAATTACCTAATGCAAAGAAGTTTAAAAAGTGGGTAACATCAGAGGTATTACCTAGTATCAGAAAGCATGGTGGATATCTAACTCCTGATAAGGTAGAAGAAGTATTGCTTAATCCAGATACTATCATCAAGATTGCACAGAACCTAAAAGAAGAACAGGAAAAGAGAAAGCAATTAGAAATAGAAAATAAGGAATTAAAACCTAAAGCCACATATTGTGAAAGAGTATTGATGTCTAATGAAGCTGTCACAACAACACAGATTTCAAAAGACTATGGAATGACAGCTCAAGAATTAAATCAAATATTACATGAACAAAATGTACAGTTTAAAACAGGTGGACAATGGCTGTTATATAGACAACACCAAGGAAAAGGATTGACAGAAAGTGAAACATACATAGATAGGTATGGAAAAAGTTATATGTCAACTAAATGGACTCAAAAAGGAAGATTATTTATTTATGAAATACTATCAAATATAGGAATATACCCTAATGAAGAAAAAGAAATCAAAAGACCAAAGAAAAAACAAATTAAAACAGGTAATAAGATAAACTATAGGGACTCATTATTTGACAAGTTGTATAATTTATACATGGCAAAGCAGATTAACAAGGGTCAGTTTGCCAAGTGTTGTTCAATTACAACACCAACACTTAACAAAATGATAAAAAAGTATGAAGAAAATGTAGGCATGAATTAATTATAGGAGGCTTGTCAATGAGTTTGTTGAAAAAAATATACGATATAGTTAAAAATGAGTATGGTCTAAATGATGGAGATTTATTCAAATTAAAAAACGGAGAAGATAGAAAATATTTTATAAAAGAGTATAAAATCTATTCTCCTATAGAAACACCAAAGGGTATAAAAAATATTAATGTAGATGAAATCATGATTTTTTTTATGATAAAATCAGGAATAACAAAATGCTAAAACATATAAAAGAAGAAAGAGATTAACAAATAGTCTAGTTATCTACATTAATTATTATAAGGGTATGAAAGTGTAACATATTGATATGATGTGTTATACTTTTACTACCTATGTATTTTATAAAGGAGTATTTATGGTTAATAATTTAGTGAAGTATACACATGGAAAAGAAAATGTAATTACAATAGAAACATTGTCAAAATTAATTGGTGTAAGTGAAACAGATATATTCATGAATATTTTAGAATCCAATATGCCAATTTACAAGATAGAAGATGAAGATTTAATTAAATTTAAAAGAGATAACCCATCTTTTAAGACAAACCTGGAAACTGCTATACTTTTAGATTACCCAATGTGTCTTGAGATAGTAGGTAGATTTAAGAATGGCAATATAAGATTTTGGCACATTCTTGAATGTTTCTTTAAAGAGGAAATACAATCTAGCCTAGGAGAATCTAATAGCTTTGACTATAATGATTTTTATAAGGGTATAGAATTTATAGACAGGATAAAGCAGGACAATAAACTAGAAAAGAAATTGATAGGTGATATAAAAGATATTATAGAGCGAAACGGATTAGGATACATGAAGTCAAGAGACTCTATAACTAGCAATTTAGGTATATTGGATTTAGAGTATAGATATTTCTATATTAGCAATATACTAATCGAAAGAGGGTATAAACCTAATAAATATAGAATATCTGAAGAATTGGTTAAAAGAGAAAGCTTGGAAAATCAATATCTCAAAGACCAAAACATATTGTAATAACAAGGTTAAAAGAATTGACTTAGAGACTATAGCAAAGATTTGTTTTGTACTTGAGTGTAAGGTTAAAGATATTATGGATTATGTGAGGTAATTATGAAATTTTTAGATGAGTTAAAAAAAGTTTTGAGTTTTGATGAGCGTTTTGTTGGAGAGTCTAATCAAATTATTAAGACAAAAGTATCAGATGCAGCAAGAAATAATGATAAGAAATTATTAAAAGCCTTGCTAAATAATGATTTATTGAAAGAAGCCTTTTTTACAATAGTTGATGACATATATGTTTTTGATAAAAATAAATTTGTCTGGGTACTAGAATCAAAAGAATTTCTTCCAGATTCATTTACCATGTATAAAAATAAGATAGGACTTGTAGATTCTAATAATAATCTAATTAGTCAAAAACAAGATGTTTCCTTGGTATGGCCTTACAAAGATTGTATCCTTGAGGGTGGACAAACCAAAGAAGACCAAAAAAGAGATGAAATTTTTTATAATGAAACTTTAGCCCCAGACCAGGCAAATAGACTTCTTGCTCCAAAAGTTTTAGGGAATGCTAAGCGATATACTAAAGACGGAATAGAAGAAAATATAGAATTTAAAGAAGATGACAATTTAATTATTAAAGGAAATAATTTGTTTGCTTTGTCATCATTATTAAAAAAATACAGAAATAGTATAAAGTGTGTATATTTAGATCCTCCATACTTTTTTGAAGATTCAACTGACAATGATTCATTTGAATATAATAGCAATTTTAAACTATCAACATGGCTCACATTTATGAAAAATAGGATAGATATAGCCTTTGATTTAATGCGTGATGATGGATTTTTGGTAATACAGATGAATGACTACGGGGTTTTCCCTTTAAAAGTAATGCTAGATGAATTATTTAAGCAAAAGACTAAAAATGGTGGCTTTTTAAATCATATAACCGTTAAAATGAGCGACTTAAGTGGCCCTAAGATGGCACATGTTAATAAGAAAATTCCAAAGATAAAAGAGCATATTTTGATATATCAGAAGGATTCTACAAAATCAACAATTAATGTGCTAAGGGAACCTAGCGATTGGGACTCTGCTATAGATTCTAAAAGATATACACAGTATGTTGAAAAAAATGGAAGTGATGATACTAGAAACTGGGAATACACGACGGTGAGAAAGAAGCTAAATGATATTGGATTAACTTATGGAGACCCTGAGTCATATAAATTCTTATTAGAAAATGCAGATTGTGTATTCCGTAGTGCAGCAAATAATTCTTTGAAGAAAATGTCAGTTGATAATAATTTTGATACTGATGTCTTCACACATGTAAAAACAGAAACAGGAATTGATAAATTTGTTTATAAAAATGAAGAAGTAATTTTCGCATCATCTAAGTTAGAAGAATTTAATGGAAAATTATTGCCTTCAGAATCCATTAGTGATATCTGGTTAAATTTTGCCTTAAATGATTTATCAAATGAAGGCGGAGGAGTCAATTTGAAAAATGGAAAGAAACCAGAGTCTTTATTAAAAAGAATTGTTTTATTAACAACCCAACCTAATGATATAGTGTTAGATTTTTTTATGGGAACTGCAACCACTCAAGCTGTCGCATTAAAATTGAATAGAAAATTTATCGGAATTGAACAAATGGATTATATTAAAGAAAAGTCTATAAAACGATTAGTGAATGTAATAAAAGGAGAAGATAGAGGTATTTCTAAATCAGTAAACTGGCAAGGTGGTGGATCTTTTGTTTATTGTGAACTATTAGAAGATAATGAAAGTCTAATTTCTGAACTACAGGATGCTAAGGATTCAGATTCTGTTAAAAAAATTTTAAATAAGGCCATTAACAATGGTAAATTAATTCCTTCTGTTCTTCCTAGCGATTTAAAAGAATCACAAGATGAGTTTGATAAGCTTAGTCTTGATGAGCAGAAGAACATTGTGATGGAGCTTTTAAATAAAAATCAACTTTATGTAAATTTATCAGACATAGATGATGAAGATTACAAGGTGAGTGAGGCTGACAAGGCATTTACAATAAGTTTCTATGGTAAGGAGTGATATCATGACTGATCAATATTTATACCAAGAGTTAGACGTTATTAAAAAAATAGGAGCATTGAAAGAATTACCTTCCTATATAGAGTCTAATTTAAATCCTAATATCATTCTGCGTGATTATCAAGAAGATGCTTTTAAGTATTTTATAACTTATGTTGAGAGTGATTTGATTAAAAATAAACAAATCCATAATTTATTTCATATGGCAACTGGGTCTGGTAAGACTGTTATTATGGCAGGACTTATTTTATATTTATATACAAAGGGCTATAGAAAGTTTTTGTTTTTTGTTAATCAGAACAATATTATCGAAAAGACTAAAGAAAATTTTCTCAATCAATCTTCTATTAAGTATCTTTTTGCAGAAAATATAGAATTAATGGGAGAACAAGTTCAAGTAAAAAAAGTAAACAATTTTGCTTTTTATGATAAAAACGCAATAAATATTTGCTTTACTTCCACACAAAAACTTCATATGGACATGAATTTTCCAAAGGAGAATTCTCCTACTATTGACGATTTTGAGGATGATAAGATTGTTTTAATTTCAGATGAATCCCACCATATAAATACTGTTACTAAAGGTCTTACAAAAAGTGAAAAAGCAAGCCTAGAAGAAAATGCCAAAAGCTGGGAATATACAATTAAAAGAATATTCAGAGCAAACAGAGATAATGCCTTGTTAGAATTTACAGCAACTGCTGACTTGAAAGACCCTAATGTTGAGAAGAAATATTTGGATAAAATTGTATATGATTACACTTTATCTAAGTTTAGAGAGAGTGGATACACCAAAGATTTTAATAATATGCAAGGTGATTATGACAGGTGGACAAGAACTTTGCTTGCTCTTGTTATAAGTGAATATAGGAGACATTTGTTTGGAGACAATGGTCAAAATATAAAGCCAGTTGTTTTATTAAAATCAAAAATAATTAAAGAATCAAAAACATTTTATGATGAATTCTACCAAAAATTAAATAATCTCAAGACGGATGAAATATTAAAATATAAAGATTCTGATAATGAATATTTAAGGAATGCAATAGGATATTTTCTCAAAAAAGATCCAAGTTTAAATGCTCTTGTATCTGATATTAAATTAGGATTTGCAACTGAAAACTCTATAATATTAAACTCTAAGAGTGAATCTGAAGAAAAGGAAAAACAAGTTGCTGTAAACTCTCTTGAAGCAAAAGATAATCCATATAGAATAATTTTCACAGTTGATATGCTAAATGAAGGATGGGATGTATTAAATCTTTTTGATATTGTAAGATTGTATGAAACACGAGATGGAAAAAATGGAAAGCCAGGAAAAACAACTATTAGTGAAGCTCAACTAATAGGACGTGGAGCTAGGTATTGTCCATTTAAAATTGAAGATGATCAGCCAAGAAACAAGCGTAAATATGATTATGATATATCTAATGAAAATAGGATATTGGAAACACTTTTATATCATTCAATGCAAGATTCACGATATATTGGTGAGTTAAGATATGCTCTGAAACAGACGGGTTTATTAGCAGATGCTCCGATGGAAATAAATTATATATTGAAAGATGAATTTAAACAAACAGATTTTTTCAGAGAGGCCTATGTATTTTCAAATAGAAAAGTTGAAAAGTCAAGAAAATCAGTTAAAGGAATAGATAAAAAAATACGAAATGGATATTACCAGCATAAAGTATCAACAGGCAGTTCTTTTATATATGGATTATTTGATGAAGGAAAAGTAAAGACTAGTGGTATGACCAATACTTTTCAATGTGAGTTTAAGAATATACCTTTAAATATTGCTGAAGGTGCAATGTCAAATTTTGAGATATTAAAATTCAATACACTTAAATCATATTTTCCTAACTTAAAATCAAAGAAAGAATTTTTACAATCTGAAAATTATTTAGGAAATATAATGTTGCAAATAGAAAGTCCGTATGAAAAGTTACAAGCTAAAGATCTTTATGATGGAACAATTAAAATACTTAAAGAAATATCATTATATCTACAAAAAATAGAGACTGAGTATGAAGGGACTAAGGAATTTTACGCCAAGAGAATCTACGAGGTATTAAAAGATAAAAAAATATATATAGACAATCCACATGGAGATGGTGTAGGAGTGTCTCAATCCATGATTGACAATGAAGATGTTTTGGATTTATCATATGAGCAATGGTACGTCTATAATGATAATTATGGAACAGGTGAAGAAAAAGCATTTGTTAAATACTTTAAAGGGATAGTTAAAGATTTAAGAAGTAAATATGATGAAATTTATTTGGTAAGAAATGAGAGAATTCCAGCCTTGGCTATTTATGAATTTGAAACAGGAGAAAGATTTGAGCCAGACTTTTTATTATTTTTACAAAAGAAAGGCACAGATAGATATTTGCAAGAACAAATTTATATTGAGCCTAAAGGGAGTCATTTATTAGGAAAAGATAAATGGAAAGAAGATTTTCTACTAAAAATTGAAGAACAAGGCATACCTACAAAAATTTATGTAGATGATAATAAGTATAAGATTATAGGATTTCCATTCTTTAATAAGGAATATAAGATGGGAGAGTTTAGTAATTTATTCGGATAAAAAAAACTAAAATTACAAAAGATGTATTAAAATACACGAAATAATGTATTAGAGATATTGCAATTTACGAATTTTATAATTTATATGTTATAATTGTCATAAGAAGAATTATAACTAAAAATTAAGTTAGTGATAGTACTTAATCTTATACCACATATTTATTAAGAAGTCGATTTTAATAGGGTGAACTAAGGTAATAAGGGGCATATAAGGGGCAAAAATTCTTTACCTTATTTTACCTTATTTTACCTTAATGGATTTTTTAATCTTGCATAAGCATTGCAATAAACGTTTTCATTGAGTGATACCAATGTGTTCAGATAATAGGTAGAAGAAATTAATAGTTT
>NZ_KB906659.1 GCF_000381525.1 Peptostreptococcus anaerobius VPI 4330 = DSM 2949
AGACGAACATCTTCGAAACCGTATGAGAATAGTCATCTGGAAACAGTGGAAAACCAGTGAGAAAAGGATGTGGGGGTTAAAGAAACTTGGCGTACCCGAATGGATGGCAAGACAATCCGTAGGATTTGCAGACCATTATCAGGCGGTAGCAAAAACAGCCGGACTTCGCAAGATAACAAAAGAAATCCTCGCAAAGCGAGGACTCATTAGTTGTTTAGATTATTACATGAATTGAACCGCCGTATGCCGAACGGCACGTACGGTGGTGTGAGAGGGAGGAGAAAGTCCTCCCTACTCGATTGTATATTTATTAGGTTGTTCTATTTAAATATTGGTCCGATACTTATTAGTGATAATGAAAATATGATGGCCATTATGACTATAAGGATATTTTCTACCATATTGCAAAATAAGGAGCCGACTCTCAAAGGAAACAGGCTATAGTTTTTTGAACTAAAGGGGTAGAAAAGAGGTATCCCCATTTTGGTTGTCAGATCAAGCACTAGGTGACTTGAGTAAGCTATAGTAGACAAGATAGCCAGATGCCTGATACCGGTCTGTACTTCAACTAGGTGGACAAGTCCATAGACTATAAGTAACATAATGAGTGAGTGGGTTAGTTTCCTGTGTTTTAAAAATGGAAACAGTGACAATAAACTACTGATAAAAACAAGTCCCAAATTAAAATCAAAAAGATAAAAATTAAGAGACAGTATAAAGAAAAATATAAATATAAATATATTTCTTAATTTACCAGCTGTGAATTTTTTTGTTGTAAGGGTTACCACAATCACCGAGATACCGAGTGCCAGGTAGAAGTTTTTACCAACTTTCTGGGAGTAGTAAAAAAGGACTATTGCTAAGAAGTATGATAGCAGGGTGTGGATTTTTTTTGTAGTATCTTTTCTTATGATATTGTTCATAACATTGGAATTGGACTCGTCTAGGTCCGCCACAATAGAGCAAAATAAGACACTAGCCAGTCCAACAGGTCCTATAGGAATATTGTAAAGTATTGCAAGTTCTAGGCTTGATAGGCTGCCTAGGATCAAGTGTGTTTTACCCCTCATAATAAATCCTTTCCTTTATCTTCATATTCTCAGTTTATCATACATAAATTGAAACAAAATGTCAAATATCGCTATTCTATATAAAAAATATTTTAAAAGGTATAAAAGTGTGGTATTATATATAGTAACATTTGTGTTCGTGATTAAGTTAAATAAAATAAAAAGGAGAGTAGATTTTGTCAAGAAATAATAACGATAAGATAAAGATTATACCTCTAGGTGGTCTAAACGAAATTGGTAAAAATATGACCCTTATTGAGTATAAGGACGAGATAATAGTAATAGACGCAGGTCTATGTTTCCCAGAAGATGAGTTGTTGGGAATTGATATAGTAATACCAGATATTACATATTTAGAGAAGAATATAGACAAGGTGAAGGGGATATTTATCACTCACGGTCATGAGGACCACATTGGAGCAATGCCTTACATCTTGAAGAAGATTAACGTTCCAGTGTATGGTTCAGCCTTGAGTATGGAGCTTGTAAAGGTAAAACTAAAAGAACACAGGATTACAAAGGCTAAACTCAATACGGTAGGTTCTAGGGACCAGATTAAGTTAAAGAATATGTGCGTGGAATTTATAAGAGTTAACCATTCTATACCGGATGCTTACTCTATAGCAGTACATACTAATCAAGGGGTTATATACCATACGGGAGACTTTAAGATAGACCTTACACCTATCGATGGTGAAATGATGGATATACATAGGATATGCCAGATTAGTGACGAAGAGGGTATCCTATTGATGATGGCGGATTCAACAAATGCAGACAAGCCAGGTTCTACAATGTCTGAAAAGAGCGTGGGAGCAGGTCTTGATGATCTATTCAAAAAGGCTCAGAATTCGAGGATAATTGTTGCTACATTTGCATCTAATATTCACAGGCTACAGCAGATAGCTGATGCAGCCAAGCAGTACGGAAGAAAGGTAGCAGTATCAGGAAGATCTATGGTCAATATATTAGGTGTTGCCAAGGATTTAGGATATTTGACTACAGATGAGCATATAATTGATTTAAACGATATACACAAGTATAAGGATGAAGAACTTGTCATAATCACAACAGGTTCTCAGGGTGAACCAATGTCAGCCCTAGCAAGAATGGCTAATTCAGAACACAAAAAAGTAGAGATAAAGAAGGGTGACCTAGTTATTATCTCAGCCCATCCTATACCAGGAAATGAAAAGACAGTATCAAAAATCATAAACTTCCTACTAGAAAAGGGAGCAGAGGTTGTATCTAGTGACATAGCTGATATACACGTATCTGGTCATGCTAGACAGGATGAATTAAAGCTGATGCAGGCATTTGCCAAGCCAAAGTTCTTCTTGCCAGTACATGGTGAGTACAAGATGCTAAAGAGACATGCAGAGCTTGCAAAGAGTGTAGGTACTAACCCGGATAATATATTTATAATATCCAATGGAGATATCCTTGAGGTGGATAGGAGGTCTGCTAGAAAGGCCGGAAGAGTAGCCTCAGGTAGAATTCTTATAGACGGTCTTGGGGTTGGAGATGTTGGTAATATTGTCCTTAGGGATAGAAAGCACCTATCAGAAGATGGACTTATGACTATTGTTGTAACCCTATCTAAGGAAGATGGTAGGATACTTGCAGGTCCAGACATCATATCAAGAGGATTTGTATATGTGAGAGAGTCTGAGGGCTTGATGGATGGCGCAAAGGCTATAATAAACAATGTATTTGAACAGTGTGAGTCAAAGAATATAAAAGAATGGGCTTATATCAAGAATACTATAAAGGAAGAACTAAAGGATTATCTGTATATTAAGACTAAGAGAAATCCTATGATATTGCCTATATTGATGGAAGTATAGAAAGAGTCGTTAAGGGGTCAACCAAGGGCTGATAGCTATTGGTTGTCCTCTTATTTTTGTAAAATAAGAATTAATAGTATCTAAAGGTTCTTGTTTTATAATCTCTTTAGTACTATTTTAAGGAGGAAAAAATGAATTTTGATATAAATTTTTTAAATTCAATTTCATCGTTTTTGACGAGTGCTTTGGCCATCTTGTTTGCAATTTCAATTCACGAGTTTGGTCATGCCTATGTAGCTCATTTAAACGGTGATGATACAGCCAAAAATATGGGAAGGATGACTATTAATCCCATAGACCATATTGATCCATTTGGTATGTTGATGATGTTTTTGATACATTTTGGATGGGCAAAGCCAGTGCCTGTCAACCCATACAACTACAGGAATCTGAGATTAGGGAATATTACTGTATCCTTGGCTGGTATAGCATTCAACATTGTTTCTGCAATAGTATTTGCAATAATGAGTAGGTTTATAACTAGTCCCCTGTTTTCAGACATATTTGTTGCTATGATTACCTATAATATTGGTTTTGCAGCCTTTAATATACTTCCTATACCACCACTTGATGGTTGGAACGTATTGGCAACATTTTTACCAGCTAGAATAGTAGAGAAGATGTATGCCTACTCAAACTACGCCTATATACTATTTATAGTCCTTATGTTTTCAGGTAAGCTAACATATATACTGAGTCCTATCTATGGGCTGTTTTTGGGCTTAGTCAGGTTGTTCTTGTAATATAAATTAATTAAGTGAGGTGAAGTGCGTGTCTTACAGCGTGCAGACGGGAATATACGAAGGGCCTATGGACCTTTTGTTTGATTTGATAAATAAAAATAAAATAGACATAAGGGACATATCTATAGTTGAAATAACAGACCAGTATGTTGAGTATGTAGATAGTATGCAGGGAATCGACCTTGATACTGCCAGTGACTTTATAGCTATGGCATCAAAACTCTTAGAGATAAAGTCTAGATATGTTCTCTACCAGAAAGACAAGTCCTTGGACCAGGAAGACCCTAGACTTGAACTTGTCCAAAAAATAGAGGAGTACAAAAAGTACAAAAATATATCTGAAGACTTGCTTCCAAGGGTTAGTGAGTATGACAGGAGATATTATAGGAGTGCTCCTAATAACCATAGTTCTGACCTTGTATATGACCTAGGATCAATAAATCTTGATAAGATAATAGATATACTGCCTAGCTTGTTCTCAGACAAGGACTTGGTCAAAATGGAAGAAAAGCTAGAAAAGAATCAAAAACTAAAGACCATTGTCAAGAACAAGATCGTATCTGTAGAAGATAAGATAACATACATAAGAGAGATGTTAAAGGATGGTGCAATCCTAGATTTTTCTAATATAAGTAAAGAGCAGGATAAAAAAGAGATTATCGCCAGTTTTCTTGCTGTACTTGAGATGGTCAAGTTAAAGGAAGTTCAGATTGTACAGGAAAAATTCTACGACCAGATAAAAATTATTAAGTTGAACCAGGAGTAATATATGAGAAGAAGTGATATCAAAAATATAATAGAAGCTATAATGTTTTCGTATGCAGAACCTATTTCAATAAAAGAATTAAATATGGCTATAAATGAAGAGCTTTCTTTTAAGGAAATTGAACTTATGCTGAATAAACTTATAGAGGAATATAAGGAAAACAAAAGGGGCATACAGATAATTAAGTTAAACGATAAATACCAAATGTGTTCGAATGATGAATATTGTGACTTTGTTAAGAGAGTTGTTGAACCCAACAAGAAGAAAAACCTTAGTCAGGCAACTTTTGAGTCCTTGATAATAATTGCTTATAAGCAGCCTATAACAAAAAATGACCTAGAAGAGATCAGGGGAGTCAAGTGCGACAAGGTAATAGCCACACTTATAGACAACAACCTTATATATGAGGCTGGCAGGCTCAACAAAACAGGTAAGCCTATAATCTATAGGACTACTGATGAATTTTTAAAATTACTAGACATTCAGTCTCTTGAGGAGCTGCCGGATAACCCAAATAGTAATGGAATAGACTAGAATTGAAATAATAAAGAAAGAATTATATTAATATCAAGAAATTCTTAATTAATATTTATGTATAATTTATAAAATTTTATAAAAAAATTGTGAAACTTTAAATTTATTTAATTTAGGTCTTTTCATTATATAGGATTTATGGTATATTAAAATTGTTAATATATTTTATTCGAAAAGCCAATGGCTAGGGAGATTATTATTTTAAGTATTGGAGGCAAAAAAATGGAAGATAAGGAATTAGCACTTCTAATTTTACAGAATCTAAACTTATTTGACAATCTTATCAAAAATATTGCAGGTACAGGAACTAAGAAAATACAGAAGTTAACTTCTAAGCAGTTTTTTACACTAGAGCAAGTTAAGAAATATGATAAGATTGAATTAAAGAATCTAAGTAAGGACTTGTATGTATCAACATCAAGCCTATGTATTCTTTTAAATAAGATGGTAGAACTAGGATATGTCTTTAGAGAAGAGGATGAAAAAGATAGAAGAAATACATTCTATGGTCTAACTGAAGAAGGTAAAGAAGTACTTAAGAGCGAAGAAGATAGGATAGCTACATCAATAGCTAATAATATGTCTAGTTTTGATGAAAAGTTTAAGAAGAGTCTAGAAAAGAGCTTGTCAGTTCTATTTAAGGCGACTGAAAAACTTTATTAATTCTTAAGAATCTTTATCTAAAGATTGCATCTAAATTAATAATATGTGATAATAAAAATACGTGTACATTGATGTGTACCCATAAAACTGGACACATTAATATTTAGTTTACATTCATGGATGCTAACCTATACAAAGTAGGTGGCATCCATTTTGTTTTCTTCTGAATCCTTTCGTTGTTGTAGTAGTATATATATTCATCTATTGCTTTTGAAAACTCTTTAAATGTCTTAAAATCTCTCTCATATCCATAATACATCTCTGTTTTTAGTCTGCCAAAGAATGTTTCCATAATACAGTTATCGTAGCAGTTTCCTTTTTTTGACATTGACTGCGTTATTTGATGCTTTTCTAGTTCTTTAATGTAGTAGCTGTTTTGATATTGCCATC
>NZ_KB906660.1 GCF_000381525.1 Peptostreptococcus anaerobius VPI 4330 = DSM 2949
AACCGTATGAGAATAGTCATCTGGAAACAGTGGAAAACCAGTGAGAAAAGGATGTGGGGGTTAAAGAAACTTGGCGTACCCGAATGGATGGCAAGACAATCCGTAGGATTTGCAGACCATTATCAGGCGGTAGCAAAAACAGCCGGACTTCGCAAGATAACAAAAGAAATCCTCGCAAAGCGAGGACTCATTAGTTGTTTAGATTATTACATGAATTGAACCGCCGTATGCCGAACGGCACGTACGGTGGTGTGAGAGGGAGGAGAAAGTCCTCCCTACTCGATTACCATTTTTGCAGACCTTGATATAAGAGCTGGTATGTGCTATACTTTAAAAAAGAACATATGTTCTTAGAAAGGAGGTTTTATGGAAAAAAAGGTATTTTTTCATGTTGATGTGAATTCAGCCTATCTCAGTTGGGAAGCTGTAAGAAGGTTGAAAATTGACCCAAAATCTCAGGACATAAGACAAATACCATCTGTTATAGGAGGGGACCCCAATAGGAGGAGCGGAATAGTTCTTGCAAAGAGTTCACCTGCCAAGGATTTTGGTATAAAGACTGGTGAAAACTTATGCACTGCTTTTAGGAAGTGTCCCCATCTAAAGGTCTATCCTGCTGACTTTGACCTTTATATAGAGTGTTCTAAAAATATGATAGGCCTACTTAAGGAATTTTCCCCAGATGTTTATCAGTACTCCATAGATGAAGCTTTCGTGGACATGACTGGTATGGAGAGGCTTTTTGGAGAGCCATGTTTTGCTGCTGATTTGATAAGACATAGGATGAAAGAAGATTTGGGATTTACAGTTAATGTAGGTGTATCAGATAGTATGGTATTGGCCAAGATGGCGGGGGATTTTTCCAAGCCTGACAAGACTCATATTATGTATAGGCATGAAATTCAAGAAAAAATGTGGCCTCTTCCTATAAATAATCTATTCTTTGTAGGCAGAAAAACTAGCAACAAGTTGAAGAGATTAGGTGTGTATACTATAGGCGATTTGGCCACTCTTGAAGAAAAATTTGTATATAGACATCTTAAAAAACAAGGCTTGATTATCCATAGACATGCTAATGGATTGGATGGATATGATTTTTTTCATATAAAGCAAAAAGACAAGTCTATAGGTAACTCAACAACGACATCCTATGATATATGCGATTATGAAAATGCCAGACACCTAATACTATCGCTTACTGAGACTGTTTGTGCTAGACTCAGACACAAAAAGCTAAAGGCGGGCCTTGTATCCATAGAACTTGTAGATATGAATTTTAATAGGAAGTCAAGTCAGAAGAAACTAGTTTATAAGACTGATTGTGTCAGCAAGATTTATGAATGTGCCTGTCAGATATTTTTGGATATTTGGGACAATGTTCTTATTAGACACATAGGAGTAAGTCTTGCCAAGGTGTCTAAGGATGACCATATGCAGTTATCCTTGTTTGAGGAAAAGAAGTCTAAAGAAAGCCTCCTATATTCTGCTATAGATGATATCAGGGACAAGTATGGAGAGGATTCAATAAAAAGGGCAGGATTTTTGTGTGGGAATATATCCCATATGGAGGGTGGTACCTCCAAAAACAAAAAGAATGGCATAGTATACCTATAATTTATAGTTAGCCATATTTTTGATTAAAATAAAGCCACTCTATGTTTATATTCTATCATTAATGGTATAATAATTATATAAATAGGAATAGACGTATATAGTATTATATTGACGATATGTGTATACTACTATTGAATATAGGGATCTTAGAAAATAAAGAACCAATTTAAGAATTAAGTATTAAATAGTAAAATTAAGGAGGACAAAATGAGCGAAAGACAGGTACAAGACATAGTTATAATAGGTGGTGGCCCAGGTGGTATGACAGCTGGTGTATATGGAGGTAGAGCAGAATTGAAGACTCTTATCCTGGAAAAGAACTTCCACGGTGGTCAGATGGTTTCAACTGCTGAAATAGAGAATTATCCAGCCCTACCAGACACAAACGGTGTTGAACTATCCAACTTGATGTTAGAGCATGCAAAGAAGTTTGGTGCAAAGATAGATTATAAGGGTGTAGAAAAGATAGATATTGAAGAAGACGGAATAAAGAAGCTTACTCTAACAGGAGGAGACGAGATATATACTAAGGCAGTAATCCTATCTATGGGTTCTACCCCAAGAAAGTTAGGTCTTGATAAGGAAGACAAGTTTACAGGAAGAGGTCTTGGTTATTGTGCTATCTGTGATGGTGGATTTTATAGAAACAAGGTAGTAGCGGTAAATGGTGGTGGAGATACTGCTGTTGAAGATGCCCTATACCTATCTAGAATAGCTTCAAAGGTATACCTAATCCATAGAAGAGATGAGCTAAGAGCCAACAAGACTCTTCAGACAAGGATAAAGGAGTCTAATGTTGAGATTGTTTGGAACTCTACTATCAAGGAAATACTAGGAGATGACAAGTTAACAGGAGTTATAACTGTTGATAAGACTGATGGTTCAGAGAGACAGATAGATTTAGATGGTCTGTTTGTAGCTATAGGCGGAATACCTCAGTCAAGTCTAGTTGAGGGAATGGTAGAATTAGATAAGGGATATATTGTAGCCAATGAAAACTGCGAGACTAGTCAGCCAGGTATATATGCTGTCGGTGATATAAGAGTCAAGTCTCTAAGACAGGTTATAACTGCAGCTGCAGATGGTGCCATAGCGGTACATGCTGCAGAAAAATATATATTAGAACATTAATTCTTAACATATTTAAGAAAATTTGTTGTTTAGACTATCTATAGTAGGGTATATAAACAGTAAACCAAAATTAATTAAAATTTCAAGCCCACGAATCAAACTGCAAATTGGTTCGTGGGCTTTTTACATTATTTTGAGTTGTTTGTATAAGCAATTTTTTAGCTAGAATGATTATAGATATAATGTAAGTGGTTTAGAACAATCTAAAAAACAAGTGCTGAATATTTATGATTTAAATGTAAAAATAAAAGTTACATTTAAATGTTTGAATATATTATCAAAGGGTATCTATATAGTAATATAAAAATTCGGAAAATTAAAACTAAAATTTGGTTATATTTGAATAAAGAAATTCAATTAAGATAAGGAGAAAAATTATGTCAAAAAAATTATTGTTCGTAGTAGGATCGTTACGTAAGGAGTCTTTTAATAGACAGTTAGCAAATAAGGTAAAAGAAATATTGGGAGACAAGGCAAAAGTGTCTTTCCTAGAATATAGTGATGTTCCATTTTTTAATCAGGATATAGAGTATCCAGCTCCATCTAGTGTATCTAGGATTAGAGATGAAATAAAGGCTGCTGATGGAATATGGTTCTTTACACCTGAGTACAATGGAAGTTATTCATCAGTTCTAAAGAATATTATAGACTGGGCCTCTAGATCACTTGACCAGACTAACCCGGCAGGCGCTTCAGCTATAGGAGACAAGAAGGTAGCTGTATCTGGCATAGGTGGATCGGGATATGTACAGGGAGTTCTAGAAAAGACAAAAGAACTCTTAAAGTTCATTCGTACAGATGTTTTAGACAACTCAGTTGGACTTGCTGCCAATCCGGAAGCATGGGCAACAAATGTTATAACTTTTTCTGATGATCAGATAAAGCAATTGGACAAGCAGGTTGAAGACTTCCTAGCCTTCTTAGTATAATAAAATAAAAAACTACAATACCTGGCCAATTTAGGCTAGGTATATTTTCTTTGATTGTATAGTAATTGAATATGCCAAAGGAGGTATGGGATGCCAGTGGCATTATGACTTATCAAAGAGAAAGACAGTCAAACTATTATTTAAAATACTGAAAAAAACAAAAATTTTGAGAGTCTATTATCTGTTTTATATTTACTATATAACTAGTCTATAGCCTCTTTTTATTTTTTTATTGAGGATATTAAAATTACTTATTTGCAAGTGAAAAATATTATTATGTAATTTATTTGATAATATTGTTGGTGTTTTTTTCTTGTGATATAATATTTTTGTGATTGGGTAAATTGTAAAAAGAGGAGTTGAAAATATGGAAGCAGTTTATGTAAAAGAAGAACAGTTAAGGTCTTATTGTGAAAGAGCCTTTAAAAAGTATGGTTTTAATGAACAAGACTCAAAGACTATTACTGATGTTTTGGTAGCAGCTGATATGTATGGTATAGAAACTCATGGTTCTCAGAGGCTTGAAATGTATCGTCAGCATATACAGAAGGGATATATAGAGGTTGGTGCACAGCCATCTGTAGCATTTGAAACAGGTATATCTGCAGTTGTTGATGGAAATAGGGCTATGGGTCAGGTTGTATCAAAGTATGCGATGGACATAGCTATAGAAAAGGCAAAGAAATCTGGAATAGGAATGGTTACTGTAAGAAATTCTAACCATTACGGAATAGCAGGTTATTACAGTAATATGGCTTCTGAACAAGGAATGATAGGTATATCAATGACAAACTCATTCCCTGTTGTAGTTCCTACTTTTGGTAGAAAGCCTATGATGGGTACTAATCCTATAGCTGTATCAATACCAGCAAAGCCAAATACATTCTACTTTGATGTTGCAACATCAGTAGCAGCTTTAGGTAAGGTTGAAGTTAGAAATAAAAAAGGCGTAGATCTTCCAGTAGGTTGGGGAGTAAATGAAGAAGGTAAGGATGAGGTAAATCCTCAGCACTTATTTGATAATGTTATGAACAGAGAAGGTGGTATGCATCCAGTTGGTGGATCAAGCCAGTTATTTGGTAGTCATAAGGGATATGGATTCTCTTTATTGGTTGAGTTCTTAACTGGTGTCCTATCAAACGGTGTTACATCAAATCATACTGAAGAAGATGGTATAATGGGAGTTTGCCACTATTTCATGGCAATTGATCCAAAAGTATTCGGTGATCCAGAAGCTATCACTGAAAAGTGGTCTACTTACCTACAAGAATTGAGAGATTCTGAAAAGGCTTATGGCCAAGACAGAATATACACTCATGGTGAAAAAGAAGCTGAAAAGGAAGAAGCATATAAAAAGTCAGGTGTCCCAATATTACCAAAGACTATAGAAGAAATGAAGAACCTTGCAAATCAGTTGGGTATGGATTTTGGAATTGATGCATAGCCAGATCATTAATAGCAAAATTAATTAGAGCCTAACCTGATTAAACTATCTTGATTAAACTATTTTGATTAGTTGAATACAATTAGATAATGATATACGGGAGACCTTGCATTTTATAACATAAATGTGAGTCTCCCTTTTTATGGTGTAGCATTATAAGTTTTAGTGATTTAACTATTAAAAGAGCATACTTGTAATGTGCTATAACATATGTTACACAATTGAATAAAAAAAGAGAGGAACTCTGATACAATAGTAATATCAACAAAACCATTTAGTAAAGGAGTCCTCTCATGTCTATTATAACAGAAGAAATGCGTTACCGCCAAAAATTATGTGAATTTGCTAAAAAATATGGAGTTACAAAAGCCGCAAAGCGATATCATACTAACCGTCAGTTTGTGTATAGACAACTAAAAAAGTATGATGGCACAGTAAGGAGCTTAGCATTAGGCTCTAGAAGGCCTTTACGCAGTCCAAATGCTCACACAAAATCTGAATTGAAGTTAATTAGAAAGATGCTTAAAAGAAATG
>NZ_KB906661.1 GCF_000381525.1 Peptostreptococcus anaerobius VPI 4330 = DSM 2949
GACTTCTCACAGTTCGTTGTTACTAGGTTTTCCCTCTGTGAGACCTCACGGGATAAGTCGTCAGTCTTTCCTCGTCTACCTGCCTAATTTACTTACATAAGTTACGTTTGCCTTTTGGACTTCGTGACTTTGGGCCCACTCATCCTTTATGTAAGCCTTTATATTAGGTTTCTGTACGTCAGGCTACGATTTTGCTATTGCTTCTTCTCGCCATCACCTCACGGTGATAACCTTGCAAGTTGCTATGAGGTTCGTCGGCAACTACGCCCTACGTGGACTTTCACCACAGACTGACGGCATGCCCGTCATACCCAAAAAGAGCGTTGACCACATAAAAATGCAATCAACGCTCTATATATTATTTATACAATATATTATTTATACAATTTATTACATACTTAATTCTATGCTAACTTATTAAAACACATTCTTCCTATAGTTAACATAGCACTGCTGTACTTCTTCCATCTTGACCTTGGCTATCTGCTGTAGTCTTGATGCCTCTTCATAGTCTCCCATCTCTAGGGATTCCTTGATTCTTCCATATATTGAAAGCTCGTTTAGGGTATTCTTCATCAGTTCATGCTTGATCTGCTCAATTGAATCCCACATCACTTCATCTATAGCATCCATAGAATCTGAAGTGTGTAGCTTCTTGAATGTCCTAAGCAGTCTTATGTTCCTATCTATAATTCTAGTAGAAAGCTTCTTCTTCCATTTATCTAGTGATCCAAGCTTGAATGACTCTATTATAGCATCAGTGAATACATCTCCATCTGTCAAAGCCTTCTTCTTTTCAACATTTTCATCTAGGTACTTCATAGCCTCGTATACAGTAGCTGGTGGCATACCGAACAATCTATTTCTCTCAACTAGAGAATACACCTCGAATACGTCATTTTCGTCCCTGTAGGCTCTTCCCTCTTCAAGGTAGAATCCCTTGTCTTGAGGCTGCTTAGATATTTCCTTTTCAAGCTCCTTAGTATCAAACTTCTTGTTGTCTGCCACTGCCCTGATACCGTCTAACATAGTCTGGTAGCAACCAGCTATAGTAAGGTACTTGTTAGATAGTGGGTTTGGAGACCTAAGTTCAAACCTAAGTGACTTATCTGAATTGACATCTCTTATCAGACCAACGAGTACCGACCTATTTCTTGATGGCACTTCATATGAATGACCAAGTGATGTAACTGTACATACCGGAGCCTCAAAACCAGCAACCAACCTGTTAAAGGCATCATTAGTATTAGTAACTATAGGACCTAGAACCTCATAGTTCTTTAGCATACCCATCAATGAACCATAACCTATAGGGCTAAGGTAGTCTTCCCTCATATTCTTAGGGGCAAACATATTTACCCTCTTACCATTCTTTAATTTTGCACCAACGCTGACATGGACATGGGCACCAGAACCTGCAACACCATGGATTGGTTTAGCCTTAAAGCTCACTTCAAGTCCGTGTGATTCAAATATATCATCTACAATATCCCTTACAAACAACTCATTGTCCGCTGCCTGTAGAGGTGTAGAGAACTTCCAAGATATCTCCAACTGCTCCATAGCGTGGTTAGTAGTACCAGTATTGTTGATTGAAGAATGGATACCACCGACTTCCTTGTGCGCCATTTCAGGCTCAATACCATACTTTTCAAGCTCTATTAGACACTCTTCTAGGCAAGTCCTAATCACTCCCCTAGTTCTCTTCCAATACTGCTCCTTTAGAGACTGAGATACAAATAGTTTCTCAAGGTCTGCCTTGTCCTCTGGTGTGTTGACCCAGAATTCCAATTCAGTAGCCGCTGTCAAAGATATACTTTCTATATCATCAACGCTATCAATGTTCGTGTTTTCTATTATCTGTGGATTATCCTTAATTAGTTTTTCTATAGCCTGAGTAAAGTGTTTTTCGGCTTTAAGTAAGGTACCTCTAGAGCAAACTATCTTGTTGTCATGCACTAGAAATGCTGGTATTCTCACTGTACCAACAGGAAGTCCCGTCTCAGGATCTATAAACTCCTTGTTGTAATCAACATACCAAGTTCTCTCAGTGTCAGGCTTAAGGTCAACCTTGGCATTGTTCAGAGTTGCTATGTTATGTAGCTCAACTGAAGAACCATCAGTCTGTATAGACCCCTTCAAGAATGAGTCAATGTCGTCCAAAAATAGACTCACAGGTATCTTTTCATCAGTGGCATTACCACCTATGTCTACACCCATCAACGAAACAAACTTTACATTTGGATTTGCTCCTAATATTTCCTTCAACTTTTCAGCTGAAAGGTATTCACTCTTTATATAATACAATAACTTTGACATATGTACCCCCTGTTACACTAGATAAATAATAATTTGTGTATATTTTTTCAATTAGGCAAATTAATATTCGTATTTTTTATTTTAATATTATATATCATTTACCTTATTTTTACAAGAGTTACTATATATTTTTTTACAATAAAGTATGTAATTTTTTACAACTTATTAGTATTGTATTCCTTAGTCAAATCTAACCTTTCTAACCAAGTTCTTCTTCCTAATCAAATCTAACCTTTCTAACCAAGTTCTTCTTCCTAATCAAATCTAAACTCTCTAACCAAGTTTCTTCCTAGTCAAATCTCAATTCACTTGCAAGCTCCTCAGGATCCACTCCACAAACAAAAAGGTCTGTACTGAGTTCAAATCCTCCAAAATTATACTTCCTAGGTATTATGTGTATATGGTTCCTAAATATAGGCCTATAATCCCTATCAAGTGGGTAATTATGGACTAACATATTAAAAGATATCTCACCATGATAGGCAAACCACTTGGAAAATACCCCTTCAAGCATATAGGCAAGGTCCTCAATATGCTCATCGTCCCAGTCAGATATTGCCAAGTCCGTCTTTTGGATTATCCTTAACTCACCACTGTACCTACAAGCATAAGGTACATAGGCAATAAAAAATTTAGAGTCCTTTATGATCCTAGTCTTGTTTTTTTGCTCTTCATCAATTATATACTCATACAAATTTTCGTCAACTTCCTCATAGAAGTCCTCAGCCACTCTAATCTCCTTTTCAAGTTCAGGAGGTATTATATTCATAGATATAATCTGAGAATGAGGGTGATCTAGGGATGCCCCTGAATTACTACCAGAGTTCTTGAAAATATTGACATATGCTATACCCTCGACCTCTTTTAGGTCACGAGTCCTCATCTTGTACATATTAAGGACATTTTCAAAGTCGCCCCTATCCATATTGAAATAGTTGGCATTGTGTTTGTCAGACTCCACAACAACCTCGTGCTGACCAAATATTTCATCAGTGGACATATCCAATATAGGGAACTTGTTAAACACAGATCTAGCCTTCCACTCACCATCAACTATGATTTCATCCAAGGATTCTCCACACATATGTTCATTACCCTTACAAAAAGGACAAGTCTTGGAGTAGGATTCTTTTTCTACCATCGGTGGTACTTTCTTTTTATTATCGTGCGGTCTTTTGTTTCTAAAGCTTGAATATATAACCAAGCTACCTGTCATCGAGTCTATTCTTATATCTTTCATACGTCACCTCTATTTCTTATTTACACTGATTTCATATATATTATACTGATTTCATATATATTATACTACATATGGCATATTTTGACTATAAATGAGGCGTCCAAACTAACCTACTAATATAAAGTTAAGTTTGTTGTAAATATCATCAGGCTTACATAATATATTAAAGTATATACAAGTTATTGCATTATAATACACCCTACAAGTCTATTCCAACACTATATTACTTTATTTTTTTATGTGATTATTGTTAATTTTTAAATATATGAAAAATCCATTTATTTTTGTGAGTATATATGATATATTAATTAAAAGAGGTAAAAACGTTTTTATTTTTTACTTACTGAATTAATTCAAATTTTCTAAATTGGATTAAATCTAATAACATTATATATAATACGGAGGTATTCACAATGAGATTTTCTACAAGAGTTGGTTCTATGCAGGCTTCACCAGTAAGAAAGCTTGTACCATTTGCAACAGCAGCTAAGAAGCAGGGAGTAAAGGTTTACCACTTAAACATAGGTCAGCCAGACATCAAGACTCCAGAAGGTTTCATGAAGGCAGTTAAGGCATTCGATGAAAAGGTTCTTGCATATGCTGATTCAGTTGGTTCAGAAGAACTAGTTCAGGCTATGATAGACTACTACAAGGGATATGACATGACTTTCGAAAAGGGTGAAATCCTAATCACAAACGGTGGTTCTGAAGCACTTCTATTCGCTCTTATGACACTTTGTAGCGCTGGAGAAAACGTAGTTATACCTGAACCATTCTACACTAACTACAATGGATTTGCTACTTGTGTAGACGTTAGCATTAGACCTATAACAACTAAGGCAGAAAATGGATTCCACCTTCCATCTAAGGAAGAAGTATTAAAGTCAATAGATGACAAGACTAGAGCAATCATATTATCAAACCCAGGTAACCCTACTGGTGCAGTATACACAGTAGAAGAAATGCATATGCTAGCAGAAGTAGCTATAGAAAAAGACCTATGGATAGTATCTGACGAAGTATATAGAGAATTTACATATGATGGACTAAAGTATACAAGCTTTGGTAACATCAAGGAAGTTGAAGACAGAGTAGTAATAGTAGACTCAGTATCTAAGAGATACTCAGCTTGTGGAGCTAGAATCGGTTCACTAGCATCTAAGAACAAAGAATTCATAGCACAGGTATTAAAGCTTTGCCAGGGAAGACTTTGCGTACCTACTCTAGAAATGATTGGAGCAGCTGAACTATACAAGACTCCAAAGTCATACCTAGAAGAAGTAAACAAGGAATACTGCAAGAGAAGAGATACTCTATATGATGCATTAATGGAAATACCAGGAGTAATCTGCAAGAAGCCAACAGGAGCATTCTATATGCAGGTTAAGCTTCCAGTAGAAAACGCTGAAGATTTCGTTATCTATATGTTAAACGAATTCAGACACAATGGAGCAACTACAATGGCTACTCCAGCTGAAAACTTCTACGCTACTCCAGGACTAGGAAGAGACGAAGTAAGACTTGCTTACATCCTAAACTGTGACGATCTAAAGGCAGCAGCAGAATGCATGAAGTTAGGTCTAGAAGCTTACAAGGCAGCAGGAAACAAATAATACATAAATTATTAAAGGAGGTCGAATTGATGTGTACCCATAAAACTGGACACATTAATATTTAGTTTACATTCATGGATGCTAACCTATACAAAGTAGGTGGCATCCATTTTGTTTTCTTCTGAATCCTTTCGTTGTTGTAGTAATATATATATTCATCTATTGCTTTTGAAAACTCTTTAAATGTCTTAAAATCTCTCTCATATCCATAATACATCTCTGTTTTTAGTCTGCCAAAGAATGTTTCCATAATACAGTTATCGTAGCAGTTTCCTTTTTTTGACATTGACTGCGTTATTTGATGCTTTTCTAGTTCTTTAATGTAGTAGCTGTTTTGATATTGCCATCCTTGGTCTGAGTGCATGATTAAGCCTT
>NZ_KB906662.1 GCF_000381525.1 Peptostreptococcus anaerobius VPI 4330 = DSM 2949
ATTTTTTATATTTGTTAACCCATTGATAAAGAATATTTGTATTTATTCCAGATTTAAGTGCTGTTTCTTCGTAAGAATTTCCTGCTAATACTTTTGATACAAGCTTAAACTTTTCTTCTGCACTCCACTTTTTATTCTGTTCATTGTGTTTAAGGATTTCTTCTCCATGAAAATCTACAAGTTTGCTCCAATATCTAATTTTGTCTCTAAACGTACGAGGTTTAACACCTTCTGGTGTTTCCATCCACTTTCCTTGTTTGTATAGTTCTACGCATTCTTTTTTGAATTCATAACTATATCGCATAAAAATACCCTCCTTACTGGTTTGTCCAGTAAAGAGGGTACATATCAAATTACCCTTTGTGTCTTTTTTTATGTGCTATAATAATTAGATGAAGAAAATTAGTGGGGGAGGATTCTATGTTTAAGTTAAAAAAAGTGGCTCTTGTCTTATTGGCTGTGCAATTGTGCCTTGGTATGACGGGAGTTGTGAAGTCTCAAGCTCTGGGTCTTCCTTCAAGTAAAACAGCAGACTACGATAAAAGGATAGTGATATGGGACAAGCCAGTGGGTTACAGTAAAAAGACAAAGATCGAAGATATGAAATTGGATAGGGCCAGTATACGACCTAGTCTCTCCTTTTCTTCAGGCATAGTAGGAGAAAAATTTAAGGATGTAGAGGAAGCCCTTGATACATTTACCTATCATAGTGAGATCAAACCTGGTTATGAAAGTGAGAGGTATGACGACAAGCCTTATCTGATACCATACAGGGTTTCAAATAGCGACAAGGCAGTTATAATAATACCGGGTGGAGGATTTGTATTTAAGACTATAGATGGGTCTCAAGCTGAGGGTAAGGAAGTGGCAAAGAGCCTTCAGATGAGGGGCATAAATGCCTTTGTACTCCATTATAGGTCAAATCCATACAAGTATCCAATACCCCAGTTAGATGTCCAAAGGTCTATAAGATACCTTAGGCACAATGCCCACAAGTATGGCCTAGATAAAAACAAGATCAGCCTACTTGGTTTTTCAGCGGGAGGGTGTCTAGTAGGTCAGCATATAAATATAGTAGCCGGCAAAGATCTATTCCCCAAGGACTATACAAGGGATGATGTAGATAGGGAAAAAGACCATATAAAGACAGCCGCTATGATATATCCATGCCTTACCTACCAGTACAATGTACCTATGTTGTTTGCCAGCTTTGATGCTCAAAGTCTGAGGGATGACAAGAAAAGGGAGGCTATACTCAAAATGTTAGACCTACCTAAAAATATAGGGTCAAAATCTGTGAGTCAGTTTATATCGTATGGAACCAAGGATAAGATTGTAAATCCAAAGGGAACTCAAAGATATATAGCTAGTTTAGTTAAAAAAGGAGGCTCTGTAAATGTTGTGGTTGCAGAGGGCAAGAAACATGGATACAAGCAGGATGAATATATGTACGAGTATATAGGCTGGTTAACTAGCAAGCTAAGAAAATTAAACCACTAAAAAAGGGGTATAAATTATTTCTAGAGTAAGATTGTTTATAGAAATAGGATAACTAGATGCAAAACAGTGGCGATTGGTGTATAATATATATGGTGAAGTCATTCTTGAATAAGTAATTTGCAAGATTTATGAGTTTTAATAATTTGGAGAAAATAATGAATAAAATAATAGAAGTCAAAGACCTGTCCTTTAAGTATGACAGGGATTACATATTTGAAAACTTGAATTTTGATATCTATGAGGGAGACTTTGTAGGCATTATAGGAGCCAATGGTGCAGGTAAATCAACCCTTATCAAGCTTATTTTAGGTCAGTTAAGGCCGACTAATGGAAGTGTCAGGATTTATGGGGAGGATCCCCAGCTAGCCAAGTGTCTCAGCTCTGTGGGTTATGTACCCCAGGTGGGCAGGGCTAGGGGAATGGATTTTCCAGCTAGGGTGTCAGAGATTGTAATGATGAATATGTACCAAGAGATAGGTCTCTTTAGGTTTGTAAAGAAGCACCACAAGGAGGCTGTTAGGCGTGCCCTTGAGATGGTGGGTATGGAAGACTTTGAAAATAGGAGGTTTTCAGACCTATCAGGTGGTCAGCAGCAGAGGGTTGTAATAGCCAAGGCCATCGTCAACAAGCCTAAGATACTCATAATGGATGAGCCTACAACGGGCATAGACAAAAAGTCTGAAATAGTATTGTATGACCTATTGAAGATGCTACAGGAAAAAGAAAATCTTACTATAGTCATGATTTCCCATGATATAGAGAAAATAAAGAAATGTTCCAACAAGATTGTGGAATTAGAAAGTGAGTAGAGCGTAACCATGTTAGAATATGAATTTATGAGAAAGGCCTTTGTCGTAGGTTTGCTACTGGCTACGATTATACCATGTATAGGTGTTACTATAGTCCTAAAGAGACTGTCCATGATGGGTGATGCCCTGTCTCATACATCTCTTGCAGGTGTTGCGATGGGACTTTTATTAGGTATAAACCCTATCTTGGGGGCCATAATTGTAACGGTTGTTGCAGGTTTTGGAGTGGAATTTATAAGAAAGAAGTTTCCTAAGTATGCAGAGATATCCATATCTATAGTCATGTCGGCAGGTGTCGGTTTGGCTGGTATCTTGTCTGGGTTCACCTCTAATTCAGCAGGATTTTCAAGCTTCTTATTCGGTAGTATAGTTGCAATTACAGATTTTGAACTCTATCTAGTGGTAGTACTTTCAATACTTGTTATGGTGGCCTTCATAGCCCTGTATAAGGAACTAATGCATATGGCCTTTGATGAGAGTGGGGCTAGGATAGTTGGTATACCAGTTAAGACTGTTAACTTTATATTTACTATACTTACAGCCCTTACAGTTGCTATAGCATCTAGGACGGTTGGTGCACTTATAGTGTCATCGATTATGGTCATACCGGTGGCTTGTGCTATGAGGTTTTCATCCTCATACAGGATGACAGTTATACTAGCAGTTATATTTGCCATCGTATTTACCATAATAGGTCTTACCATGTCTTTTTACTATGGTCTAAAGCCAGGAGGTACGATAGTTATGGCAGGAGTTATAACCTTGATTGGTTCTATGATTATAAAAAGATAAAAAGTTTTATTGATTAAAAGGAGATGGCTTGTCCATCTCCTTTTTGAGTAGTTATATATTATTTTTTTCTTGTAGAGCTATAAAGCGATAATTTATCATCTAGTATAGACACCCTATCTACAAGGTCATCTTCAAGTATCTTTAAAAGTGTATTTTTATCAGCTACTATTGTGTACAGGTTTGTTTTTAGTGTATTAGATTTCTCTATGTCATCTTTGTATCTATAAAAATCTCTATTGAATGGATATATATCTTCTTTCTGCTCTGGGTCACCAATTTTTTGACTTCTAAAGGACAATTCTCTGGTATATTTATCCACTTCTATTTCTTCGTCATAATATTGTTGAGTTTGTACTATAGAACAAAATGTATTGAATATATCCCTATTTTTTTCTATAAGCTTTAGCTTGTTTAGGTATGCTTTTTTAAGGCTAGCTTCTGTCATTTTATCGATATCATCACGTATAGTAATTACCTCGTATGATTGGTCAATGCTTCCGTCATCCAATTTAGTACTTACAGGTGTTTTCTTATACACCATTTCTGGTCTAATTCCAAGCTCAGTAGTTGAGGAAATTAATTTAGACCTATTTTTTGTTTTAAGAAAAAGATTATTCTCCTTTTTTATAGAATCATATTCTTCATCAGAAACTACTCTTAACCAAATTGGTTCCGCATCATATTTGTTGTTAAGGTTTCTTAATAGGTTAAGAATAGGGCTTGGCTCTTTTAAACCTATACTTGCATATAGAAGTGTAGAATCAGGAAGATTTTTTATATTTTCTATTGATTCATTTTTGTTATTAGGGTCATATGGATCCATACTTAATATAATGTCACTTTCCACCTCCCCTCTTATATACTTTATATGGTTAGAATCAGGCCGTATCCTATCTGTTATAGACTTGTTAAAAGGGCCATCAATATTTAGGTAAAAATCGTACCTACCATATCCTCGATCCCTCATACCAAGATAGGATAAGCTATTTGATGGGTTTGAAATTTCAATAAAGGTCTTAACCATTTCACTTAGGTCACTCTCTAGCCAGTTTTTGTTAATGGAGTTATCAATAATTGGTGCATTTTCTGTGAAAAAACCTATAGTACCATACCAAAATTTTTTCAAACCTGTAGTAATTTTATCTTCAATGGATTGGTTTATTGGTTTACCAGCAGATAGGTCTACAAAGTTTGGATAGAAGGACTTCACTATTGGGTTTATCAAAATTATAAGTGTAAAGATTAAGAGTGATATATTTATAAGTAATGATTTTGTTGTCCTAACAATCCTTTTTTTGATTTCCTTGTCTATCAATTCCTCTAGTTTTTTTTCTAGCTCTAGATTTTCCTCACTGTCAAACATTTCTTCAAACTTGTCTAGTTCAGGGTCTATACTATTTTCTTTTTTGTCTGTCATATCTATCACCTATATTCCTTTCCTCTAGTATTTTTTTCAGGTTTTGTCTAGCCCTTGACCGTATTTTTCTTATATTCACCTCGCTAGTTCCGATTATTTGGGATATTTCCTTGTCTGTGAGCTGCATATATATTCTATACATTATTACAGATCTTTGGTTGATTGGGAGCAAGGATATGGCGATGGCAATTTCCCTCATATTTTCCTCTTCTATCAAGATGTTGATAGGGTTGTCATCTGAGTGGAGCTTGTCAAATACAAGTTGTGGGTCATCTACAAATTTTGCCTCATGTCTAATATGGTTTAAAAATTCGTTTTTTAAGACCTTGGATAGCCAAAACTTAAGACTGCCCCCCGGCTTATATGACAGGTAGGCTTTTGTGAAAGTATTCTGCACAAGTGTTTCTGATAGGTTTGGATCTCCACACAGTGAAAGGGCATAGATATATAGGTTTTTGTGGTATTGGCTGTATATTTTTTCAAAGTCAGTCTTCTTCACATTTTCCCTCCACTCTTGTGTGGTTTCATAATTATACCTAAAATAGTAGTGCGAAATTTGTAATCGATTATTCTTTCTATAAATATAACACAGATATCTTTTGTTTGTGACATCAAAATATATTTTTCGTAAATTGCAATATCAATTTGTACACTTTTTTGCCACTCTTGCAAAAATATCG
>NZ_KB906663.1 GCF_000381525.1 Peptostreptococcus anaerobius VPI 4330 = DSM 2949
AAATTAATAGTTTTCATATAGAGATGGGACTACCTGTAACAGGAATAAGTTATTTCAACGTGTTTAGAGTATTGAAAAACAAAAAAATGCCCCTTATTCTTTTCAAGGGGCATTCAAGGGGCATTATAAAAGTTCTAAACTTCTAAATAATTCATTATCTTTTTCTTTGATTTTTTCTGTAATATGAACATATATTTTTTTTGTTATCATATCATTCTCATGACCTAACCTTCTTTGTATTTGGTCTAAAGAAACACCCATTTCTGCTAAAAAACTTGCGTGAGTATGTCTGAATATATGAAATCCATAATTTCCGGTATATTCTTTTAAAATTTTATGTAGTTGGCTGTAACTTGTATGTCGACCTTTCATATTTGTAAATATGATATTGGTATTATCTAATCCATGTTTTTTCTTTATCTCTTTTGTTTTATTTATACATTCTACAACAGCGTCATTAACTGCTAATTTCCTATATGAAGAAATGGATTTTGGAGTTTGAATATTCTTATTAAAAAGAGTTTTATCGACAGTTAATATATTATCATCATCTATGTCATCGTAATTTAATGCCATTGCCTCTCCTATTCTCAGACCGGTATTTATTAATAGAATAACTAGACAATAAATCATTTCACCATAATATGATTTATGGGATTTAATATCCTCTAATATCTTATTAACCTCTTCTTTTTCTAAATATAGTTTTTTATTGATACTATTTATCTTATCTGTTTTGTTTATTTTTTTAGATACTCTATTAAAAGGTTTATTTGGGAAATTTTCAATAAAATCATTTTCTTTTCCCCATGTCAACAAAATCTTTAAATATTTGATATTTGTTTTTGTTTGGCAGTCGTCTATAAGATTATTAATTAAAAGTGTATTGTTAATTTTAGACAATCTTATATCTTTATCTATAGCACTAAATAGATTATTAACTCCTCTTTTATAGGTATCTAAGGTGCTATTTTTTAACTCCACTTTATCCTTTAGAAATTCTTTAGATAATTCTCCTAGTGTTAAATCTTGATAAATATTTTTTTTATGCGTTAGTGTTTGCTTAGTCTTTTTTTCTATTTTTAAAATCAGTTCTTTTTGAGCAAGTTTTTCATTCTTTTTAGAGTGTTTTTCATATGTTACCGATACTCTTTGTCTTTTGTTTGTGATAGGGTTTTTAAATTCTTCTACATATTTAACTCTCCCATCATTTAATTTTTCAGCACGCATATATACCTCCTATTCATAGTAATGAACTGTGGCTACAAGCTTCCCCAATATTTTTATATCTTTCAAATTAAATACTTTTACATCAAAGTTTTTATTTTCAGGGGATAATATGACCGAGTTACCCTGTATAGTTATTCTTTTAAGGGTTGCTCTAGGTTCAAAGTCATTATCTTCTTGTATTTGGATAGCACCTATCTCACCATTTTTAATTATATCCTGTTTTTTAAAAAAAGCTATATCTCCATGATTAATACCTACATCAATCATTGAATCACCATTAACCTTTAATGCAAAATTAGCCTTTACAGAATCATCTACCTCAAAATAAAAATCTATATTTTGTTCAGCTAAAATCCCATTCCCTGCAGCAATTTCTCCTAAGACGGGTATTTTTCTAGTATTCCTCTCATTATATATAGGATTTTTCTCATTAATTTCTATATCTGTATTAATGATTTTACTCATGGATATGTTAAAAAAACTTGATACCTCTCTTATTATTTCAGCACTAGGGAGAACCTTTCCACTTTCCCATTGTGATATAGAGGAAGAACCTCTCCCTAACATATTTCCTAAATCAGACTGTTTTAGTCCATTCTTTTCTCTTAAATATTTTAAATTCTTACCGAACATAAGTTCTACCTCTCTTTCTTACATATATTATATCATAACTTTAATTATATTAAAATATAGCGTCAAATAAAATTTGAATTTTATTGAAGTTTTTGTTGACTTTAATTTAATTAAAATGATATAATAAGATAAAGTTGAATTAAATTAAAATGAGAACAAAAAAAATACAAAACTAAAAACCTAGTATATCTGTTGAAGTACAATTGAATAGAGAACATACCAACTTTAACTTATCATAAGGGATATTTCTATATCCAAGCTCATAGTTTTGATATCCAGTTTCTGTTATATTTAATATTTTAGCAACTTGTTTTTGTGTTAAATTTGATTTTAAACGGTATTTTTTTAGATTATTTTTTGACATTGTTTTATCCTTTCTAAAAAGATATCTTGTATTAGTATACATGATTTATACTAATTATACCATAAATGTAAATTATCTCAAAATTTAAAATACAAAAAGACAAAAAATAACTTGAAAAGCCAAATAAAATATGATATAATATAGATATAAAGTTTTCAAGAGACAATATTGGCTTTTTGAAATACGAAAACAAATACATATATTAAATTACAAATAAAACATGGTATGATATGTAGAGAGGAGGGAATATGAGTTGTATGAGGTTAAAAGATATTCAAAAAGAATACAGTATATCAAAGCCTACAGCTATAAGGTATCTTGAAGAGTTTGAGGAAGAAATATTAAAGGAAGATTCTAAAATACCAAAAAAGTGTGTTATATATTCAAATAATATCAGATGGGTAAACAAGAAAGCTTTTTACCATTTTATGCTGAACAGAGAAAGATTAAAAGATTCTATAGCAAGAAAAAGGGTTAAGGTTTTTAGCAGTAAAGATTATGAGGAGATTGTATAATGAATTTGATAAAGAGAGTATATGACCTAATAAAAGAAGAATACAACTTAAAGGACAAGGATTGTTTTAAAATTGATTATATTGGCTCAAAGCAATATTATATGGATGGGTATACCTTCTATGACGAAAAAGATAATATTGTTGATGAGATGATATTATTTTTTATTTTAAAATATGGAATATTAATAACAAGGAGGAATAATGGTTAAAAAAGAGTTTGAAAATTGGTTAGAAGATAGAGGCTTTATAAAAACACTAAAAGAAAACGTGTATTGTAAGTCAGCAGGAGATAAAAATATAATGTTATTTAAGATATTTGATAACTATTATATTTTTGAAGAGAGAGAATATAATCCCTTGACAGGTGATGATGAGACTATATATCTAAGTGAAAAGACAGATTTTTCATCTCTTGTATCCCCAAAGAGTAGAGATAATTGTTGCGATAAACAATTATTGCAAAAAGAGGATAAGTACATAGATGTTGAAAACGAATATAAGAGAACATTAGATGATTTAAAAATTGAAGATTTAGTTATAATGAGAAATATATCTAAAGAATATAACTGGATAGCTAGAGATTATTATGGAGGATTATATCTATATAAGAATAGACCTTTTAAGAATGGGAATATTTATGTTGAAAGTGGCACTGCTTTTAGTGGTACTGCTTTTAGGATAGATGGCATTTTGCATAACGCTTTTAATGACATCACTTGGAGTAACTCACCATATAAAATAATAAGAAAGGAAATTTAACATGAGAGGGTTTGAAGTTGTAAAGGAAAGTTTTAGAAAGAATGATATTTTTTTTATACCTGAAAGAAGCACAAAACATAGTGCAGGGTATGATTTTAAGGCACCACACAAAATAATTCTACATCCACATGAACATAGCAAGATTATTTCGACAGATATAAAAGCATATATGGCAGGAGATGAATTTTTGGCTTGTCATATAAGAAGTTCATTAGGAATAAAAAAAGGTATATCTTTAACAAATACAACAGGGATAATAGATTCTGATTATTATTCAAATAGAGATAATGATGGGAATATATGCTTCCAACTAAAGAATAATAGTGATAAAACAGTTATTATCGAGAAGGGTGATAAAGTATTTCAGGGAATATTTCAAAAATATCTTATAGCAGATAATGATAAAAATAACCTATTAAGAAAAGGTGGAATAGGAAGTACAGGTAATTAATGTGTAGAAAAATAGATTATCTTGTATGTGAAACAGATAAATACGAGTTACCCGTTTTTGTTGGAAATATAACCGAAGTAAGTGAGTTCTTAAAAATGAGCGTGAGTGGTGTAAGAAAAATGGCTGATAAAGGTAAAAGACAAGGAAAAGAATATCAGGTTGTTAAAGTAGAAAGGAGTTGTTTTTGATAGAGTATAAAAATATGAGAGTTGAGATATTAGATGTTGCCGGCATAGTCCCAGCATTAATAGGCATGAGAAATCCAATGAATAGTTGGCATTTAGGGGATAGTATTGACAAATCTGATTCAGAAAATTATAGAGTCAGCATAGGTGAAAACGATATGCGATTAGCACAGCAACTAATAAAAGCTGGAGATGAACATTGTAAATTTTTAAGACAAATACAAGTCTGGATGGATATAAAAGTACCTAGGTATATTTGGTCTGAACTAGATACATATAAGTTTAATACAAAAAATAGTTGCAGCACAATGCATAAATTACTTAACGATAAACATAAAATTGATTATAGCGATTTTTATATTGAAGATGATAGTATAAAACCATTAATGAACAATATAATAGACTCACTTAATGCAATAAGAGAAGAATATTTACGTACAAAAGATATTAAGTATCTAAGAATGGCAAAACAGATATTGCCCGAAAGTTTTTTACAGTTAAGAACTATGAACACTAATTATGCAGAGTTAAGAAATATAGTAAAACAAAGAAAAAATCATAGGTTAGATAAAGAATGGGAATTGTTCATAAAAACTATTAAAGAATTACCCTATGCAGATGAGTTTATTTTTTAGACTTTTAAAATACAAATTAAAAATATAAGCAAAGGAGAAAGTATATGGCAGATAATATTTCGAGTTTCAATTCATTCA
>NZ_KB906664.1 GCF_000381525.1 Peptostreptococcus anaerobius VPI 4330 = DSM 2949
ACTCCTTTACTAAATGGTTTTGTTGATATTACTATTGTATCAGAGTTCCTCTCTTTTTTTATTCAATTGTGTAACATATGTTATAGCACATTACAGTTCACAGTAAAGTTACAACACGATCACAAAACTGTACAAAAATTTGGAGCAATAACATTTTTTGTTACTGCTCCAAATTTTTATGGCTGCGTTTGCTGTACGGAATAGCGGTGGGGCTGGCTCTCCTTGTCCTGTTTTGTTGTGCTTCTTTATTAACCATGAGCATTTGCACCAGGGTTATCATTACCATATCCCTCCATAAGATTGATAACACCCCATGCTCCAAGACCAGCACCTACTGCCATTACCAAAATCTTTAATACATTAACTGCTTGTACGAAAAAATCCATTATTTATTCCTCCTCATTTTCTTCTTTCTTTTCAATTTTGTTCATAGACATAACTACAAAATTCTTATAGGTTTTTCCATCTTTAGTTCTTTTGTTGAAGTAGCCATATACATGAATGAAATCACCTTCTGAAAATTCCTTATCTACTTCAGATTTATTGCCATATGCTGCACAGTTGATATACTATCTACCTTTTCCATATCCTTTCGAAAGAGCAAAATTTACAACTTGAACTTCTTCATCACCTCTTGTAAAAGTTCCAAAAGTAGGTTCTTTTAAAAGATTGGCATTGATATTAATCATTTCTTTTTTCATTTTTTCCTCCAATTAAAAAAGCGACTGAAAGGTTAACTCCAATCGCCAAGTATTTGTATATTTAGTTGTCTTTTAGGTAGGGCTTCTTATCCTTATCATCTTTTCTCCTTTACTTTCCGTAACATATTTAAGAGAACTAGCATTTTGTCGTGTATATATTAGTGAGAGGCATTTGAAATACTAGTTGGCAACTCTTGCGAGTTTTCTCTATTTATTAATCGCAAAACATAGGGAAATTAGGCAAGAAAAAAGACGATAGATTTTTTACTTTTCTATCGTCTTACACATTTAGTATTCAATTTTTCAGTTCGACAAACTGGGAGTCACTTATTCGAAAATTTTAATAAATCTCTTTTGCGTCTTATCACATACATATCCTATATTTTCATAGAATTTATGTGCTTCTGTTCTTGCTTCTGCTGAGTTTAACCTGATAAACTTAATTAATTTTTGTCGAGAATCAATTTCTAAATGATTCATCAATTTTTTTCCAATGCTTCTTCCTTGAAACTCTGGTAAAACAGCTAATCCAAGAATATTTAATCCACAATCTGAATAAAGACTCTCATATATTTCAGCATGTATAAATCCAACAACTTTATGTAAATCCTCATCCTCATAAACATAAATCACATGATGCTTTTTATCAGATGATAGTTTTGTGATTTGATTCTCTACTAACTCTGTAGAAACAGTATATCCTAAAGAAATATCACATATTTCTCGTATAGATTGAGCATCTTCTTTTTTTATTTTTCTAATCATTTCATCACCTCCACAACTTCAAATTTATCTAGCTCTATTATATTAAATACACCCTCACTCGTATAGTTATAACAGTAAATATTACAATCTTGTAATTGCTGTATTTCTATTGAGCTTAACTTTCCCTTTTCTCTTAATATAATCTTCTATATCAAACACATTCTTTTTATCAAAATCTTCAAGAAGCTTATAGTTCTTATGCTTTGTAATATCGAATTTATCCGATAGAAATGGTCTGACACCACGAAACTGAAAAATACATTTACCGCCGTCCATGACCGTAATTTCATCTTGACTCATAAGCTCCTTACCTGTCTTTTGATAATTAAGTCCAAAACTCTTTTGATTACTCCTTGTTTCAGATGTGTTGTAAAGGTCAATGGTTTCTTTACCAAGCGTTTCAGAAAGCTCTTTAAGAGTTGTTTTCTCCTTGCCACCAAGAAACAAGGCACTATCACAGTTGCCCACAATTGTGTCAGCATTATCTTTATAGATTGCCTTTAGCTGAGATTGTGCTTGAAGAATTATACTCGCTGATATTTCTCTGGAACGGATTGTCGCTATTAGCTTTTCAAACTTTGGAATTAAGCCGATGTTTGCAAACTCATCAAGTAGGCATCTTACATGAGCAGGTAATCTTCCTCCATACACATCATCTGCCTTATCACATAACAAGTTAAATAACTGCGAATACATAATAGACACCACAAAGTTAAAAGTATCATCTGTATCGGAGATGATAACAAAGAGTGCTGTCTTTCTATCTCCCAGTGTATCAAGCTCAAGTTCATCTTCACTCATCAAGTCCCTAAGTTCCCTAATATCAAATGGAGCAAGCCTTGCACCACAAGAGATAAGAATAGATTTTGCCGTTTTTCCTGTAACAACTTGTCAAGGACTTTCTAATCATTTTTATGGGGTTTTTTATCTTTTTCTCGCTCCATTTCCCTAAGCATTATCCTTTTCAATTTATCTTGCATAGTTTCAGTCGCATTTTCATTAAAATGGACAACAACCTCATAAGTTGCCTTTCCAATCTTCTTTATGGTCTTTATTCCTGTATTTTGTTCGTTTTTATTTTCGTGCATATTAGTTTCCCTCCTGTTAGTTGCAATCAAAAAAAGACGATAGAGTTTTATTTCTACCGCCTTTCACAAGTTTTATAGCTATTCATTTAATAACGCTTTACCATTTACATATTAAATTTTCAAATCCTTATTGTTCAGCATTCCGCCAAACATCGTATGATACATATCCTTGGAAGATTCCTCTATCTTTGTAATACTTGATATTTTATTTCCTGCATCTTTTGATGATGCTCCGCAAAGATAAAAGGCTTCACTGTCTGTTCCATAGTCAATGGCAATATATCTATCGTGATACTTTTTACCTGCAATTTTCATCTTCAGATTGATATTAGGGTAATCTTTTCTAAAATCGTTTAGGATATTTTTTGTCAGCATATC
>NZ_KB906665.1 GCF_000381525.1 Peptostreptococcus anaerobius VPI 4330 = DSM 2949
TTTTTTAGACTTTTAAAATACAAATTAAAAATATAAGCAAAGGAGAAAGTATATGGCAGATAATATTTCGAGTTTCAATTCATTCACATTTATTGGAACATTAAACAAAAATGAGGATTTTTACGAGGAATATATAACTAAGGGGTTATATGATGTTATTAAAATAAAATATTCTATAAGATGTGGAAATAATAGGCATTTTTTGGAATCTGTTGAGTTTAAACCCAAGGATTCCAATACTCTAATTTCTTTATTTAATAAGGATGGAAGTAGCAAAAAAATACCATTTAAGGATAGAATAAACGTTGATACAGGAGATTTAGGATTTAACCATAATTCATATCAAGAAATTGGGAGTGATAAAATTAAATTTGCCCATGGGATTGATTTTATAGAAAAAATAAAGTCAATGTTTACAACAGAGAAGTATAAAGGGAGAAAATATAAGATAACAGGTAATGTAAAACATGATACATATATAGACAAAGCAGGTCAAGAGAGAGTTATAACAAAATATATCCCTAGGCATATAGTGGAAGTCCCATTTGAGACTGAGGACTCTTGCACATTAAATTTAAAATTATATTTATTAGAAAATTGTATTAATAGGTATGATGATGTGGCAATTTTAGAGGGTGAATCTGTAGAGAGAACGAAAGACGGATATAGACCTATAACAATGAAAATTGAATTACCATTAGGCTCTATGCCTGATAGGGCTTACAGTGTATATAAAAATATGTACAGAAATGGTACTGAATATCTTAGAAAAGTTGGAATAAGGGTAGAAGCAATCAATGGAACTCAAGAGGTTGAGTTTACAGAAGATATGTTGACTGAAGATGAAAAGATAAGAATAGAATTAGGTATTGATACTTTTGAAGGGATAAAGGTAAGTAAAGGAAAAGGCATTGGTGAAAAAGAGAGAAAATTTGTAAGGATTTGTGATTTAAGAGGGTATTCAGAGGGTTCAATAGAAACTGCTTTAACACTTGAGGATATAGGTTTTAAAAAGTCTACATATAAAGAGGAACAAGACTTAACTCCAGATAGTTTTAATGCAATAGATGATGATGAACTTCCATTTTAACAAGAAACAGGAATAGATGTAGGAGGATATATAATGAGCAAAAAGATAGAAATAGAATTATTTAGATATGGAAATTTATTATTTGGAAAAGTGTTCCATATAGATGATAGTTTGAGAGAGATTGGAATCTTATACGAGGGAGACAAGATAAATATTTCATCTACTTATTACCCAACATTGAACGATAAAGAATTATTTGTGAGAGGTTCAGTTACATCCTTTGATAATAATGTTTTTCAGCATCTCTTTAAAAATGAAGAGACAGCTATTGAGGTGGCAAAAGACATAAAGAATGGAATCAATTTTATAAATGAAGGAGAATATGATAAGAATTTATCTTCTGTGTGTAGAGTGATATAAGATGAAATTAATATTTTAAGGAGGGTGATTATATATTTTAAGAGTTATAGAGGCGTTCAGTGGCATAGGAACTCAAAGAATGGCTCTAAAAAAAACAGGCATAGAGCATGAGGTTGTAGGTATCTTTGAAATTGATAAGTTTGCAATCAAGTCATATCAGGCTATTTTTAATGATGATAAAATATTAAATTTAGGTGATATAACTAAAGTTGATGTCAAAAATATTCCAGATTGTGATTTGTTTACATATAGTTTCCCTTGTCAAGATATATCGGTTGCAGGGAAATTAAAAGGGTTAGATAAAAACTCAAATACAAGGTCTGGACTTCTATGGGATTGTGAGAAAATAATAAGTGAGAAGAAACCAAAATATCTTTTAATGGAAAATGTAAAGAATTTAGTTGGTAAGAAATTCAAAAGTGATTTTGAAGAATGGCTAAAGATATTAGAGGATATGGGGTACACAAATTATTGGAAAGTTCTTAATGCTAAAGATTATGGAATCCCACAAAATAGGGAAAGAGTTTTTTGTGTAAGTATATTAGGTGAACACACACCATATAAGTTCCCAGAAAAATTCCCTCTAAAATTAAGAATGAGAGATTTATTAGAAGATACTGTAGATGAGAAATTCTATTTATCTCAAGAACAGATAGATAAGATTAAGTTCTCAACATTTAACTCTAAAAAGAAATCAATACAAGAAAAAGACTGGCGTGATACTCTGTGTGCTAGAGATTTCAAAGACCCTAAGTGTGTTAAAGTTAAGCAGATAGGTCAATATGATACTAACACAAGAAGTAATTCTAGTATATTCAGAGTTTATGATGATAATGGATTAGCTCCAAGTTTAACTACTATGGGTGGAGGAAACAGAGAACCTCATGTTGTAGATGATAAGCTAAAGCTTGTTGGGGGTATCGGTGGCAATAGTTATCTATATAAAGTTGTTTGTGAAGAAAGAAGAGATGAGGGGTTAAGATTCTTTAAAGATAATAACTGTGGAACTACCAGAACAATCAACTCTGGTGGAGATAAAAGAGTCATAGAGAATAATAACCAAGATTTTAGAATTAGAAAACTGACACCAAAAGAGTGCTGGAGATTGATGGGAATTAAAGATGAGGATTTTGAAAAAGCACAAAGGGTGTGCAGTAACACCCAATTATATAAACAAGCAGGAAATGCAATTGTTGTAGATGTATTAGAAAAAATATTTATGAGTTTATTTTTT
>NZ_KB906666.1 GCF_000381525.1 Peptostreptococcus anaerobius VPI 4330 = DSM 2949
CACAAAGGGTGTGCAGTAACACCCAATTATATAAACAAGCAGGAAATGCAATTGTTGTAGATGTATTAGAAAAAATATTTATGAGTTTATTTTTTTAGACTTTTAAAATACAAATTAAAATATAAATAAAGGAGAATTATATGGCATTTAAAAAACCGACAGTAAGAAAGACAATAACAGATATATCACAGGCAATGATATATATCCGTTCTACAAAGAAATTTGGAAAAACAACTCTTTTTAGAGATATTGTTTTAGAAAAATACAATGACCCTGGGTGTGGTTTATTGTTAGGTATAGGTAGTGAATATGGGTACGCATTGCTTGATGATTTAAATGTAACACAAATTGAAAGCTGGAAAGATTTAGAAGAATTAGTTGCGTGGTTAGCATCGAATGATGAAGATGCCAAAAAAATTAAAATGATTGGCTTAGATACTATAGATGAATTAATTCCACTAGCAGAACAAGAAATCTGTAGGCAGTGGGAAAGAAAGAAAAAGGAAAAGTGTGACACGATTAATGAGGCATACAATGGATTTGGGCGTGGACAGCAAAAGGCAACAGAACTTATAAAAAAGCTCACATCAAAGCTTAGAAGAATGAATATTGGTGTAATTGCAATAGCTCATACAAAATTACGAACAATAATCGACAAGGGGTCTGAAGGGACAGAAGGGTATCAAGTATTAACTTCTAATCTTGAAACAAGGTATGAGTCATTATTTGGAGACATATTTGATTTTGTACTTACAGGAAATATAGATAGGCAGATTAAAGATGGAGTGGCTATATCAGATGAAAGAAGGTTATATTTTAGAGGAAATACTAGAATAGATGCCGGTGGAAGATTTGCTGCTGGTTCTGTTCCAGAGTATATGGTATTTGAAAACGAGAATAATGCATCGGAGTTTATTAAGATTGTTGAAGAAGGTATGAGAAACTCTTTAAGGAATAAGAAAACAGACGAGGAGTACGAGCAGTACAAAAAGGAAGTTATGCAAGAGAAAATAGATGAATCTAAGAAAAATCTTTTAGAGGAAGAAGAAAAAAATAAGGATAACATTTATATAGATTTTGCACTTAACAAAGGAGAGGAATTTATAAGGAAAAATTATTCAAATGAGATATTTAAAGACAAAATAAAAGAATTTCTAGTTAAGAATGATGCAAAGAAAATACAAGAATTGCCTAGTGATGAACTAGTGTTGCTTATTAGATATGGAGTCGAAGAACTAGGGTTCTCTATGGATATTTAATAGATTGAGGAATTTATTCCTCTTTCTATTGGGGGGGTGAATATGGAAAAAGAGATTAGAAAAAAAATACTTAAAGAACTAGGAATAAAAAAAATAACAGATAAAGACTGGGATAGAGCATATACAAAGCTAACAAACGAATTGTCAGAAAACACAATCCTTGAAATGATTGACAAATATGCTTTTGATATAATGTTATTTATGCCAAAGTATATCAAGACCAACAGACAGAAGCTTGATTATTTGACAGATAGGCTGATAAGAGAGAGAGAAGATTTCTTTGAGAATAAATATCAGATAGATAGATTTACACCTAGTGAATTTAATTTTAGAGATGGTGAGCAGGTAGAGAAGAAAAAAACATTCTTAGATTACCTGGAGGAGTTATAGTGGAGGAGTTATAGTGAGAGAAAAATTAATAGATTTAAGAAAAAATGGTGATAGAGAGATTCCAAAAATAGATTCAATTTTTCCAAAAGATTTGATTGATAATTATCCAAATGAGGTTGTTTTGCTTTATAGCAGGGGTATGGAAAATAGACAAATAGGAAGAACATATTTTTTATTAAGAGAAGTTGTTGAAAAGAATGGAATTTATGCTACCAATGACAGAACGAGATTAAATTCTATAAAAAAATATTCCCAAAGCTTAGATTTTTATAAAGATGGAGAGTTTTATTTTGACAGGAGTAATACAACTATGTTGGTAAGTGGCTCCGTAATAGGGAAACGCTTTATGGGGAAAACTATATTTCTAGACTTAGATATATCTGTTTCTCAAATAGGGATGTTAAAAAGCTTCATATCTGATTTAAGGATTAGAGGGGCGATTGTGTCAGGAATTTGTAGAGTACAAGTTCCAGATTGTAGTGTTGTTTAAATGGAAAAATGTGACTAAAAAATATAGGAG
>NZ_KB906667.1 GCF_000381525.1 Peptostreptococcus anaerobius VPI 4330 = DSM 2949
TACTCCTTGACTTATCCATTTATAATTTTCGATAAAATAGCAAGTATTTTGAAAAACTTTCTCGTAAGTGTAACATATGTATTGACAACTAAGACAATTATTTAATTATAAGTGAACTACTTATGTACAAATAGCTTGGTTTAATGTATAATTAACTTAATTGTGTAAAAAAATTAGAGAAGTATGCTTATAGATAGCAAAATGATGGTAGAAATGAAATGTAAAAGTTTATTTATTGTAATATGAAGGGAGAATTTTAATGAATACAGTTTCCGTAGAAATACTAAAAGATTTATACTATATGGGTGTAAACGATAGAGAGACACATTTATTTGAAAATATGTGGCCGCTTCCAGAGGGGGTTGCTTACAATTCATATCTAATAACTGACGAAAAGACAGCTCTATTAGATACTGTAAAAATAACAAAGGTAGATGGTTTTATAGAGAGCCTAAAGAGGAATCTAAACGGTAGAGACCTAGATTATTTAGTAGTTCACCATATGGAGCCAGACCATTCAGGCTGTTACAAGACAGTTCTAGACCTTTATCCAAATCTTACTTTTGTAGCCAACAAGAAGGCTAGAGCAATGATAAAGGACTACCTAGAAATAGATCCAGAAAACTTCCTAGAGGTTAAAGATGGAGATGTACTTGACCTAGGAAAGAGAAAGTTGACATTTGTAAATACTCCAATGGTTCACTGGCCAGAGTCAATGGTTAGTTATGAATCAACTGACAAAATCCTATTCTCACAGGATATATTTGGTGGATTCGGAGCCCTAAACGGAACTATTTTCGATGATGAAATGAATTTTGAATTCTTTGAAAGTGAAATCAGAAGATATTATTCTAACATAGTAGGAAAGTATTCAAAGCAGGCTGCAAGAGCTCTACAGAAGGTAAAGTCACTAGAAATAGATATAATATGTCCAGTTCATGGATTGGTTTGGAGAGCAAATCCAGACAAGATAGTAGACTACTATATCAAGTTGGCTAACCAGGAAAACGAAGAAGGTGTAGTTATAGCTTATGGTTCAATGTATGGAAATACAGAGCAGATGGCAGACCAGTTAGCAAGATTCTTGGCAGAAGAAGGAATTAAAAATGTAAAGGTACATGATGTATCTAAGACTCATGCATCATACATTCTAAGTGATATATGGAAATACAAAGGATTCATACTAGGAAGCTGTACATACAACAACTCAGTATATCCAAATATGAACCAGTTGATGTATACATTAAAGATGAACAAGCTTACAAACCATTCACTAGGTATATTCGGGTCTTATGGATGGAGCGGCGGAGCTGTAAAGGAATTGACACAATTTGCATCAGAAGGTGGAAATTTCGAAGTTATGCCAACTATAGTTGAAACTAAGGGAACTATGAAAGAGGATGATATAGAAGCCCTAAGACAGCTAGCTAAGGAAATGGCTGCTTCAATCAAAGGAGCATAATAGGTATGACTAGAGGCTTTGAATTAGTAGAAGATAGGCATAGAAAACATCCAGATATTGATATAGTCCTTCCTCAAAGGGGTACATCAAGATCAGCTGGCTATGATATCTGTACACCAGTGGATATAGTAATAGGACCTAGAGGTTCATCAAAGACTATATTTACAGATATAAAGGCATATATGGGGGATGATGAGGTACTTACTACTTATGTGAGAAGCTCAATTGGTATGAAGAGAGGCCTAGTACTAGCCAATACTACTGGTATTATAGACTCTGATTACTATTCAAACCCAGACAATGATGGAAATATTGGATTTATGCTTAGGAACCTGACAGATGATGAAGTGCTTATCAAGGCAGGTGAAAGGGTAATACAGGGAATCTTTGTAAAATACCTAGTTGCAGACGATGACAAGCCCAAGTCAGAAGAGAGATTGGGTGGAGTTGGATCAACAGGAAAAAAATAGTTAAAAATAGACTTTTAAAACTATCCATAAAATGTTATAATATAGTGTATGATTGCCGATGGCAAAAGTCTAAAAACAAAAAAGACGATCTAGAGAAATCTAGGTCGTTTTTTTTGCGTATGACGGGCATGCCGTCAGTCTGTGGTGAAAGTCCACGTA
>NZ_KB906668.1 GCF_000381525.1 Peptostreptococcus anaerobius VPI 4330 = DSM 2949
GGTCAAATATATTTTAACACAAGAGGTTGTAATCTCTATTTTTTATTTCAAAAACTCCATACTTATTTTACACTATCATATTATTAGTAGTAACAACTTTAGCACTAACATTAGCTTACTTTAAAACTAAAGATATACTATTAGCAATATCTGCTATAGGTTTTTTAGTGGCCACAATATTTGATTATTTATCAACAAGGAGGTAATCGTCTATGGAAGAAAACAAACAAATTGGCAAGTTACCAGCTAATAGAAAATGGGAACAAAAAAACAAAGAAAAGACTAGAATAGATGGGTATCGTCGTACTGCTAGACTTTTTATAAATAAGCACTCTAGCCCAGATGACCTTGAAGAATTAAAAATTCTGATAAAAAAAAGAGAAGAAGAACTAAAAAATAAGGGTGGCAACGAGTCTATGTAAAAAAGAGAGCTGCTTATGTGATTTTAGGTATTACAATAGAAGGCACTAAAGAAGTATTAGGGCTTTATGTCGGAGATGCTGAATTCTCAAAATATTGGTTATCTATATTCAAAGAGCTATCAATCATATTCGAAAAACGCATAAGTTACTAGATTTAAAACTGATTTTATAGCAGTTTTTATTGACATGCAAAAAAATTAAGTAATATTATAAATTAAAGGGAGGTTGGATTTTCACCAGCCTTCCCAATAATCAAATATTTATTTTTTAACTACCTAATCGGAGGATTAGCCAATTTCACCCTTGGGTAATCTTGGGCTAGTGAATACCATATGTCAATACCCTGTATGTATTCTTGTTCTTTTAACATTGACACTATCCTTGACCACCTAGGTTTAATTATATCAAGCTCTTTATACCCTATTAACTCCGGGTCGAACTCTTCTAAATCCATATACTTTTCAAGTATCTTCAAAATCCTATATATGTATTTAAAATTATCCATTGTTACACCTACTAGTCTAGAATTGTAATACTTTCAATGTCAGACTGTTCCGCCTCGAAATGTTCACCTATAAATATCAATGCTTCCTCTTCATCATTGGCTGGATGCATATAATACGAACAATAATCTTCATTTGACTCACCGTTTATATAAACAATTCTAATTTGATGGCCTTCAGCTCTTCTCATTTCCTCTAGACTTACCATTGCTCGGCCCCTTTCTAGGCACTATATGCGTACCCTCATTTGAATAGTGTATTGAAAAATATCTTGTCGGTGTTACTTCTCTAATAACTTCATCGACAACAAACTCCATTGTATCCTTACCGAATACAAATTCTTTCTTAACCCAATTTTTATTTGGGCTAGTTATTTTATAATCTCCAGTACCGTGATAAGCGTCGACAAGCTCCTGTGGGTCAACCTCCTCGGCTAAATAACTTTTGCCATCGTAATTATTATGACCTACTATGTGTTTGCCTTGCTTACCCTCATGAATCTTTTTAATACACTCATCTGATTTTATATATTTCCTTGTTTCTTCAATTTTATCATTTATGGCTTTTTGTATCAAGTAATCTTTGGTCTTTTTAACATCAACATCCCTGACTTTAGTCTTACTTGGGTCAATCTTGAATCCCTGGTCTTGACTTCGGTTCTTCTGCCTGACTTCCAGTTGTGTCAGCTTTCTTTTCTCGTTGTTGAAGTTATTCAAGTCCGTTGTTCCTGCAACAACTTGTCAAGGACTTTCTAATCATTTTTATGAGGTTTTTTATCTTTTTCTCGCTCCATTTCCCTAAGCATTATCCTTTTCAATTTATCTTGCATAGTTTCAGTCGCATTTTCATTAAAATGGACAATAACCTCATAATTTGCCTTTTCAATCTTCTTTATAGTCTTTGTTCCTGCATTATGTTCATTTTTATTTTCGTGCATATTAGTTTCCCTCCTGTTAGTTGCAAATCGAGTAGGGAGGACTTTCTCCTCCCTCTCACACCACCGTACGTGCCGTTCGGCATACGGCGGTTCAATTCATGTAATAATCTAAACAACTA
>NZ_KB906669.1 GCF_000381525.1 Peptostreptococcus anaerobius VPI 4330 = DSM 2949
TTTTTTTGTGTTATAAGATATAATAAGTATCCTGCTACTAGTAAATTTAATACTGATATGACTAATTGAATTATTTTCATTGTTTTTACTCCTTTCTTATGATATAATATTATTAATATATTTTTTTGAGGTGGTGTATTTATGCTAGTTTATGATAACGTTAAGAACTTAAGATTAAAGAATGAACTAACTCAATTAGAAGTTGCTAACTCTTTGAATTTAAGTTTATACGGCTATCAAAAGATTGAAAGAGGTCTTTCAGATATTAAATTATCTACTTTAGTATCAATCTGTAACCTATATCATATTACACCGAACGAATTGATATATAACAACTTTAGTTGTTCTTTGTAAGCTCAGTATAACAACTTTAGTTGTTCTTGTCAATACTTTTTTTAAAAAAAATTTAAGTTTTTTAGAAAACCTTGAAAGGGCACCACTCAAGGACTTTACAGCCCTTGAGCATTAACCTTTTTAAGTTAAAATAAATTCAATACTGCGAATATTAAATTTAAAATAACTAGAAGAAGATTAAATAGAACAGTTAGAAATTCTAACAATTCTAGGTTTTGCCCTTTCCTGGTTTTCTTTTTTGACATTGTTACCAGCTCCTTTCTTTAAAGTATAGATTAAATATTTAAATATATTTTTACTTTAAATATTTAATCTATACTTTAAAAATTAATATCATCAAGTCCCTTCAACTTGCGCACTTGCCTTCGCTCGCTTACACTTATACCATAAGCATCCCCGCAAAGTTGCGAAATATACAAGCCTACCGACCTGGTGACTATAAGAACCAAAGTTCTGTTTTTCAAGGTGCTGTTACCTACCACTTAAAAATATTATAGGCTGTGTTTTTTGTGTTCCTCCTTTATCTTGAACTCAGTATAGCATGACACTATGCATAGTGTCAACACTTTTTACAAAAGTTTTTTTAATTTTTTTTAAAAAAGTTTTTGATATTATTGAAGATGTTGATATAATGAATTTTATAATTATAAATTAAAATAAAAAAGTTGGTGATTTTTTTGAAAAAGATAGAAAATATAAAAACTTTTAGAGAAAAAAAGGGAGTCTCCCAAAGATATATAGCCACGCAGCTAAGTACTTCACTTAGTGCTTATCAACATTTAGAAAAAGGCACATCAGACTTTAAATTGTCAAGTTTATTGAAGTTATGCTTATTTTTTGAATGCACTCCAAACGATTTACTTAATATAACTAAGTTTGAAGATATAAAAGACCTATTAGATATTGAAGATTAAAATAATTTGATTATATAGTACATGGCTTATTTTTTTTCTAATAGTGTAGATAAATTATAAAACGAAATATGTTATTTTAAAAAGAAAAGGTTAAAGTTAAAAAGATATATCAACCTTTTTCTTTTTTTTGCCTTTGAAGGTAGGTAAATATAGACTGAAATCGCTACAGATATTGATATATCTAGCCTTCAGCCTATTTTTACCGTTATTATCATATCATAACTGTAACTTTAAATATTACATTTATAAATCATTATAGTTAGTATTTAATTAATTATTGAAGGTTCAAACGCCGCAAGGCTAATTAGATTAGGTAAACTTATTTATTTTCTTTATATGTATAATATGTAAGAGATATTAAGATAGTTATATCAAGTATAGTATACATAATTAATTGTTTAAGTTAGATATTATACTAGTTAAAAGACTTTATATATATTACTTTATTATATTATGTTTAGTTGGCTTTAATACTTTATACAGTAAGGTTATAAGCTAATTATAGTTGTTTAAATAAAGATAAGTTAGTTGTATCGGTTTATTTGATTAGGTTTAGTTAGTTATGTAGTTGTTTATATGTATATATGTTTAGTCAGTCTAGCTATATGTATATGTATGTATGCTTGTATGTATGTATGTATGTATGTATGTAT
>NZ_KB906670.1 GCF_000381525.1 Peptostreptococcus anaerobius VPI 4330 = DSM 2949
GCTATACTCCCACAATTCTATGGAGCGGGTGAAGGGGATCGAACCCTCACAGCTGGCTTGGAAGGCCAGAACTCTACCATTGAGCTACACCCGCAAAGTGACTCCTAGGGGAATCGAACCCCTGTTACCGCCGTGAAAGGGCGGTGTCTTAACCGCTTGACCAAGGAGCCATAATAAACTGAGACATTTATAATGGTTGCGGAGGCAGGACTTGAACCTACGACCTTCGGGTTATGAGCCCGACGAGCTACCAACTGCTCCACTCCGCGATATTGTATTTTAACACCATAAGCTGGTGCCGAAGACCGGAATCGAACCGGTACGAAAGTATAAGTTTCGCAGGATTTTAAGTCCTGTGCGTCTGCCAGTTCCGCCACTTCGGCTTAAATGGCTCCAAGGGTGGGGCTCGAACCCACAGCCTACCGGTTAACAGCCGGTTGCTCCACCATTGAGCTACCTTGGAATATTTATAAAGAGGCGACATCCAGATTCGAACTGGAGATCAAGGAGTTGCAGTCCACTGCCTTACCACTTGGCTATGTCGCCATGAAAAATCAAATAATGGGGTGGATAAAGAGATTCGAACTCTCGGTCTCCAGAGCCACAATCTGGCGCTTTAACCAGCTAAGCTATACCCACCACATATTGGTCGAGGTGAAGGGACTCGAACCCCCGGCCCCATGGTCCCAAACCACGTGCGCTACCAAACTGCGCTACACCTCGGTATAATAATTATTTGATTTAAATGGTGGACCATCAGGGACTCGAACCCCAGACCTACCGGTTATGAGCCGGGCGCTCTAACCAACTGAGCTAATGGTCCATAAAAAGTAGCGGTAACGGGACTCGAACCTGTGACCTTTCGGGTATGAACCGAACGCTCTAGCCAACTAAGCTATACCGCCATAATTTTCAAAAAATGGTGGACCATCAGGGGCTCGAACCCTGGACACCCTGATTAAGAGTCAGGTGCTCTCCCAGCTGAGCTAATGGTCCACTATATTGGCAGGGGATGAGGGATTTGAACCCCCGAATGTATGAGTCAGAGTCATATGCCTTACCGCTTGGCGAATCCCCTATTAAAATGGTGAGCGCACAGGGATTCGAACCCCGGACACACGCCTTAGAAGGGCGTTGCTCTATCCAGCTGAGCTATGCACCCACATTAATAGTGTATTTTATGGAGCGGGAAACGAGATTCGAACTCGCGACTTCAACCTTGGCAAGGTTGCGCTCTACCACTGAACTATTCCCGCATATAAAATTGTAAAATAAACTTGGTGCGGATGAAGGGAGTCGAACCCCCACGCCAAAGGCGCTAGATCCTAAGTCTAGTGCGTCT
>NZ_KB906671.1 GCF_000381525.1 Peptostreptococcus anaerobius VPI 4330 = DSM 2949
TAGTCTTCCTGGGATCTTAACCTTGCGGTGGGAAATCTTATCTTGAAGTTGGCTTCGCGCTTAGATGCTTTCAGCGCTTATCCTTTCCATACATAGCTACCCAGCCATGCCCTTGGCAGAACAACTGGTACACCAGAGGTATGTCCATCCCGGTCCTCTCGTACTAAGGACAGATCTCCTCAAATTTCCTACGCCTGCGACGGATAGGGACCGAACTGTCTCACGACGTTCTGAACCCAGCTCGCGTACCACTTTAATGGGCGAACAGCCCAACCCTTGGGACCAACTACAGCCCCAGGATGTGATGAGCCGACATCGAGGTGCCAAACCTCCCCGTCGATGTGGACTCTTGGGGGAGATAAGCCTGTTATCCCCAGGGTAGCTTTTATCCGTTGAGCGATGGCCCTTCCACGCAGAACCACCGGATCACTAAGTCCGTATTTCTACCTTGCTCGACCTGTATGTCTTGCAATCAAGCTCCCTTTTGCCTTTACACTCTTCGTACGATTTCCGACCGTACTGAGGGAACCTTTGAGCGCCTCCGTTACCTTTTGGGAGGCGACCGCCCCAGTCAAACTGCCCACCAGACAGTGTCCCAAGACCAGATTCATGGCCTATGGTTAGAGTCCCAATACTACAAGGGTGGTATCCCAAGGATGACTCCATCTAAACTGACGCCCAGATTTCTCAGTCTCCCACCTATCCTGTACATGTAGTACCGAGACCCAATGTCAAGCTACAGTAAAGCTCCATGGGGTCTTTCCGTCCTGTCGCAGGTACCCGGCATCTTCACCGGGACTACAATTTCACCGAGTCTGTTGTTGAGACAGTGCCCAAATCGTTACGCCTTTCGTGCGGGTCGGAACTTACCCGACAAGGAATTTCGCTACCTTAGGACCGTTATAGTTACGGCCGCCGTTTACTGGGGCTTAAGATCACTGCTTCGATTGCTCTAACAGATCCCCTTAACCTTCCAGCACCGGGCAGGCGTCAGCTCCTATACATCGTCTTGCGACTTAGCAGAAACCTATGTTTTTGGTAAACAGTCGCTTGGGCCAATTCTCTGCGGCCCCATTTCTGGGGCACCCCTTATCCCTAAGTTACGGGGTCATTTTGCCGAGTTCCTTAACAACAGTTCTCTCGCTGGCCTTAGGATACTCTCCTCACCCACCTGTGTCGGTTTGCGGTACGGGTACCTTTAATCTCGATAGAGACTTTTCTCGACAGTGTGAAATCAGCTGCTTCGCTACTTAGTTTCGCTCCCCATCGTATCC
>NZ_KB906672.1 GCF_000381525.1 Peptostreptococcus anaerobius VPI 4330 = DSM 2949
ATCTGCCTCAATACTTAGACACACATAACCAACAGTGTGCTCAGCTTATCCTACTGTGTCATCCCATCTCTCAAACGATTATCGGTAGTACAGGAATTTCAACCTGTTGTCCATCGCCTACGCCTTTCGGCCTGAGCTTAGGTCCCGACTAACCCAGGGAGGACGAACCTTCCCCTGGAAACCTTGGGTTTACGGCCTGAAGGATTCTCACCTTCATCTCGCTACTCATGCCAACATTCTCTCTCCCATACTGTCCACAGCTCCTTACGGTACTGCTTCATCCTGCATGGGAAGCTCCTCTACCCATCTTTCGATGCCGTAGCTTCGGTAGTATGTTTTAGCCCCGGAAATCTTCGGCGCAGGATCACTCGACCAGTGAGCTATTACGCACTCTTTAAATGAATGGCTGCTTCTAAGCCAACATCCTGGTTGTCTATGCAATCCCACATCCTTTACCACTTAACATACATTTAGGGACCTTAGCTGACGGTCTGGGCTCTTTCCCTTTCGACTATGAACCTTATCACCCATAGTCTGACTCCTGAATAAAAGATTATGGCATTCGGAGTTTGATAGTCTTCGGTAAGTGCAATACCCCCTAGGACATTCAGTGCTCTACCTCCACATCTCTACATTCAAGGCTAGCCCTAAAGCTATTTCGAGGAGAACCAGCTATCTCCGAGCTCGATTGGAATTTCACCGCTACCCACAAGTCATCCCCGCACTTTTCAACGTACGTGGGTTCGGACCTCCACGAAATTTTACTTTCGCTTCATCCTGCTCATGGGTAGGTCGCCCGGTTTCGGGTCTACGTCATGTGACTATGTCGCCCAGTTAAGACTCGCTTTCGCTACGGCTCCACACCTTAAGTGCTTAACCTTGCCACATAACGTAACTCGTTGGCCCGTTCTACAAAAAGTACGCGGTCACGCCAATAATGCGCTCCCACAGATTGTAAGTGCAGGGTTTCAGGTTCTATTTCACTCCCCTCCCGGGGTTCTTTTCACCTTTCCCTCACGGTACTATACGCTATCGGTCACTAGGTAGTATTTAGCCTTGGGGGGTGGTCCCCCCTGCTTCCCACAAGGTTTCACGTGTCTCGTGGTACTCTGGATCATATCAAGAGTCTTCTTGGCTTTGTGTACGGGACTATTACCCTCTGTGGTAGAACTTTCCAGAACTCTTCCACTCGCAATAAC